>NZ_JBYTCJ010000002.1:0-339347 GCF_058790155.1 Neobacillus sp. FW104-15D2
AAAGAATGTCCGCTTCCACAACCAATATCAAGAACTTTTTTATTTGTCATTTCTTCAAACAGTCCTAATTCCTCTTCAGTTTTAGTAAAAGGGCCATAACTTGGTAAAGCATCTTTTCCATTAAAATGATGTGCTACTATATCCCAGCTTTTCTTATTTTGCTTAAGAATGTCTAACTTCAAATTATTCCCTCCACTCTACCTAATGATTCTACATTATTCTTCCACTAACCTGCCCCGTCAGCACAATTACAAAAATGCCGCCTTTATTGGCAGCACAGTTTGGTTGACTTGTACTATTTCGGTACATAGATTTATTATTATTGCTTCTCTTTTATTTGCTTTAATAAATCAATTATTTCTTCATTTTGTTTATATCCTTTTCTTATGTGCCCTTCTATTGATACAATAGCAACTACTAATACAATACATCCAACAATTATTAGCACTAGAGCTCCTCCAAATTTCCGTTTTCTCCATTTGTCTGTAATGATTAAGTAGAACTTATTTGGTAATACCTCTATATTCCTTGTACTCCCCTTAAGTTCCTTCTTCCACTAAACTGCCCCGTTACTTTAAGTGTGTTGTTTCACAAATTAAATTAAAACAATATTTCATCTGTTATTTGATGTAATATCCTGCCTATGCGTGACAGCTTCAAAAAACAACTTGAATTAATCCAAGTTGTTTTCCTTTAAGAATTGTGTTATTTGTCCCTTGTGGTGGTTATCGTGGTCAGTAAATTCCTTAATAATATACATAAGAGAATAAGGTGTTCCTGTATGTGGGCAATGAGTTATTCCGTTGGCAGGTAATGGTTTATTTAATTTTTCAATAGGAAACTCGTTTAGTTCTTTTACAAGCTGATAATAAGTTTTAATTGTGATATACCTAATTTTACGTAATCTGATGCCTTTTTATTGTAGGTATCAAAATCAGGAAACTCCATCCCTTTTTCGTTTCGTACCGATGGGAGGACTCCTAATAATAGATGGTTATCCCACTTCATAAGATGGGCTATTATTTCGCTTACAGACCATTTACCTTTGGCTATTTGTTTAGACCATAATGCGTTGTCTAAATCAACTAATGTCTTTAACCAGGGTGAATATTGTTTGAAATTACTTATTATGTAACTTGCCTCACTCATTATATTTCCTCTTTTCAAAGTTAATTTTTAGAATATTATAACATAAAAGCTCCATTTAACAAACGTATGTTCTCGTGTATTTTATATTAATTTATAAGATAAATTTTCATTTCTTGTTTAACTAACCTGCCCCGTTTGTTCAATAACGAGGGGCCATTCTTCTAAAACGCAGCTACATTCCTACTTTATACACGGATACAGCCAAGAACCATAAGAGAAATTCGCCAAGATTAAAGGGTTAAAACACGAACCAATTAACGACAGCAAAAAAGAACGAGTAAAGAAAGGCATTTATCATATCCAGCACATCAATGATAACTTCCACAGCCGATTAAAAACTTGGATGAGGATATTTCAGGGATTAGCTACGAAGTTTCTTGATAACTATCTCTACTGGTTTCGTTTGATAGAATAAGGAAAGCGTTTGTCTCTCGAAAAACAGATAGAACATATGCTTATTTCGGCGTGCCAAAAATTAAGTTATAACACCGTTTAAATGTTAAGAAAGGCATAAAAAATAACCTCTTTTTGAGGTCATTAAAGATTATTGCACTGACTTCCATATAAGAACGATGTAAAATCATCAATAATTTCTACCACTTCAATATTACCATTAATCAAAAGCTCTGGAAGTTCATTTTTAGAATTCCCCTTCCAATATTCTCTGGCTTGTTCAATTTTTTGAGAGAATGGAGCCCCATCTTCTTTTGGCAGAAGGTTGCCGTCACACTCAAAAGAATTCCCTATTACTCGAAGTTTAACTATCTGTAAAACCTTTCTGTTGTATGAGTCAAATAATTCTTTCCATTTTAGAACGTCTTCATAATTTTTAGCAGCATAAAGGCAAGACAATCTTGAAGGATAATGAGGATACTCTTGTAGCCTGACCATTTCAACTATCACTTCTCTAATAGCTCTGATTGTTTGGTCAATATACTTAATAGCTACATCTGCATTTTCTTTGTCCAAGTAGATTCCTTCATTTTTATAGTTGTTATACAAAATCCGTATAAAGTCTTCGCCTTTAGAATTTAATTGCTCCCTCTCAAAGAAGAACCGATATAATGTATTGCTTTGGTTGTTATCAAAATTAATTATCTGTCCAAGGTTCATTTTGGATCTAGTAACAATGTGATAAACAAAAAACTCATTTTTATCCATAATCCTTCCCCCCAATGCTTTATCTTTATTTATACTAAACTTTATCAAATGATTGTTAAAAGCAACAATCTTTGTGAAAACAGCGTAGAAAAAAGAAAAGGAGCTGTCGTTACTACCCCTTCTTGAACTCAAGCACCCGTTTGTTTAAGTACAAACCTTCAAATGTTGATTGATATCCATTTGGAATAAGTGATTGCTTGCTAATAATTCAACCAGCTATTAACGATTTCTTCAAAACCGTGGTCTTCCCAAGCTACAATAACGTCCATTTCTCTTAACTGTAAAATTTTTTCTTGAAATAGCATATCTCCTAAAAAATAAGCTAATCGAGAATAGCCAAATTTATTTCCTCCATTAATGGAAAACCACTCACGAAAAATTTCTTGAGGAGTACATTCTTTAAAATCTTTTGCAAACGCAAATTTTATTTCTTGTTTGTGTAATGCTGCAAATTCCAGCCATCCATTACCGTTATCATCAAAAGAAAAATAAATAGAAGGGGAAAGACCAGGTGAAGTTCTTTTTGAAAAATGGGTTGCTGCTCCTTCTTGAAAAAGCCAGGTAAGTGGGCTATTCCATTCTACTCTTGACCAGTCAGTTCCAGCTTTATCTGAAATAATATTATGAGTAACGTGTCCTAATTCGTGAGCAATAATGGTTTTTAAATGACTGCATTCTGTAGATAATTTTTCTAACGCAAAAGTTACATTAGGTATGATTTGCCTATAAGTATAGGCATTTGAACCAAAGCCTCCAACGATTAAATTTACATCGATAGGAAAAGTAACCTGGTATAAACTCAAATACATATGCTCTATTTCTTTTATAAGGGAAAAAATATTTTCGTGAATTAACTGGATGGAATTAAAGAATTGAGGATACTTTAATATCGACTGATTTTGTCTTTCTTCTGTATCTTTGCAATGATACGAAAAATACTCATCAAAAATTTCTGGAAACGTCTTATAGTAGCTCCGCAAGAAATTTATAGAAGGTTGATAGTTAAACAAAAAATACGGAACTGTATCAATGATTTTCAAAAAATCTCCTCCATTGTTCCCCAAAAAGTCCTCACCTGTATTTTCAAAAAACTTTCTTACATTTCGGGCATTGTTGCCCGTTTCGCTGCCTCTTCATTTTAGTTTGACAATTGGTACACATTACAGTATTTGACTCAGCTTTAAGCATTGCTCCTCGGTCAAGTCCAATTGATCTCCCGGCCTCTAAATTATTAGCTGTCAAAATAATCGCTATTGCTGCTACCACTATGCCAATAAAAATCCACATAATTTAGACCTCCGATGTTTAACATCCTGTCCCTGTGATGCTTAAGAATTCTACATTTTTTCCCATACTCCTTCTTAAGCTAAACTGCCAGTTAGTTAAATAAGGGTTCAACAAAAAAGGGCCTTAATCCTCTTTGGATTAAAGCACTTTGAATTAAATTATGATATTTTAAATTACATCGGAGAGCTGCTTAGTTTTTAGTATTTCTTTATTCTCTAATTCCTTAATTCTCTTCTCTAATCGTTCAATTTCTTTAGGTAAAGATTCTAAAAGCTGATAATAAAGCATTCCACCATAATTTAGTCCTGGATAAAGAATGTTTAATGCTTCAACACCACGTTCTATGAGAAGGTTTAAACGTTCCTTGGTTTGCTCTAAAGATGCTTTTAGATTTCCTAACAAGTAAGCCATAATGCTGCCTCCCCATTGATGCACTATGTTAATGGACAACAACTTATAATCAATTGTTACTACCCGAATTACATATCGCCTAAACCATTATTTTTTGCCAAACATTATAACTAACCTGCCCCGTGTATAAGAGACAGAAAAAAAATTCTCATTTCATTAATCCAAAAAAGAAGGACCATTAAGGTCCTAGAACTTGTTCTTCAATTAACGCCCCCATTAAAGTAGGATCGCCCGTAGCAATCCACTTATTGAAGTAAACTGCCCCGTTAGGATGAAAAGGTCGGGCTTTTAAGACCCTTTACTATAAAATAGGTAGGTTCCTGTATTATTTAAAGCTAAGTTTGTGAATAAATGTACTAAGCTAACGGGGCTTATGTTAAAAATGGGATAGCTGCTGCTATCCCGTATTCTTATTATTTATTTGCGTAATAATGGGGGGAAAAGAAAATCATAAACTATGTGTTCAGAAATGTTAGTTCTTTCCACTTCCACTTTTATTACTTTTTCCTGCTTTGATTTGATTTTGGCTTTAAATACCATACCTACATCTAGCTTAGAAGCATATATTGAAGCCCATTGTTTACTGATAAAACCTATCTGCTGACCATCGCTATTTAAAACTTGTATGGCGTTTTTATCATAAGGGTTTTCAGAGTCTCTTTTTAAAAATACTTGTTCACCAATTTGCAAAGCTGATACTACCTTTTTTCTTTGAAGCAAAGTTATACCTACTACTGGCAGCACTTCTGCTTTTAAACTACTAATTGAACGTTCTTCCCAATGTTCAATATCGTTTTTATATAACTGTTCCAATGAATACATCATATCCTTATCAATTATGTATAATTTATAGCCACTGTATAAATCCATAAATGAATTCACTTTTTTTATACTATCAGAATCCCACAATCCTTTAATTTCTACAACCGTATTATTAGGAAGGAAAAAATCCGGAAAATAGTATCTATCCTCCAACATAAATGAGGTCTTTTCATATTCCCATTCAATATTTAAATAATCTAAAATTCTAGCAAAGTTAGCTTCCCAAGAGGATTTTAATACTTTGTTTAAATCTTTCCTAAATTTTGTTATGGAAATCCTGTTGTCGCCTTTAACTTTTATTCGGGTATCTATAGTGATTTTTCCATCATAATCACTAAATATACAATGATTTATATTGCTGTCCATTAATAAACAAAGTAATTTATATGAAAGACTTGAACCTTTCTGTGGATACTGTTCATCCTTAAATTTAAACCATATCAGACCATCGATTTCATATTCTTGGTTAACAATATCTAAATGATTAAAATTCACATCATAACCTAACATATAGCTAGATATATTCTTTACATCCTCTTCGTATTTTTGATCGGTAATAAAATAACAATATCTGTCACTATATTTTACTTCGTCAAACAAAAAATCATTATGATGGCCAACAGACATTGAGTGCCAACCAGAAACCTCACCGTCTCTATTTTCCCAAAAGAAATCTTGTAAATTCTTTTCAAATATCTTGGCTCTTTTTTTATCGTGTATTTCGTATTGTTCCAAATAGCAAATCCCGATCTGGCCGTCCTGAATATAAAAGTTGGGTCCATCATTATTTCGGTGCAAATCAAAATACAATTTAGCATTAGGATGTAAATTTGATATATCACCGAAGTAGATATGTTCTGTTGCATTTCGAATTTTATAAGGAATGTCGTTATGTTTTAAGGTTTCTATGTATTTTTTTAGATATTCAGGTTTTATTATTTTGCCTTTAATACTATTAATCAATTGTTTACTCTGTGGAATAATACTATTACCAATACATTTAAACATTAATTCTTCAAACTGTTTTCTTTGTTTAGAAATATCACAAATCATAAACTACTCCTTAAACCAAAAATGGTTACTTTATAAAAATTATGGTTCCCGCTATATTCACCTTGAAAAAATCAATAATATTATAAAACATAACTTATGTTTTATAAGTTCTTCGAACTATTGTTTTACGGAATTAACTAAAAATAATTAAATTCATTCCCTGTAAATGTGATAAATCTAATGGTTGTTGTTGCTTTAACTTTAATTCGTAATTAAGTACAGGTAAAAAACTTGAAACCAAAAAAACAGGATTTTGCTGTTGCAGGTATGGTAGGGTTATTTGCTGCTGAGGGAATATTTGGTGAACGGGATGAGTAGTCGGAACAGAATATAGCCCAAATATGTTTGTTGGTAGCGAAATTGAATTATATGTAGAAGAAACCAAAGTCATTGAGTCCATCCCGAATAAATTCTGTTGTTTTAAATAGAAAGCAGTAGTAGCAGCTGATGCAATTGGTGAAATCGAAAATGAATTGTTGACATCTGAAGCGTCTAGACAAGTATCTATTAGGTCAGATATTATCCCATTAAATAAAAGACTACTGAATAATAAACCAGTATTTTTCACTCTTTTTTCAGGTTCTATAAGAAGTTTGAGCCCGTACTTCCACGAACCCAAAAAGTGGCTAGACAAAACGTTAAAGGCTAACTTTCCTACTGACATTTATACTTCCCCCTGAAACTTGGTTTTGAACAATTATACCATTGAATTTGTTTATGAAATAGGCACATAAGTTCTCTTTTCGAACAAATAATACATTAGTTAAAAGAGGGATCAATTACAGTTTGTGTAGAGTCTCGAACGTCGGTAGTAAATTATTCTACTAACCACCTATGCTACCTTTGATTTTCCACTGTAAACCTCTGTGTTCATAAGAAAAAGAAACCTAATCTTACTTTCCCTGTTTTTTGGATGGATATGCTTTACCTATTGGCTCTCTCGCAATCCTTGTTCTGTTACTCTTTTTTTCTTCTGGAGTTGTATTTGAGTAATTAATCTTTTGTTCCGTAACCAGTTTAACTGGAAAACTTAATAATTTTTTCCTGCTTAATAGTGCAATTTTTTGCTTAATATACAACCTAGTTGAAGCATTCACCCTAAATAAAGTAGACCCATTATAATTAATAATATCAATCGCATCTGTTTTTTCAGCTATTTCAACGAGTTGATCAAAAGTAAAAGATTTAGAAAGAAAATGAATTATTTTCATTCTCTCTTTGTGTTCAATTAAAAAAACGGTACGTTGGTCAAAGTAAAAATTATCTTCTATGATGCCTTTGTTCATACTATACACACCTTTCGTTTCATTTATGGAAATATCTAATCCAATTTTTAATATATGTAAGCAGATTTCAACGATAGTTATCATCTTTCATCTATTACCTGGTTTTCTAAGTTTTCTTTATTCATTTCCCGTGCTTACTTAATATAAAAAAGTATGCCACACAACAAAAATGTTCATTTTTCTTCCAGACTGATTACAAAAATTGTATAATTTACGTGATTTTGGCTTTTTAATAATATCATAGTCTATTATTAAAAGATTTTAAAGAAAGGAAATTTGAATTCAACAACTAATACCCCATCTGATAAGTGGTAACATTTTTTGATAGCAAGGAAAGAGCATCCTTCTCTTAAAGGGTTCCATTTTGAGGAGCTTTTCTAATAAAATGTGATTGAAATGGCAATAGGTTTGACAATGAAACTGGAATATAAAAAAACTAAACTCGCTTAAGAAAAGGCGAGTTTTCTTTATCCCAGATACTAGGACCTACCATATTGAACTAATGTCACCGTTTGTTTAAGTGTATTAGTTCATAAAGTCATACTTCTGCAAGGAATTTTACATTAAATATGAACATTAATCTTCTGCTTGCCACTCTAAATTTTCTAATGTCCCATATTTTATATGCTCCATATTATTCAAAGCTTTAGATTATCAATTTGTTTGAAAATTCTTGAATATACATCTTCAATATGTTCTTTGGTCTTTTCGTCGTTATACAATCCAAATCCCCAATATTTTAATGTATCTTTCTCTTGGGTTCCAAGAACACCAACAGCATAACTTTTACCTTCAGACCACTTCCAAGTCTTGTCGTACTCCAAATCTTTTTCAGTAAAAGGAACATAATTATGAGTTCCAATAAAAAAGATTGGAATGGTTGAATTTAAGTAAACATCTGCATATTTACCTTTAGCAGCTTCAAAAAGATTATTTTCTGTAATAAAGACGGCATCAAAAGACTTCAACTTCTCACCTGTCATATCATCAAATGATATTTCGGTAAACCTCACTTGTTCCTCTTTTACTTTTGGTGGATCTCCTACCACTGCTATTCGTAATGGATTTCCTTCATACAACTTGAAATTAACACTTTTACTACAAGCAGAAAATGCAAATGTAAATACTAACAATAGTAAAAAAAAATAAATTTTCCTAATTTTCATATTCAACCCCCTTTTTTATACTTTAACATAATATTCCATTACTGTTTTATAAAAAATAATTGTAAAACTAAGCATTACAATTTCCTAGTGTACAAAAATCTTTTTCATCAAAATCCTCAAGTGTTATTTTATTACTCTTAAGCTAACCTGCCCGTTAGTCGAACAACGGGAAAAAGGCTCTACTCCTTATTGAAGTAAAGCCCCCGTTAGCGTAAGTACATTCCTTCACAATCTGAAAAGAAGCTACCAATATGACAGCTCCGTCCGTTCTTTAATTCTTCCATCTGAGTGGTGAATAAAAGTAGGCTCTTTCCTATTAGTTCTGCCATTTGTTTCGAATTTGGATTTCCTTCATTTCGTAGATTATTAAAAATGTTAATATAATCTGTTTAATTACGATTCTGGCTTAATTTATAAGCAGCCTGGATTTCTGCAACTTTAATCTTGGTACAGTACAAGTTACTTTCAAACCAACTTTTATATGTTGATGGTATGGGAAGTCACCTTTTATAACAGCAGCAAAATAGTCAAAAAAACCGAACAAGTACGGAGAAATGTATTTGTACAGGTTGCATTTTTTATCGGATAACTAATATAGGTTAATTTAAAGGCACCTTCTCTACTTATTCAAATGCTTCGTAGTTGAGTTTTTGTTTTTAAAAATATAATAAGCAGAGTAGCCACTTATTAGGCTACTCTGCTTATTAACTATTAAACGGTTTTAAGTTAAGCTTACGATAAACCACTAGACAATGCATTAAATAATCAAATTCCTCATCTGTTATTTTACCATCTATATAATTCGCTTCCAATTTACTTTTTTCCTCAAATTTAAAATCAATGTTCCTAGTTGCCTCTATCATTATCTCTTTTGCTTCCTCTGGTGAACTAGCACTTACTCCTTTTTTAAATGCTTCCTTGATGGGTATCATTTCGAAAACCTGATCTAAGATTTCTTTTATGTCCTTGTATGCTAACACTTCTAACACTTCTTCTTTAGTGAACACCATACCAATATCATTAAAAAAATCCCTAATCTGCTGGTGTAATTTATATTTGTTAATATCGGTTAATGTTGCGATTGTTGTTACAATAATTTCTTTAATCGCATCTAGAGCAGTAAGTTTATTTGTATCCTTATTTATTAAAAAGAAATCCTGTTCAGAAATTTCCATTAGAACCCCTGTTAGAGATAATCGCAAAGGATCTCCACCTGTAATATCACACAATGCTTGGGTTACATTTAAAGGTGGTGGTGGCATTTTTCCATTTTGAAGGCTACTTAAATATGCTTTATTCTTATTTAACCCTCTTTTTCTCATTTTATTTTCTATTTCGGTTAAACTCAATCCAGATTGAGCAATATACTCCTTTAGTAACAAAGAATATGGATTATTCATTTTGCTTCTCCTTCTTGTTTTAAAATAATTAAAACATCGTTGTTGATTTTTTACAACCATATGGTATTATATAATTATTAAAACGAGTTGTAATTATATTATAACTCGAAAGGAGGATTTATAAAATGTTAAAGAATCCGCGTTTTTGGGGGAAATTGTTTCAAATCGTATTGGCTCCTGCTGTATTGGCTTTAGGAGGTCTAATCTTAGATCTTGAATCGAGGCAAGAAAAAGATTCAAACCAGGATGATGAAAATAATAAGGATTGAATGTAAAAAAAAGACTTGGTTGGACTGCTGGCCAAGTCTTAGCTTATTCTTCATAAAATATTTTGTTGTAGTCCTGATCATACCATTATGGTAATAACCTTCTCCAAAATTTCCACCGTTGATGCAATCCGTGGGGCTTTCTGTAAAAAGAGTAAAAACACAATCAAAAGGTTTCAATGCATATAACAATGTACCTGGATACCCCGAAGCCTCCGCCTATGATTATCCGTGCTTTTTAAGTATTCAATAAGAAGGGGAACAGCATTTTCGTATTTATTTATCCTACTTCCTCTAAAATTTTTTCTACTTCCTCTACACCACGTCCTTCTAATGCTTTATTTAAGATTTCTAGGTCCATTTATCCAAATCCCCTTCATCCAATCATTTTTAATATAAGTTTCTACAAAAAGTTCGGGCTTCCTTCTTTAAGTAACCTGCCCGTTAGTGGAATAACAAAAGTGCCACCTTGATTGGCAGCACAACTTAGCTCTTTGTCCTATAAACTGACTTGGAATAACTACTATTCTGGAGGCAACTTGTAAGTTACATTACCTTGGCTATCCAGAAATTCCATTCTCGGTATATCTTTTTCATCAACAACCATTCGAATCCTTGGAGCCCCTTTTGTATCAAATAATTGAACAGAAACCTCGCCTTTTGTATTTTTCCCCATAAATGCCCGACGAGTATTCCCTTCCCAAACAGCATTTAGTTCTTTTTCTTTTTCATCTTCCGATAAATTGGAGTTTTGGATTTCCCCATCTTTTTCTATAAGTTTAGACAAAGGGGTACTAGGACGATCATATATTGAAAAGCCATAATGCTTTTCACCATTATCCTCAATGTAATGCATTTGAACAACCTGATCTTGTTTATATTGGTCAAAGGTTATTGAGGCAGCAGACTCATAATTTCCATTTTCATCTTTTTTACTTCCAAAGATTAATCCCCCACATTCCTCACCGTCTCCGTTGTAAAACATCAATCCAGACATTGGATCATTCTGCCTGTGGCCAGGAAGAATATCTTTCCCATCCATTATCAAAGGCGGTATATTATCGGTATTAAATAGTCTCAACCTTACTTTCCCGTCTTTATCCACTATATTTAAATTCTCTACGTTAATACTTTTAAAGTCCGCCATAACAGCCTCCCCATAATTTTCCTTTGAATGAAGTTCGACAAAACTTTGTATCATTCCTTCTTCGAGAAAACTGCATCGCTAGCACAAAAAGAAAAGGAGCTGCCGCAGCAACACCCATACTCAACATAAGCACCCGTTAGCTGAATAAGAAAGTCTACCTTTGTTGACAGCTTTTTCTGCAACATAAGAACCCTTTTAATTCATTTTCTTTTTAAAACCTAAATGAGTTTGGGAACTATACCTGCTGACTCATAGAACTTTACAGCATCAACTATATTTCTTTCAGTTACCAATATAATGGTGGTCTTAGCTATAGTAATCGGATACTTCATTAATACGGAAGTGAAGTTTTTTTGTAAATTTTGATTAAGGGCCGAAAAATTGACTTGAGCGATTCCAAAATGCATTTTTCAACCTAATGGGTATAAGCGTTTTGTATATATGACACAGCTCGGTAATATGAACATCTTTTTCCCTAATTTTGAGAAGATAGTGATTGGTGACTATAAACTCTATCAGGTGCGATTCGGGCTAATTCGGGTGTTTGTTTCTTTACCGGAAATGATTAAGAGTGCACGTTTATAACTCTTTACTTACCAACAACCAGCGAATTAGCAAGGAATAAGAAATAAAATTAGCATATGTTTTTAGAATTTTGAAACGGCAGCTAAGCTCTTATTAATTGTTGAAAGTACAAAATTATATTAATAAGCAGACACCATTCTCAATAAACAACAATCCCACTCGGAGAGTGGGATTGTTGTTATTTATTATTGCTTTCCTTATTTTTATCATTTTCTATTATAGTCTTTACACTATTTAATATTCTTTTTTTCAAAACTTTAGCATCTTTATTAGGTAGGATTGATGTACCCTTTATTTGATTGTCAATATTAAAAAAATCATTGTATGCGGCCATTGCCATAGTGCTCCTCCTATTATAAATTATTGAAATATCGAGAATTTAACTCAGGTGTGAAGTAGTGTTTCCGTTTAATCCAAATTAGTCCATCCGTTCTTGAAATAATAGCAACATCAATTGGTCCTCCAACAGATTCTGTATCCATTGTTACTCTCTTCTTTAATGATGCCAGGTTAAGTAATGTTTCCGCCACCGATGCAATTTCTTCTTTAGGCATCAATTGTATGGTTTCAATTATAGGCCAAGTGTATTTTTCATTTTGAATTCCCTGGACGTTTTCAAACACTTCATTAAAAATTTTATTAGATAAAATAACAAGTCGTTGTTCATCTTCTTCCGTTAACTCTAAGCCAAGATTCTCAGTTAAAATTTTAGGATACTCTTCAAGGAGGATAGAATATATGGAACTAAATATTTGGTCTTTTAGGCTCGGATCCATTCCTTCCATAAACGTACTGACCATTTCTTTTTGTGCAAATGCTTTTATGGAAGCCGTAACTGAGAATTCTGTAGGTTCTGCCGATATAGTTTCTTTTGATTCCAATTTATATTTTAATATCCCTTTAAATATTCCCTCAAACTTATACTCATATAAAGAAGGAAAGATCTCTTGTTCCCCATAACCCGAAATTACTATTCCTGTTGTTGCATTTGTATAGAAATCCTTAGCAAGCAATGATAACAACAACTTCTTGATATGAGTTTTTCCCTCTTGAGCAATTTCTACAAAAATATTTTCTGTTATTATGTCTTCGAGTGTGGAGTCTAATTCAACACTATTTAATTCAATAAATGTCTCATCAAATCCTTCATTAAAAGGAATTATGCTTATAATATCATTCGAAATTCTAATGGCTTCATTCACAATAATATCAGCAATAAATTCAGGGGTACGTTCCTGTTCCGGATATTCTTGAATTAAGGTATTAACTTGATTTAATACTACAGTTAAATAAGTTGTCAAAGTATCTATAAGTGTACTTTGAAAAGCAAAATTAGCACTAAGTATTGAGTTCTGTTTAATAAATAATATAAAATCTTCACAATACTCACTTAGGGTGTGAAACGATCTATCTCCAAGTTCTCTTCTATAGGATTTTATAATCGTTTCCCACGGTACTCCCATAAATTGTGCAGATCCGTATATCATAATTCCAACCGGGTATTTATTTGAAAGAGAGAAAAGCTTATTAGCCGAGTTGTAAACCTTTTGATTATTGTTCCCTGCAATTGTTACGGCACTGTCCGTTGCCAGTGCTATGCCGTTTTTATTTAATATGGCTATTTGTGCTGTCATATCCCTCACCCTTTAAATTTCCTTTTTTTAGTTGTATTTCTGCATTTTCCTTCAAAATCCTTCTTTTAATTGTAAAAATATCCAGATATTTTTGAGGGTATTCTCTGTGAAACTACGCTCGTCACTTTGCTTTTATCACAGCCCAAACTTTTGATAATTAGACAAGAGATGAAAATTAAGATATAAAATGACATTTTTTGTTCAAAAAGTGAAAGAAAGTCTGCAACCTTTAACCTCTAGCTACGTTATAATTTCAATAGATATAACTCACAGAATTTTCCTCACCTCATAAATGGGGAGGGAAAGATGTGCTTAAGAGTGAAGACAATCAGTGGCCATTTTTATTGCCAGTTCCAAAAATAACCGGTCTGATTATGATTTAGTTTCGGTTAATGCACTTATGAATGAGAACTTTATGACTCGGTATACCGATTTTATGTCTTTGGACGAATTCCTTAACAATAGTCCGTTTTCGGAGCCGTTTCAAATTAATATTGGGGGCTTAGATGACGCTTTAGATTTGTATGTATTCTTATATACCGAATTTGATACCTGGGATGTAATGCAGGCTATAGCAATTGCTGAATATTATACAACTAGGAAGGGCTTTAAAATATTACATAAGAAAAGGTGAATCTAGGGTCGTAGAAGATTCAGCGAGGCAAAGAAACTTAATTTGCTTTATGCTACCATTTGTATAGGAAAATAACATCACACATCTTTTATGAGAAAACCTTACTAGACATACTACCTCTTGTCGAAGTGATTGTCCCAAAAGAAAAAGAGTATAAAAAAGTAATTGGAAAATACCAGGAATGGAAACGTCAAATTTATATAAAAAGGACTCTCCTAGTTAGTTTAAAGGTTGCTTTCTCAAGTGATTTCTTACTAAACTAACGGGGGCTTATGTTTAAGATGCGATTGCTGCGGCGATCCCCTTTATTGTTATTGAACTATCTGGGCAGGTTTGTTTAAGAAGGGGAATGAGTTTTACTTTCACGAGAGGATGAATTAGGTGACGCTTGCTGGTTGTATGTATAACGATTACAGAAATTAAAAAAAGAGATGATAAATCATCTCCTTATAAACCCAACTTTTTAATTGTCCATTCATCAACTGCTTTCTCTTGCATTTCTTGCCAAGAAGAAAATTTTGTATTGGAATTTACATAAGTATCCCATTCATTGTCTGGGATAGCAGCGAAGTCTTCGGGAGTTTCAGCTTTAAACGGAGATTTATCAAGCATTTCTTGGAAGCTAGCAAAGTTAGAGAACTTCACCATAAATTGGTCGTTAAGTAATTCATTTAACGGTATGGAATGTTGACCGTCCAACTCCCGAGCATTTCTTTCAATCTTCTTTAATTCCTTTTGTAATTTATCGAAGCCTTTCATTCTAAAACTCATAATAATCACCTCCTAATTAAAGGATAAAGCATTTGGTTTTAAATGGAAAGAATAAACTCCAAGCGGATTTTACACAGTAATTCGTAACTGAATTAGCAGGTACTTTAGCAGTTAAATTAGCCTATAAAAAAAGTTCAGAGCCATAAAAGGCCTGAGCTTTCTTAATATTAGTGTGTTATTGAAGATTAGCACCCGTTAGTTCAATAACAATGTTATCTTACGATTCAGCCATTAAAGCTTTCTATAAATTCTTCCTGTGTTCTCTTGGTATACTCTTCATTAGGAACGCTTTCTAATATTTCTCTTTGAGAAAGGACTTTCCCACCCTTTATTACAAAATCAATATCCTTTGTATTCTTTATGTCCGCTAAAGGATTGCTATTCAGAACGACAATATCAGCTATCGCTCCTACCTTAATAACACCTATGTCAGACTGATTAATTGCTTCAGCTGCAACACAAGTAGCAGCCCTTATAGTATCGATTTCACTAAATCCTGCTTCAACAAATAACTCTAATTCTCGGTGAAGAGCCATCCCTGGTAATGTCCATATCCCAGCAGGGGTATCAGTACCAGCAACCACTGTTCCGCCTAAATCAAAATATGTTTTTGCAATCGCCTTATTTATTTTATTTTGAATTCCCAGTTGTTTTAGACCATCTTCATATTGGGAAAGACCTTCCCACTGACTAATCAAAGAGTTATTCTCATACATTTTCTTAGTTACCAGGTTATCTGGTTTCCAATATGCTTTCAATCGGCTTATCTGGTCAAATAGTGTCATTGTTGGGCATATAATTATACCCAGTTTAACTAGTTGGGAACATATCTTTACTATCTTTTCAAGTTCAGGCTCTTCCCAATTGATTTTATTCCATATATGTTGGTCTGCCTCCATATTCCACTCTGGGTACATTGCCTGTATTATACCTGATGCGTGTTCATTCCACTTTACGCCTATGTTTCCAGCGTCAACTGCATTAACTTTTGTTGAATGGATTAAATCACAGCTTACCTCTTTATTGAAAAGTTTTGCTTCTTGAACCACGGTGGTCATTATTTCTTTAGAAAGCCAGCCATAAACTTTAATGAAATCTGCCCCTGCTCTAATCTGTCTGTTTACCTCTTCACGAGCTGCATCGGATTCATCAATATTTATATTCCAAGGACTAGTTTCTCCCCAAAGTCCCGGAGGACCATCAATCACTCTGTCTGCTGAATAAATTCTTGGGGTAGGAGCGTCATTTGGAGCATCTATTAATTTTTTTAATTCCAATACATTTCCACCCGTGTTTCGGACCGTTGTGACTCCAGATGCGACAAATAGTGGTGCAAATCCTTCATTTATATGTACGTGCATATCTATCAATCCTGGAATGACCCACTTATTTTTTGCATCAATCTTCAAGACTTCAAATTCAGATTGAATTTCCAATATGTCATCTTTAAAAATTTCAGCTATAAAACCGTCTGTGATTAAAATTGATGCTGTAAAAACTGTCCCTGTGATAACATCAACTAAGTTTGCGTCTGTTAATAATACACTGCTTTTATCTGCCACCATTTAGACCTCCTAAATAAAGTAATAAATATTTCATTCTATTAATTGATACACAAAACCTTTATATTTTTTCCAATAAATCAAAGTGTCCTTATTCAAGTAACCTGCCACGTTAGTCGAACAACAGAAAAAAGGCTCTACTCCCTATTGAAGTAAAGCCCCCGTTAGTTGAATATCGCTTAATGTTTTACTGGACCATAAAAGGGATTTTTATTCATATCCGTTATGAATTCAATTGCTTTCGCTTGATACATTTTATCACGGTATTCATAAGTAATGATAATATCTCCAACAAACATCGCTGGTGTTATTTGACCACTTACTCTGACCATTAGATTTTTGTTAATTACTTCATAATCAATAATGCTGCCAAATCCTATATCCTCAAATAAATGCGATGGATCTATTGACTTAGTATCGATAATGGATAATTTGTCCCCCAAAATGATTTCGGCTTTTTTAGTAGTTAATTTTGTTTTTACGTTTTTATTGATAATTGCTAAAGGATTATCAACTAGGACATCAATTAATCCATTTGTATATCTATAGACATAAACATCTTCATCTAATGCACCAGAACCATATCCTTTTGTTAAAGTTATGATTAATTCTTTTTTTCCATCTTCGTTTATGTCTTCGTAATAAATTTGTGGTGCATAAGTGGGGTTATTTGCAACGCTTAACCAAAAAGGTCTTGAGTAAACTTCTCCTTTGAAATCAATTTTAAAGTCTCGATATAAGCCGTTTACTTCCTTAGCATACAAGACTATATCTTCTTTAGTCAGCTTCGATACCACTTCATATCCTTCGTTTGTTGCACTTACACTTTTGGGAACAACAAAGAGAATAAATATTGACACTAAGATAACGTATGTTTTCATAGAATACACCTCATTTTATTGTTCCCTGAGATGATTTCTTATTCAACTATCCTGCCCCGTTTGTTAAAGAAACCAGGTTCACAGAACTTTCACAGACAAACTTTAAATTCAATGATACATTTAGTTTATAAAAAGGTAATTTCTTCAGCACTGGTTCCCCCCAGTGTCTTTTTTTATATCCTAACTTCTTTAAAAGAAAGTTCTCCTCACTCTCCATCAAATAAAACCCATCTGTCCCTTTAACTGAATAACCAAAAAAGGAGTTGCCGCAGCAACACCCATACTCAACATAAGCCCCCTATAGTTTAAGTACATTTATTCATAAAATTATCAATAGTTAAAGGTTGTCTCAACAGCCTTTTCTACAACTATAGGACCCGTTTGTTTATCCTGGTTTTTCACTTTACTGTGTTAACTATTAATGGAACGACAAACCCACTTACAAATAAAATAATTGTAATCACCCAGCTTAATGCCGAAGCATTTTGTTTCATCCAATTGCTTTTTTTATCAATCTTTAAGACTATGAAGACCAATAGGAAAGCCGATATAAAGTTCACAAGATAAAATCCTATGTCTTTCGTAGGAAACCATCTATCCAAGACCAACATTCCGAAAAAAACATTATAAGTATATAAAACAGAAAAAAATACTAGCTGTCCATTAGTCAGGTTCATTTCTAAATCCCCTTTGGATAAATTGGTTTTATCGTATAGTATTCCCCTTTCCTTCTTCGAATTCCTTGTACTGTTTTACCGAAATTTGTAAGTTTTTAATAATCTTCTATATAGGCAAATTGTATTCCTTCTGGAACTAAACTGCCCCGTTTGTTGAATAACAAAAAAGCCACCTTTGTTGGCAGCAGGATCCGTAGCTCTAGCCCCCGTTAGCTTAATAAGAATCACGGCATAAGAATTTTTGGGTAATCTTTTGCAGTTGCGTTGAATTTACTTGCCCCAATTACTTCTCGTGCCTTTTTTTCCAAATCAGCAATTGTTTGGTCGAAGGGATTATCCGCCAATTCAGTAATAATTCCCTTTTTACTCAATTCCTTTATTCGATGCCAAGGAAAGTCATAAAAAGAATTCTCTTTATTTAAGTAATCTACAAAGACCTGAGAATAGTATTTAAGCCAAAAGACACCTGGAATTCTTTCTTTTAATGTTCCTGTTATATGCTGCCTTTCCTCAGCCTCTTCATCTGTTACATAGCCAAAAATAGCATCAAAACAGTTCACTAAACCTTCGAACAATGGCAAAATATCGTTCTTTATTTGATTATATACTTTTTTATCCAAATTGATGGTCAGATAGTTAAGACTTAATTCGGTAGGGTGCAATCACCAATGAGTTTGGAACCAGTATCCTTTACCCTTTCCAAGCATACCTCCTGATATTCCGATCATTTTGTTGGTTTCAAGATTATATATACCAGGTTCTTCCTTCGCCCACATATTAATAAAATCTTCAACTGTAAATGGCTTTCTGACAGGTTCAAATAAACCAATTTTATCTATCTTCAGTCCATACTTGTTCATTAAATCAAAAAAATGCTTTGCATATTTCTCAGTACCAGTATGCTTGATTGAATAAATGCTTATATAAATTCCCACTGTATCCCCCCTGCTTCTACCATTTATTTATTCAAAATTCTAAGGGGGAAGGGAATGAGATTTTTTTGTTGAAGTTAGAGGATTTGTTTATGGCCCTGTATTAAACTAATTCAGTAAACCATTAAGAGTGCTTGTCCACTTCAATAATTTGGAACTTACGTTTGATTTTAACTAACTTGAAACTGCGGGAAATTAAGTACTTTCGGATAACAGAGTGACTTTGTTTCGTGTTTATAATGTTTTCACAATGTGAGCCACCAGGCGCAAGTTATGCTCAATCAGCATATTACGTGCATGTGAATCACCTTCAGCCATTAAACGTAAGTATTTCCGTTCTTCTGCTGCTGACAGTGGCTGGGGAAAGGCATTGTTTTTAACATATGAAACAAGGAATAAAAACTCCTTAACCAAATAACCAAGTGCCGCCAAAATTCCGGACATGAACTTCACCCCCGTCTTCATATGGACTATAGCCTATAACTAATTCCTATGAAAAGTGACAAGGGAATGTGTCTGTCCGAGTTGCGATATTTTTATGTAAAAAATTCCAAAAAGGTCATAATCAAGTCTGCAGCAATTTCAGGGCCTGGAAAGGCCGCTATAATTATAAAAAGCATCAGCTCTTCAAGCTAATGCTTTTTATAAAAATAATATTATATTTCATCCGCTGCAGTTACCTCTGCAGAAATCACACAGCCAATAGTACCAGTAATTACAAAAGCCATTACCATCAAAAACATGTTAAGCACCCCTTTAGATAGTTCTGTACCTATAATGAATTTATCATATTATCACAGTACCAATCAGAAAAGAATGTGAACATTTTGTTAAACCTAATTCTTTTTCTTTTTAGGGAGAAAAAGGGTTAATAATAAGATATGCAAATACATAGGTCACCCTCCCATTATTATTTCCCGTTAAGTGGTGTCCTTCATCACCCATAAGCTTGCTCTGCGATTTTGAATATGAAAAATCATTTTAAAAACCACCTTTCCATTAGAATTTTACTCCTTGCTTATAGAGGACGGTGCAAAGAAAATCTTCGGTCACGAAGTTCATCGCGAAGCTTTTCGATAAATTCTTCATTTTGAATTTCTTCAAGGTCCATCACTCTTTTTTTAATGGTGATTGTCATAAATAAAATGTTTAATGTCATGGTTTTCCACCTCCTTTTTTATCCATTAGAAAACTCGGCCCTGACCGAGACTTTTGGCGAAGGAAGAGCCGCAGTTGCTCTTATCACGCTCAAAACGGGACCCCTCGAAAAGCGTGCGAGGCAAAGCTGACTTAGCCTTCCTTGTCCTGTTCGTCGTGCGTTCAGAATTTAAGCATATATATTCTGCCTAGCCAAAAAAAAGCCGCAAGGAATTATTCCCCTGCGGCTTCTAGTCTTTTACGCATAAAAATACCACAGGGCGCAATTCTCCCTGCGGCATGGATAGATTCGTTTTAGTCATTGACTGTTATGCGATCCATTCCTTTTGGGTCGAATGCTTGCTAAAGAAATATTCAGTTGTTGTTGTTTTATTTAACCAGACGACTGACTTTTTCATCATTACGACCTCCTAAACGGAATTTTTCACTAACTATGGTAATTATATCCACATAAGTGATGATTGTAAACCTTTTTTTCTAATTTATTCCATAAAAAAATAACGCCTCGCTAAAAGACGCTATTTGCGTGTTAAATATTCATCTGCTTCTTCCATCTCCAGGAGCCTTTCGCGGCAAGTACTGGATTGAATAAAAAAGAAAACAGAAAGAGTTAAAAATACTAATGAAGAGAGTATGATTATATTTAAACTTCTATCGGATTTAACAGCCGAAGGAATAATTAAGCCTAGATAAAGAAACGAGCCAACAGCCAACAAAGTAATCGCAAATCGTTTAAAATCAGTCATTTTATCAAAAAGGGCTTTTGCCTGGTTTTTCATTCAAATCACCTGCTTTTCTATAAATCTACTATTTAACTTTAACATAAAATAGGCGTTTTTCGCGAATGTAAATATTAGTAAATTATTTAGCCAATAGAACAGTACCATATATTTTGAGTTTAATTTGAGCTTCAGGAGCTCGGTTCAATCAATATAGCTGCGAAATTACCAAAGAACACTTTAACCATCTGGCATGGTAAATGGCCAATAAGAAAGTGGTGGAGCCCTCCCCTACAACTGAATATCAGTTGTAGCAATTGAACAAACTCTATCCAAAGGAAATCAGCACACTCTATTTTACTTGATTAGGACTTCCTCGGAAAAGCAGGTGCTTTTCCTTCGTGCGATGATAATGCTGACGAAGCCTTCCTTATCCTGTCCGTCGTGCGTTCAGAATTTAGGGATATATATTCTGATTAGCGAACAAAAGAATAAGCCCACCTTAAAAGGCAGGCTTTGAAAAATTATTAATTTACTTCCAATAATTAAACCAGCTTGGATACCATCTTCATTACAAGGGTAGCAGAATTAACTGCTGCTTTTTCTAGGTATTGATCAAAGGATACATTGGATTCCTTACCGGCAATATCAGACAATGAACGAATGATTACAAACGGCACCTGGAATTGATGGGCAACCTGAGCAATTGCTGCAGCTTCCATCTCAACAGCCTGGAGGTCCTCAAACTTGGTTCTTACAAAGTCAACTCTTACAGGATCCTGCATAAAGGAATCTCCTGTAGCAATAAGGCCTTTTACAATCTGAATATCCTCAATTTCCTTTGCTGCAGCTTCTGCAATCGCTACAAGTCTGCTGTCTGCCAAAAATGCAGCTGGAAGCTGAGGAACTTGTCCGTATTCATAACCAAAAGCAGTTACATCCACATCATGATGGCGAACTTCTGAGGAAATTACAGCATCCCCTACGTTCAGTTCAGAATGAAAACCACCTGCTGATCCCGTATTGATAATATAGTCAGGTTTATACTTTTCCAGAAGGATTGTAGTAGACATAGCCGCATTAACTTTGCCTATCCCAGAGCGAAGGAGGATAACTTCTGCACCGTGCATGTTCCCAAAAGTAAACTCACAACCAGCAATAGTTTCCTGTGTCTTTCCTTCAATATTTTCTCTTAACAGTGTAACCTCTTCTTCCATTGCTCCAATGATGGCGATTTTCATTTTCAGACCTCTTTCTTTGTAATTTTGCTCCCTCTGTAATAAGAGTAAACTTTATATCCCGAATTACCCTTTGTAAGCTTGAGAAAGCTTTCCTTGACGTTTTTTATATATAATCTTCTTCGGATTCGCAGTTTGTATCCGCGAACACTATTTTACCATCTTTTGCGATGATTTTGCTATAAAGGTACTGCGCGCTTTTCCCGTAGGAGTCTACGTCTTTAACTTCAACAAAGCCAAAAGATAAAAGTCTTTCACAATTGTTTGCCTGGGAGGTTCTCTCCCATTACAATAATAAATAAGAGGGAGTGTATAGTATGAGTTTTCAACTAGATTTAATCGAAGATAAAGTGGAATTCTTTGAGGCAGCAGATTTAAAGACGCTGCAAAAGAAGATTGAAGGACAAATCGATATTAACAGAGTGATCATGCTTTCCGTCCATTCTGTTTCACATCAAATGCATGTTAACGAAAATAGCCAGACTTTTTACTCAGCTGTAGTACATTTTAAAGCAAAAAAGTAAGGATGGAACCTCTTCGAGGGACCATCCTTACTTTTTGATTTAATCAGCCGCTTTTATTGGCCCATATTCCCTCTATCATTTTCGGATAATTCTTCCACCTTTGAAGGCTTCCATCCTTCTCCGTCCACCCAATCAATATAAACTCTATAGGCTTCTTTAGTGTCCTTGGATGAAATGGTGGCTATAGAGCGATTTGGGTCATGATTATTGCTTCCAAGACGCCATACCGTCATATTGCTTTGGTCAATACCGGTAGCATATGAAACCGCGTTAAGCATTTCCTGCCAGTCAGCAGAGCTTTGATCGTAAACTGCAGCATGTTCTCCGGACTGAGTAGTGCCTACTGGCTTCCACTCAGGGTTCTCAATAGTCTGTTTTACATTGGAGGTGCTGCCGCCCTCAGTGACCACCGCCTGGGCATCTGACTCCCCTGATTGGCCACCAGCATTGTCATCTGGCTCATCGGACGAAGTATCTTCGTCTTTCCCCTGATTTTGGTCAGTTTCAGCCTTTTCATCTTTACTTGCTTTTTTTTCGTTGCTTTTTTTATGCTGAAGAGTTTGCTTTGATTCTGCGGATTTATCAGCATTCTTGGTTGCCGCTTTATCTTTGCCGCCTGAAAAAATTGCATACGCAACGAATATGATTAAAAGCAGGACAATGGCAATCAAGCTGTTTAACACCAAGTTTGTTTTCTTTCTTTTTGCCCGATTACCGGACCGGGAACCTGTTTGAAAATCGTTATCCAATTCTATCCCTCCAAAAAATAAGGATGTCAACATTCTAACATGAGTTCATGAAAACATGAAGGAATATCTTGATTTTCCTCAAGACGTCCTACTGGCTGCTCTTATTTTCATACAACCATTTTACCATATCTGAAAATAAAGGATTAATTCCGCCCTCATTTTCATAAACATCCAGATTAACAACCACTAGAGCATATCTTGGATTTTGATAAGGAAAATATCCCGCAAACCATTTATTATGCAGCTGTTTTCCATCTACATACCTTCCTGTTTCAGCTGTTCCTGATTTTCCGGCTACTTCATAAGGAAGACTTTTAAACCAGCGTCCTGTCCCACGCTCATTTGTAATTACTTCCCTAAGAAGTTTCTGAAGCTCCATGGCCGTATAGGGAGCAATGGTATCCCCTGCAATAGCTTTATCAGGAAACCGAATCAATTGGGAGTGATTTTTATATTCTATCGCTGAAACCACTTTAATCATTTTTTTATCCCCGCCCCTAGCAATTGTAGCCATCATGCTGGCTACTCCTAAAGGGGTTGCCCTTACCTCATGCTGGCCGATTCCAGACATGGCCACAAAGTTTGAGTCTAAACGGTCTTCATCGGATCGGAAAACCCTCCCCTTTTCCTCTTCCTTCATCTGCTTGAAATTGCTTGTGTGATAAACATCCCCTTCCCAGCCTACAGGACCTGTGAGGGACAGTCTTCCAGCATAATCTTCTAATATTTTAGGATTTATATTTTTTAATTCCACTGCCAGCTGTCCAAAAGCTCTGTTGCAGCTCACGGCAAAGCTAGTTGAAAAATCCAAGTTTCCATATTGGTGCTGCTCATCTAGCTTGCCATTAATTTTTTTGCTGCAGTCAAATGTCTTGGCTGGGCTGTCGAGATTATGATCAATAGCAGCCGCGGCGACTACTGTTTTAAAAACAGATCCCATTATCTGCTGTTTTAGCATCATATTGGACATACCGCTTCCGCTGTACGGATTTTTTTTATTAATGGATGGTCTTGATACCATAGCAAGGACACTGTTGTCCTGTATGTCAAGGAGCACTAGACCTCCCTTTTTAATACCATAGGTACTAGCTAATTCTTCAGCCTTTTCTTGAATATCCATGTCTACAGTTGTTTTAATATTAACCGGATAAAAGGGGTTGGCTGGATCTGTATAGCGGACATTTAGCCCAAAGAGAGGGGCTCCATCACCGTCAACATGATAAATAAGACTCGACTTTCCCTCAGGAAGAAGGAATTCATCAAAGCTTTCTTCAAGTCCTGATATTCCAATGGGTGTTTGGCTTGAAAGACTTTTATCAGGATAGCGTTTTTTAATTTCTGTAGGATTTTCTGCAGCCAGACCAATCAATTGCTCTGCGGGAATGTTTTTAATCGGAAATTTCCTTTCAACTGCAAAAACTCCCGGTATTTTAAGTTCATTTATTTTCTTCATTTGTTTAGAACTTAAAGAGATTGGCAGGGGGTCTCCATAAGAAAAAGGTTTTTTGGCTTTATTAATGGCATACATCAAATTATTCTTTGAGATTCCAGTTATAGAGGATACCGTTTCAACATCCCAGGCTATCTTTTTTAAAAACGGAAACAAAACCAGTACATTCGTCTTTTGTTCTGTCATTAATTTTCCATTACGGTCGAGGAATTCACCTCTGCCATTGTCAATTACAAGCTCTTGAGCCCGTTGCTTTACGCTTTCTTCAAGAAGGTTAATGTTCCTTGATGTAAAGGTTTCCGTTTCAAATAATTGAACCTGCATCAGCCTCACCAATAATAGTGAGAAGATAATTAAATATAAGATCAGGAATCCATTTGCCCTTTTTTGCCACATAAAAACACCTCGTCAAAAGTGTTGACGAGGATGGGGGTTTTCAAACATTGGAGGGCTTCTTCAATGGCTGGCTTGGACAAAAATAAAGGCACCCAAAATCTATGAGTGCCTTTAAATCATTATTATTTAATTGAAATGATACGGACGCTCATTTCTCCGCCTGGAGTCTGAACGGAAACTTCATCGCCGACTCTTTTGCCAATCAGACTTTTTGCAATCGGAGAATCATTTGAAATTTTGCCTTCAAATGGATCTGCTTCAGCGCTGCCCACGATCGTATAGGTTTCTTCGTCACCATTTGGCAATTCAACAAAAGTAACGGAACGGCCAAGTGTAACAGTATCACTGCTCATTTCGCCTTCTTCGATAATCTTTGCATTTCTAATCATATTTTCAAGAGTTGTAATACGTCCCTCAACAAAAGCCTGCTCTTCTTTTGCAGAATCATATTCCGAGTTTTCGGATAAATCACCAAAGCTTCGGGCGATTTTAATTCTTTCTACAACCTCTTTACGTTTTACAGATTTTAAATGCTCAAGCTCCTGTTCAAGCTTTTCTTTTCCTGCCTGTGTCATTGGAAATACTTTCTCTGCAGCCAAACTATTCACTCCTTCTAGTCTTCACAATCCCCCAGCAGACTGTGTTAATTATGTAGCCCTATCATTGGCATAAATACATAGGAGCGCGTCCTATTAAAGGGCGCGCATACAAAAACTTATTCGTTAGAACTAAAATTTAGTTCTTTTCATCTGCTATTGTTTCATAAAATTGATTTTTGTTCAAGAATTGTTTGAATTTTTGTCACCATTATATCGATAGCAACATGATTATGCCCACCTTCGGGAATAATTATGTCCGCATAGCGCTTTGTAGGTTCAATGAATTGGTTGTGCATTGGGCGAACCACGTTCACATATTGTTCAATTACGGAGTCCAGAGATCGGCCGCGTTCTTTTATATCCCTAATTAAACGCCGAACTATTCTTAAGTCGGCATCTGTATCAACAAAAAGTTTTATATCCATCAGGTCACGAAGACGTTCGTCTTCAAGAATTAAAATCCCTTCAAGAATTATAACATCCTTTGGTTCTACCGGGATAACATCATCAGAACGAGTATGGATTGAGTAATCATATACTGGTTTTTCAATTGGCTCGTAGCGCAGCAGCTGCTTAATATGATCAATCAGCAGGTCGTTATCAAATGCAAGCGGATGGTCATAATTTGTTTTGAGACGTTCCTCAAAAGGGAGAATACTTTGATCCTTATAGTAGTAATCCTGTTCCAAAATTAAAATTGAATGTCCCTTAAAGCTTTCATAAATTGCTTTAGTGACACTTGTCTTCCCTGAGCCAGAACCTCCAGCTACACCAATCACAACAGGTTTATGCGACATGTTTTATTTCTCCTTCCGCATCATGTTGTTAGGGTAAACAGGTTTATCCAGTTTAAAGCGTACAATTTGCAGAGGATGGCGTGCTGCATCCAGCTCGTTGCCTTTCTCGTCCCAAATTTTATCAATAACATGAGTAAAGTTCTCAATTTCCGGACCAAAAAACTCTACTTCCTGGCCTGGCTTAAAATTATTTCTCTGCTGAAGTGTAACCATTTGGGTTTCTGCATCATAATCAAGAACCAATCCAGCAAAATCAAAGGTTGTCTTTTTGCTATGATTGCCAAACATTTGCTCTTTATACCCTGGTACACCTTCAAAAAAGGCTGTTGCTGTTTCCCGATTCGCACATTTATCAAGTTCATCCAGCCATTCCTGCTGAATAACAAAATTTTCAGGATCTGCACAATAAGCATCAATTACTTTTCTATAGACACTTACAACTGTAGCGATATAGTGAATTGATTTCATTCTTCCTTCAATTTTAAGACTGTCAATACCCAATTCAATCATTTTCGGAATAGATTCAATCAGATTTAAATCCTTAGGGCTCATTGCAAAAGGTGAATCATTTTCAGCAAATAATGGTGTCTCGGAGCTTCCCTCCTGCTGGTATAGATCATAATCCCAGCGGCAGGATTGACAGCAGCCGCCACGGTTTGAATCACGGGCTGTCATATGGTTACTTAGTGTGCAGCGGCCTGAGTAGGCAATACACATTGCACCATGGATAAAGGTTTCAATTTCAATATCAACCTTTTCCTTCATTTCACGAATTTCCTCAGCACTTGTCTCACGGGCCAAAACAACACGCTCAAGTCCTTCCTCTTTCCAGAATTGGATTGCCTTCCAGTTGGTAAGGGACTGCTGTGTGCTTAAATGCACTTCTATTTCTGGCGCTAAACGGCGGCATGTTTCAATGATTAATGGATCAGCCACGATAATTCCCGCAACTCCTGCATCCTTTAATCCAAGTAAATATTCTTCGAGTCCGTCCATATTTTCGTTATGGGCATATATATTGGTTGTTACATAAATATTTGCACCGAATCTTTTGGCAAACTCTACGCCCTCTTTCATTTCTTCAAACGTAAAGTTATCTGCATTGGAACGCAGGCCATACTCCTGGCCGCCAATAAATACGGCATCTGCACCATATTGCACGGCAATCTTTAGTTTTTCAAGATTTCCGGCAGGCGCAAGAAGTTCTGGTTTTTTCGTAATAACACGCTTGCCGTCAACCATTTGTGAAATCTTATCCTGAAGTGCGTTCACGGTCAAATACCTCCTATATTTTATAAATTTATGTGTTTAGTAAACTGTCTCTTTGAAAAAGAAGCCTGTATCTAATGGTCTGTTTTCTGGCTGAATCGCTTCTAGTTCTTCAAGTAATGAATCCTTTTGGTCTTCATAGCTTTCAGGGTCTTCAAAGTATAAATCAATTGCTTTTCGATAAGCTTTTGTCACAGCAAGAATGTACTCAGGGCTTTTTAAAATGCCATCGATTTTAAACGAATCGACTCCAGCCTCCAGCATATCCTGAAGCTCGTCAATGATGCAGATATCATTTGGACTCATAATATGAGTTCCATTTTCATCTTCAAAGATAGGATATTTATTACCTCTTTCATTATCATGAAGGAACATATTCTTTTGCTGCTTGCGATTTTCAATTTCCATTACTTTGTCTTGGTATAAAAAGTAATTACCAAGCAGTGAGCGTTTTGATTGAAACATGCAAGTCATGCCATGAACCTGGACCTCAATTTCCACTTCAGCCTTCTCTTTTATTCCTACAACAGCTTCCATGCTGATTTCGCGCGCAAGAACTGACCTTTTAGCACCCTTGCGTCCCCAGTAGTTACATGTATACCAGTTAGTCGCAGTAGTTTCTGTGTTCCAGTGAAGCTTCATTTCAGGTACTGTTTCCTTAGCTGTCATAAGAACAGCGGGATCTCCAAACACAATTGCATCTGCTCCTGCATCAGAAGCAAACTTTAAGTAATCTTTAAGCTCTTCTAATTTTTCATTATGGAAAATGGCATTCATAGCAACATAGACCTTTTTGCCTTTTGAATGAGCCAATTCGATAGATTTCTTTACTTCATCACGGTTAAATTCCCCTGCCAGACGCAATCCATATCGCTGTTCTCCAATAATAAATGCATCTGCCCCTGCTTCAGCAAGAGGAAGAATATCTTCGGATGTAATGGGAGTAACCAATAATTCTGTTTTTTCCATTAACTTTCACCTCTTTTTTTACTAATCGCAACTCCATCCCCAACAGGCAAAATTACCGTGTGATAATCAGGATGGGCCATAAGCCATTTGTTGAAATGATCTATTTTTTTAACGAGATTACGAATTCGTTTATTTTCTATCTCATCTTCACAGACAAGGCCTTTAAATAAGACATTATCTGTTATGATAATGCCATCATCGGCAAGAAAACGGGAATAAATCTCAAAGAACTTCTGATACTGCCCTTTGGCCGCATCAACAAAAATAGCGTTGAAAGGACCATGAGCTCTGACTTCGCTCTCTGATTCAAGCGCATCTCCTTTGATAAGGACGATGTTTTTTTCTTTTCCGGAGCGGTCAATATATTGTTCTGCAAGAAGGAATCTTTCCTCATCCCGCTCAATCGTTACAATTTTGGCCTCAGGCAGTGCAAATGCCATTCTCAAGGCAGAATAGCCAATGGCTGTGCCAATTTCAAGGATAGCAGAGGGATTTTGAATACGAAGAATTTGAAGCAGAGATTCTATACCGGTTAATTCCATAATCGGAACACCATGATCACCCGCAAATTTCTCCATTTCCTCGAGCAAATCATTCCTTGCAGGAATGAGAGTTTCTATATAAGAATGCAGCTTATCGTTCAAGCTGCTTCACCTCTATTCTTTTATAAAAGCAATCGGCTTTTAGTGTGTTTTTTAAACATGAAAAAATAGCGTTCACAGAAAGAATCAGCATAAATTTTTACAATTTATGCACGGAGCAGCAACCTGCATTCCTTTACCTGCCTGTGAGTTACGCTATTGAATGCTTATACGAAAAGTACAAGCGCCCGTTTCCCGGCGCTGTAACTAGACATTACTAAAACACTTGAACTATTTTAACATAAAAATTGGGGGAAAGCTATTTATCCCCCCATAATCCGACATTATTTTTTACTGGAAATATGTTTAGCTTTTTCCCTGTTATGCTCATCAAGCGTTTTTGTAAAAATAACTGTCCCATCAGATGCCGCTAAAAAGTAATAAAAGCCGGTTTTATCTGGGTGTAAGGCGGCCTCGATTGACATTTTACCTGCGTTGGCAATGGGGCCTGGGGGCAAT
Organism: Neobacillus sp. FW104-15D2; assembly: GCF_058790155.1. Classification (NCBI taxonomy): domain Bacteria; kingdom Bacillati; phylum Bacillota; class Bacilli; order Caryophanales; family Bacillaceae; genus Neobacillus; species Neobacillus sp. FW104-15D2. Next base: position 29,793 of record NZ_JBYTCJ010000002.1, read on the forward strand.
CCAGCATTTTTATATGTATTATAGGGGGAATTTACTTCCAAATCCTTATAATAAACTCTATCCTTATGCTTACCCTGAGCGTAAAGAACTGTAGGGTCTGTCTGCAGAGGCATCCCTTTTTGGATCCGGTTATAAAAAACACTTGATATTTTGTGTCTGTCTGCCTTCTGAGTTGCTTCTTCTTCGATCAGTGAGGCCATTGTAAGAAGCTGATGAGGTCTGATGCTTTTTGTCTTCATCTCGCTTCTGTAAATATCTAGTTCTTTCTTTGTTTTTCCGAGCATTGCCTCAACCATTTCATCAATTGTAGGCTTATCCTTATAGAAAGGATAAGTGGCCGGGTAAAGATATCCTTCCAGCGGGTAAAGTACATTTTTATTTAGTATATCCTGAGTAAGTACATCAGGATACTTTTTCATTAGCCCCGTAATGAAAGTCCGGTCGTTAAGTTTATTAAAAACGTCCTTTTCCGGAGTTTTAGAGGCATTGGCTATGATTAAGGCAATTTCCTTAAGCTGTTTTCCTTCTGGAATTGTAATCCTAAAAGCTACAGTTTGATAAATTTTTCCGTTTTTTAACCGATTCACAATTTCAGGAACCCCCATGGAAGGACTGAATTCATAGTTTCCTGCCATAAATCCTGATTCATGTTTAAGTCTTACATAATACCTAAAAACATTTGCATCCTTTATTATTCCTTCCTTCTCCAAAGAGTGCCCTATTACTGCAGCCGATGAACCCATTGGGATTTCCACTTTGGTTTTAACCTTGCTTCCAGGATCGAGAGGGTTAAGTGCAGATTTAACATAGAGAAAGACACCCCCAGCAATCAACAATAAGAGAAGGACAGCAGTCCCTATGTAAAGAACAGGCCGTTTCACTTTTCCAGCTTCTCTAAAATTTTTGAAGCTATTTTTTCTACTATCATTTTTATAACCAGATGCCATTTGAAACCTCCCTGATAGGCAGAGCTGAGACAACCTTGTCTTACAGCAGCAACTTCCCCTAAATAAATTACTTTCTAATTAGTTTATACGCTCTAATTTGAGCATACAGCGCGAAAAATGTCAATTTATGCAATGGGGTATCAACATACTAACAGACAAAACATTATTTTGCTGTTTCGCGGCTTTTAACTCTGCGTAAGCGGAAAAAGACTTTCCTTAACGCTAAAAAAAAGCCCGGCCTGTGAAAAGGCCGGGAGGGTAAACTATATTATTCTCCGTCTTCCTGCTCTTCAAGGAAGGTGTTTAGCATTTCTTCAATCATGTCCCACTCTTCATCAGTTTCAATCGGCATTAGCTCGCCGTCTTGTCCATCTTCAGTTGGAGTGAAGGCAGAAGCATGGATTTCAATTTCTTCGTCGTCATCCTCATCAGCACCAAGTGGATAATAGAGAACATATGACTTGCCAAATTCTTCTGAATCAAATGTAAAAAGTACCTCGCATAATTGTTCATTACCGTTTTCATCTACTACAGTAATATTGTTTTCTCCGTGATTCATACTGTCACCTCATTAATTTTTGCTATCCATATAGCTTTGTAAAATCATCATGGCTGCCATTTTATCAATGACCTTTTTTCTTTTCTTTCTGCTTACATCTGCTTCAAGAAGAACCCGTTCAGCCTGCATAGTTGTGAGGCGCTCGTCCCAAAGCACGGCAGGAATAGAAAAACGTTCTTCCACTTCAGAAGCAAACCTTTGACTTGCTTCTCCGCGCGGCCCGATTGTACCATTCATATTTTTTGGCAAACCAATTACAGCTTTGCTAACCTGATACTCTTTTATTATTTTACCTAATTCCTCAAAACCAAACTCATTTTTTTCTTCATCAATTTTAAGAGTTTTAAGGCCTTGTGCGGTCCATCCAAGCTCATCGCTCAAGGCAACTCCAATTGTTTTGGAGCCAACATCCAAACCTATAATCCGCATTCTAACCCTCTCGCCGCTGTTTTAGATATGATTTTACCAGTTCCTCAATAATCTCATCACGTTCTAGCTTGCGGATGATATTTCTGGCATCCCGGTGGCGCGGGATGTATGCAGGGTCTCCGGATAAAAGATACCCCACAATTTGATTGATGGGATTGTATCCCTTTTCCTGGAGAGCCTCATACACCTGAAATAATACTTCGTTTATATCATGTTCAAAAGGCTCTTCCGGAAAATTGAATCTCATCGTCTTGTCAAATGAGCTCATTGCATGCACCTCGCAATCTTTTGAAACCGTTTCAATTACTCTTATTCTACACTACTTTATTTTAATATCAAACCGATTTTACCCACTCATAGACAAATTGGAGAGCACCCTCAAGTTTTTCAGGATCTTTTCCGCCAGCCTGGGCCATATCAGGACGTCCGCCGCCGCCGCCGCCGCATCTGGAAGCAACCTCTTTAACAAGCTTTCCTGCGTGGAAACCTTTTTCGATTAGATCCTTGGTTACACCGGCAATAATATTAACTTTGTCTTCATCTACACTTCCTAAAACAATGACAGCTGAACCTAATTTTTGTTTTATATCATCCGCCATATTACGCAGATTGTTCATATCTCCTGCATTTACTTTTGCAGAAAGAACAGTTACTCCGTTTATTTCCTGTGCATTGGATACAAGGCTTCGAGCTTCAATATTACCTAGTTTAGCCGATAAAGATTCATTTTCCCTCTGCATTTGTTTCATTTCTGCTAATAAGCTGTCAAGACGGTTTGGAACCTCTTTAATATTGGTTTTCATTTTTTCAGCTGCTTCTTTCAGCAAACCTACTTGATCATTTAAGAGAGTATATGCACCCTCACCAGTAACGGCTTCAATTCGGCGTGTTCCAGCCCCAATACCAGTTTCAGAAACAATTTTAAACAGCCCGATCACGGATGTATTTGGAACATGGCAGCCACCGCACAGTTCTAGGCTGTAATCGCCCACTTTAACAACACGGACAACATCACCATATTTTTCTCCAAACAGAGCCATGGCACCCATTTGCTTGGCTTCAGCAATCGGCATTGTGTTAATGTTGACCTCTATATTTCTCCAGATTTGCTCATTTACAATCTTCTCAACTATTTCAAGCTCTTCCGGTTTTACCTGGCCGAAATGAGAAAAGTCAAAACGCAATCTGTCTGGTTCTACAAGAGAACCTGCCTGATTAACATGTGTTCCTAATACGTCCTTTAAGGCCTGGTGAAGCAAGTGTGTTGCAGTATGGTTTTTAATAATTTTGTTACGGTTTTCCTGGTCAACAGCTGCTGATACACTTTGACCGGTTTTTAAAGTTCCTTCCTCAACGATTCCGCGATGGAGGTTTTGTCCGTTTGGTGCTTTCTGAACATCCTTAACAAAAACCTTTATTCCATCAGCCACGAGTGTTCCATGGTCTGCAATCTGGCCTCCGCTTTCTGCATAGAAAGGAGTCACGTCCAATATAAACTGAATCTCTTCACCTGATACAGCTTCCTCAATAAGCTGGCCATCCTTCACAAGTGCAGCAATAGCAGAATTAGTTTGAAGCTGGCCGTAGCCTACAAATTTACTTTCTACTTTTAAATCGCCAAGTACACCGCTCTGAACCTGCATGGAATCTACATCTTGACGGGCTGCACGTGCACGATCACGCTGAAGCTCCATCTCTGTTTCAAATCCTTTGTGGTCTATCTTCATGCCTTCTTCTTCAGCATATTCTTCCGTTAGTTCAACCGGGAAGCCATAGGTATCATATAATCGGAATACATCTTCTCCGGCGATTGTTTCTGACCCTTTATCTTTTTCCTTTTTGATAACAGTTTCTAGTATAGCAAGCCCTTCATGAAGAGTTTCATGGAATCGCTCTTCCTCGTTTTTAATTACCTTCTGGATAAATTCAGTTTTATCTTTAACCTCCGAATAGAAGTCGTTCATGATTTCCCCGACAACCGGTACAAGTTCGAACATAAAAGGACGGTTAATATTGATTTTTTTGGCATATCTTACAGCACGGCGGAGTAAACGGCGAAGGACATAGCCGCGGCCTTCATTTGAAGGAAGTGCCCCATCTCCAACAGCAAAAGCCACTGTTCTGATATGGTCTGCAATAACTTTAAAAGCCTCATCCAATTCTTTACTTTCCCCATACTTAATGCCTGAAATTTCTTCAGTAGCCCGGATAATCGGCATAAACAGGTCAGTCTCAAAGTTTGTAGGAACGTTTTGAACGACAGAAGCCATTCTTTCGAGACCCATTCCCGTATCTATATTTCTTTTCGGGAGTAATGTGTAAGTACCATCCGGATTATGGTTGAATTGAGAAAATACAAGGTTCCAAACCTCTAAATATCGATCATTTTCCCCGCCTGGATATAATTCTGGATCATTTTCATCATTTCCATATTCTGTTCCTCGGTCATAGAATATCTCTGAATTTGGTCCGCTTGGGCCCTCACCAATATCCCAGAAATTCCCCTCAAGACGGATAATTCTTTCTTCTGGTATGCCAATTTTTTTACTCCAAATATCAAAAGCTTCCTGATCCTCAGGGTGAATGGTAACTGACAATCGTTCTTTTTCAAAACCAATCCATTTAGGGTCAGTTAAAAACTCCCATGCCCAAATGATTGCCTCCTCCTTGAAATAATCACCAATCGAGAAGTTCCCTAGCATTTCAAAAAATGTATGATGTCGTGCGGTTTTTCCTACGTTCTCGATATCATTTGTACGGATTGATTTTTGAGCATTAGTAATCCGAGGGTTTTCAGGGATAACACGGCCGTCAAAATATTTCTTTAATGTTGCAACACCACTGTTAATCCACAATAAAGTTGGATCATCATGTGGAACTAGTGACGCACTTGGCTCAACAGCATGCCCTTTTTCTTGAAAAAAGTCTAAAAACATCCTGCGTATTTGTGAACCAGTTAATTCTTTCATTGTTTGTTCCTCCTTTTATTTTTGGGGCTCTGTAAACTACCTGTTGATTACCGCTCTCGGCACTCACTTTCCGCGGGAGTCCCCCGCCTTTCGCTCCACTCAGCATAGTTTAAATTCAACAATGAAGTTTAACACAGCCTAATTTTTTAAAATTAGATTTGTCTTTGAAGGGTGAACGACGCTTAAAAATAAACACAAAAAAGCCCTCATCCCTGACAGGGACGAGAGCATGCTCGCGGTACCACCCTGATTATGGATGCAATAAAAATACATCCACCTCTCAACTAAACCTTAACGCGGCCGAACGGCAGTGATTAGCTGCACTCCGGAATAGCTTTCTGTCATCCTTCGCCTGGAGTTTCTTTCAGCCTAGGAAACTCCTCTCTTGCACGAAATATACGTTCAGGCGGACTATAACATACTCGATCCATCTACATTTTCAATTTATCTTATATAGAGATTTTAGCCAGACCCTCTCCATTTGTCAATATTGCGGGTATGATCCTGACAAAATTCAGCAAAAGAGCTGATGCTTGCAGCAAAGCCTGGAGTCTTAAATTCCTTGGCCCTGTCTGAATCACTATCCCATACGGACAGAGCGGGTCCTAAATTCCTTGGTCCTGTCTGAATCACTGGCCCATTCGGACGGAGCAGATCCTAAATTCCTTGGTTCTGTCTGAACCATTAGCCCATTCGGACAGAGTAGTATCTACCTTGGCATTAACTTGTTGGCTGTTTATCTTTCCTGTGCATAAAGTGATTCCTTGCATGAATAATTCCCACCTTGAGTACTACAAGTGCAGGAACAGCTAAGAGAAGTCCCAGAATACCGCCAATTTCTCCTCCAGCGGTAAGAGCAAACATGATTAAAAGGGGATGCATATGCAGGCTTCTCCCTACAATAAATGGTGAAAGCACATTACCTTCAAGAAATTGAAGGCCGAAAACAATCACCAGCGTAGTAATCACAAGTTTTGTTGAAATCGTTGCTGCAATAATAACAGCCGGAACTGCACCAATAATTGGGCCAAAGTATGGAATTACATTTGTCACTCCAATAATTGAACCCAGCAAAAGAGGATACTTCAAATGAAAAATCCAAAAAAGAAAAGCCGATATCCCTCCTATTATGGTGCAAACGAGGAATTGGCCTCTTATATAATTACCAAGTGATTCATCAACATCCTTTAAAAAAAGGTTACCTTGCTCCCTCCATTTTTTAGGTGTGAGGTACCAAATTGTTTTTTTAATCGCATCAAAATCCTTCAGCATATAAAAAGCAATGAAAGGAATAAGTGCAATTACTAAAACCGAGTTAAAAAAGCTGACTAAAATGCCGATTGCGATAGCCAATAAACTATCAAGTTTTTTTTCGAAAGCATCAATACCATCATTCATTTTCCCCTGCAGCCCATCCGGCCATGCAGCAGTGTGCGATTGGATGGAATGGATCCATTGCCGGTATTGCCCTGCAAGCACTGGTGCACTTTCCGATAGCTCTCTTAATTGATTAATAAAGACTGGGATTCCTTTATATAAAATAAAACCCGCACTGCCAAAAAAAGCGAAATAAATTAAAAAAATGGCCATCCCTCTGTGAAGCCCTTTTTTATGAAGCTTCTCCACTACAGGATGCAGTAAATAGGTTATAAAAGCTGAGATAATAAAGGGCAAAAGCACAAGCGATACAATTTTCAGGATTGGAATCCAAACAAAACGGATTTTTAAAATAAGATATACCGCAGCCAAAAGCAATAGCAAAAAACCAATTCGGTAATACCACTTCATTCGAATATCCAAAAGTAAATGCCTCCCTTTAGCCTTATTTTGGGAGTTAACTGGCAGAAATATTCAAAGTCCAAACAGCAATGAATAAGCTGCCCCGATTTAGAGGCAGCTTTAGGATTTAAAATAGAGCCCTGCTTAATTTCCTTTGCATTTTTTTCACTTTACGGCCAGACATCATGTCATTTTTTTGAGCATAGTTATAAGCGGCCATACCTGCTCCAAAGGCAATTAATGAGGTTATTACTTTATTCATTCTTTTTCACCTCTTCATGAATTGTCCTCTTACAAAAGAACTATACCTTACATAGTGTAACGGCGTTCGTCTTCTTCAAACAAATCATCAAGGGAGCTCAAAGTTCCGTCTTCCTCTACTTGATGGGTATTTATTACCCCTTTAGATAAAGAAAGCTCAATAAAACAGTTCCAGCAATAATACTGGTTAATGCCAATCTTCCCTATATCCTTACTCTGGCAGTTGGGACACTTTAACATGAAAAGACACCTCACATCGGATTTGCGTCGACGATAATAGCGTCCTTTCCAATCGCCGGCGGGATAACGGATTGCAGTATTCGGGTTCCTTCCGACAGGTCGGAAAAGAATCCATCCGTATATTCATACCCTACGATTGTGCCCATTTCTTCCAAAAAATATACGTCCTTCAATAATCCTACCGTCTCACCTTTTTGGTTCTTAATCCATTTTCCTGTGAGTGAATTTTGGTGCAAAAAGGTATTTACAGACGGTTCTAATGGTTTCTTCAGACTGTTAATATTTTCAATCAAAATTCCATCCTCTGAACAATGTAAATCATTTATATCAAGAAAGAAAAGAGGATGAAACAGTTTGTTTTTCTTGACTAAAAGCCCAGTTACTTTACCACTTGCAGAAATGCTAATATCACAAACATGCCCAACGATTGTCCCGCTTTCTTTTTCAAAAACAGGCATATCCTTTATGAATGTGAATGTCCGCAAAGAATTCCCCGCCTTTCCGAACACTCCTAGTTTCCGCTATTTTTGCCGAAAACATAATGTGAAACGTTTTCCATCCGGCTAATAAGCTTTGTTTATGTATTCATGCAGCTTTTCAGCTATTTTTGCCTTCATTTCTCCGTGTTTTTCAAAAACATATTGATATTTCTCTTCGGACCACATTTCTTTTGGATACTGCCATACCGGCATATTTCTTCTCTCCTCCGGTTCCCATTCGTAACGCGGGAATATGTGGGCATGCAAAAATGCATCAGAATTCCCATAAATGGAATAATTGATCCTTCTTGGGCAGCATACCTCCTGAATGGCATCTCCAATAAGACTCATATCAAGCAGGTATTCACTTCTTTCTTTAAAATCCAGCTCATTTAAGGCATTTACATTCTTATATGGCAGCAGGACACAATACCCGGGCATAAATTGAGTATCGCCTAAAACGGCAAAGCCGCTCCTTGTTTTTGCCAATACCATTGGGTTTTCACCGCGGTGGGCTGCACCAATCCTATCTTGTTTCCAGTCCCCATTTAATTGAGTATTCATAATTACCTCCCTGTGTATATTAATAATTATTTCTATACACCCCTTAAAAACCCTTTTGAGATATTAGAAAAACTTGGCATTCGCCAAGTCCTTTTTGGCGGATGCCTTAGTTTTGCTTATGCGTTCAGAATTTACGGATATAAATTCTGATTACCTAAGAAAAAGCCGTCAGTTGACGGCTTAATTGATTACATAAAATCATAAGGTGTGACATTTTCCATCCCAATCATTGGATCGGCATTCATTAGCACTTCTGCATATGGAATGTCTGAATCAGGTTCTTCATCTTCCTTCTTTTGAGGAGAGACTCCCTCGTTCTCTATTGCATCCTGAAGCTTGGCACACAGTGTTGTTTGTCTGTTTTGTTCATCTGCCCGTTCAACACCAATCTTAAGGGCTTCTTCTTCTCCGCAAAGTATGAGGAATTGCTTGCTTCTTGTAATAGCTGTATAGATTAAATTTCGTCTTAGCATTCGGTAATAACTTCTGGTAACAGGTAAGATGACAATAGGGAATTCACTTCCCTGTGATTTATGAACGGAACAGCAATAGGCGTGAGTGATCTGATTTAGATCACTGCGTGTATACGTTACCTCAATTCCTTCAAAAGAAATGATAACCATATCCTGTTTTTCAGTATTTTCTTTTGCGTAAAATATGGATACGATTTCCCCAATGTCTCCGTTGAAAACATTACTATCCGGCTGGTTCACAAGCTGAAGAACCTTGTCTCCTATCCTATACTTTACCTCTCCGAAGGCTAATTCCTTACGTGTTCCATCAGGGTTAGGATTAAAAATTTCCTGCAGGAGAAGATTAAGCCGGTCAATTCCTGCTGGCCCTTTATACATTGGTGCAAGCACCTGGATATCCTTAGCGGTATACCCTTTATTTTTGGCATTAAGGGCAACCTTTTCGACTACCTGTGCAATTTGTCCAGCAGAGCATTTAATGAAAGATCTATCCTTGCTTTGTGTAGAAAAGTCATTTGGCAGCTGACCCTTTTTTATAGCATGGGCCATCTGAATAATAGAAGAACCTTCGGCTTGCCGGTAAATATCAGTCAGACGCACCGTGGGCACCCGTTCGGACTGCAAAAGGTCTTTCAAAACCTGTCCGGGACCAACAGATGGCAGCTGGTCTTCATCCCCAACCATGATAACCTGAATATTCTCTGGAAGGGCTTTAAAAAGCTGATTGGCCAGCCATATATCCACCATAGAGGTTTCATCAACGATAAGTATTTTCCCATCTAGAGGGCTTGCCTCTCCATGATCAAATCCTTCTGTCCCATTAAACCCAAGCAGTCTGTGAATGGTTACCGCTGGAATACCTGTCGATTCACTCATCCTTTTAGCAGCTCTTCCAGTTGGAGCAGCAAGCAGAAATGGGAAGGATTCATCTTTTTTCTGATAATCCTTTGGATCAAGCGAACAGCCATGAAGCTCACCATATAGCTCAACTATTCCCTTAATAACTGTTGTTTTTCCTGTTCCAGGTCCTCCAGTCAAGATGAGCATAGGTGACATAAGGGCCTTCTGAATCGCTTCTCTTTGGCTTTGTGCATATTGAACTCCAAGCCTGTCCTCCAGCTCTCCAAGGGCAAGAAGAAATTCAGATTCCGGGAATTGCTCAGCATATTCTGTTTGCTGGAGAATTCTCTTAATGTTCGTTACAAGTCCTTTTTCCGAAAAATAAAGAGAAGGAAGATAAATTCGTTTATCCTCCACTATTATTTTTCCTTCTTCTTCTAGGCTAATAAGTTGATTTGAAATCTCAATGAATTCAATTTCATCACGTTTATTTTCCTCAAGGAGAGATTTTACTTTTTCCAAAATCTCTTTTGCATGAACGTAAACATGGCCAGACTGCAGACTTTCAGCCTCAAGGGTATATAAACAGGCAGCCTTTATGCGGTCCGGATGGCTGCCTGTTATGCCAAGCTGATACCCAAGCTCGTCGGCCCTCCCAAATCCTATGCCCTCAATCGTTTCAACAAGCTGGTAAGGGTTTTTTCGGATAACGTCAATCGTTTCCTCTTTATAAACCTGATAAATCCTCATGGCAAGCTGCGGGCCAAATCCAAAGGAATTTAAGGCGACCATTACCTGTTCAAGGCCTTGATGTTCCATTAACGTATCGTATAATAATTTTGCTTTGTCAGGGGGCAGCTTAGGTACCGAATCAAGCAGGGACGGCTGTTTTATTATCTTTGAGATTGCTTCCTCTCCTAGTGTCTCAACAATGTTTTCGGCTGTTTTTTTTCCTATACCTTTAAAAAGCTCGCCTGATAGATAAGCGATAACTCCTTGCTTTGTCTGCGGCATTTCTTTCTGGTAGTGGCTGGCATGAAACTGGAGGCCAAATCGCGGATGCTCTTTAAATTCACCGTAGAAAACGTAGGTTTCCTGCTCATGTATCTTTGGAAAATAGCCAGTAATAACTGCCTCTTTATCCTCATAGGTATCATTTGTTTCATCTACGCGAATTCTCATAACAGTATAGAGATTTTGTTCATTATGAAAAATGGTTACCAAGTGCCTGCCCTTCACATAACGTCTCTGCTCGCCAAATAAGTCCAGGGAATCCTGCTTGTCCATATGCTCCCCTCCCTTCTTTTATGTAAAATTGATATTATTCTGCGCCTTGCTCAAATACTTTTTTTGCATAAGCTGCAAGGACATGGTCTGGCTGAATTTCCAGTGCATTATTAAACATTTCCATAGCCTTTTCTGTTTCATCCTTAAGCCCATAAGCAACACCTAAATTATAAAATGCATCCGAGTGACCTGGATCTAGTTTTATGCATTGCTCAAATTGATCTTTAGCATCATCAAGAAGCTCAAGTCGGGCAAGACACATTCCATAGTGAAAATGTGCCTCAGCATCAGACGGTTCCAATTCGACACTTCTCTGCATAAAGGGAAGAGCCAGTCGATACTGCTCAAGCTGAATCAGGGACATTCCAAGCATAAAAAAGTTATCTGCCGTCTGAAGCCCTTTTTCCATGGCTGTTTGAAACATCTTTGATGCTTCCTGGTAACGTTCCTGGTTAAAATAAAGATTCCCGGTGCTATAATAGGCTGCTGCTGCATTCTCGTCAAGCTCTATCGCTTTTAGATAAAATTTTAATGCTTTATCTTCTTCACCAACCGCAGTCAGGACATTACCAAAATTAATATATCCCACTGGATTATTTGGATCTTCTTCAATAGCTTCATTGAAGGCCTTTGCTGCTTCTTCCCACTTTCCATCTTGCATATATTGAATACCTAATTGGTTTTTATCCACAGTAACACTTCCTTTTCTAGAAAAAAGTATAGCATATTCTTGCTGAAATGCGTTAACGACCATATGGCAAAGACACCTCCTGTATAGGAGGCGTGATAAAGCTTTTGCAATTAGTTAACTTTACGCTGATTAGATACCCTTTAGGGAACCTGAAATTCATGAGGTAAATTAATATGGGTTTTTGGTGACCCATTATATCTCTTAAGAGCGATTTGGGGCAGATTAGAGGGCTGGACTCCTTTTACCCAGTTTCGGAGAAAAAAAATACCCCGCCTTTTTCTGGAGGGCGGGGTAAAACTATTTAGCCGACATAAGTCAGGCGTTTGCTATTTTTGAATACATCATCAATGGTGCCGCCGCCCAGGCATTCGCCGCCTTTATAAAAAACGACTGCTTGACCCGGAGTAACAGCCCTAATTGGCTCTGCAAAGATTACCTCAGCTCTATCGCCATCAAGAATTTTAACTGTTACCTTATGGTCTTCCTGGCGATAACGGAATTTAGCTGTGCAGTCAAATGTTTCTGGCTTGTCACGGTCTGATACCCAGCTTAATTTTACCGCATTGATTGAGTCTGAATATAAGTTTTCATTATGGAAGCCTTGGCCGACATAAAGAACATTCCGGTCAAGATCCTTGCCAATGGCAAACCAGGGATCTCCGGAACCGCCGATACCCAATCCATGGCGCTGCCCAATGGTATAGTACATCAGGCCATCATGCCTTCCCATTACCTTCCCATCCAGTGTTTCCATATTACCTGGCTGGGCCGGAAGGTATTGGCCAAGAAACTCTTTAAAATTCCTTTCACCGATAAAACAAATACCTGTGCTGTCCTTCTTAGTTGCAGTTGCCAATCCTGCTTCCTTTGCAAGTTCCCTTACTCGCGGCTTTTCGAGGTTTCCAATTGGAAACATTACCTTGCTAATCTGATCCTGGGACAGCTGATTGAGAAAATAGGTTTGATCCTTATTTTCATCAAGGCCACGAAGCATTTTATATTCTCCATCCCGGAATTCCACTTGGGCATAATGCCCTGTCGCAAGATAATCTGCTCCAAGATTCATTGCATGCTCAAGGAAAGCTTTGAACTTAATTTCTTTATTGCACATTACGTCAGGATTTGGTGTTCTCCCTGCTTTATATTCTTCAAGAAAATAGGTGAATACCTTGTCCCAATATTGTTTTTCAAAATTGACGGCATAGTATGGGATTCCTATTTGATTACAAACACGAATCACATCATTGTAATCCTCGGTAGCCGTACAAACACCGTTTTCATCGGTGTCGTCCCAATTTTTCATAAAAATGCCGATAACATCATAGCCCTGTTCCTTAAGAAGCAGCGCTGCTACTGAAGAATCGACACCTCCTGACATTCCGATGACTACCCTTGTATCTTTAGGTTCTTTCTTTTCCATTTTTTCACCCCGCTTTTCGGTAAAGTCCGAATCTATTTATTTTCTTAAGCGCTGAACCGTTCTTGCTGTTTCCTCAGCCGCTTTAAGTATCTGTTCCTTTGTATTCCCTAGTCCAAAGCTAAATCGTATTGAATTCACAAGCCGTTCCGAGCCTTTGCCAAACATTGCGACAAGGACATGTGAAGGTTCAATGGATCCTGCAGTACAAGCAGATCCGCTTGAAACCGCCACTCCTGCCAAATCAAGATTGACAAGCATGGCTTCAACATTTGTTCCGGGAAAGCTTAAGTTTATTACATGGGGCAGGGAATATTCAAGTATTCCGTTTATCTCAAAATCAACCTGCTGGTCCTCAAGTGTCTTCATAAAAATGCTTTTGAAGTTCTGATATAATTCCCTTTTAGCATTTTGCTCTTGCTGAACAATTAAAACAGCTTCCCTGAAACCCGCAATAGACGCCGTATTTTCAGTACCAGCCCTTCTTTTTCTTTCCTGGTCACCGCCAATGGATCTCTGTGCTAATTTCACATTTTCTCTTGCATAAAGAAACCCTATCCCTTTTGGGCCATTTATTTTATGAGCTGATACAGATAAAAGGTCAACTTGGATCTCATTTACATCTATTTTTTCCAGCCCGTATGCTTGTACTGCATCCGTATGGAATTTAGCCGGATGATCTTTTAAAAGTTCCCCTGCTTCCTTTATTGGCTGAAGGGTTCCGACTTCATTGTTTCCATACATAATGGAAACAAGAATGGTATCATCCCTTAGGGCCCCTTTTAAAGCATCGATTGAAATTCTCCCTGTATCATCCACCGGGAGGTACGTTACCTCATATCCCATTTTTTCAAGCTTTTGGCAAGCGAGCAGAACAGCATGGTGCTCAATTTGAGTGGTAATAATATGTTTACCCTGTCCCTGATAAGCTTCTGCCACTCCAAAAAGAGCAAGATTGTCCGCTTCTGTACCGCCGCTTGTAAATATAATCTCGTTTTCCTTGGCCCCGATACTTTTCGCCATAGTAAACCTTGATGTATCCAGAATATTACGGGCTTCCCGACCAAATGAGTGAATACTTGAGGGATTACCGAACTGAGCGTTCATTACCTCAACCATTTCTTCTATTACTTTTGAATGTATTGGCGATGTGGCAGCATGATCCATATAAATGCGTTCCATGTAATTCACCTTCATTTCAGTTCTTCATTTATTTTTCCCTATTAACTTAATAGCTTTCAATTAGAAGATAATTTTCTGCTTATACCGCTTAAATATAAAACATATACGCATCTGATTCGTTATCGCTGCTATGGTTTGCCAAGTCTTCAAGAGTTGTATTATCAAGAACATCCTTAATTGCATCACGAATGCGTATCCAAAGTTCCCTTTTAGCAGGCTCTTCATCTTCTATTCCCTCGACAGGAGTAATTGGGCCTTCAAGAACCCGGATTACGTCACCGGATGTAATTTTCGAAGGAAGATCAGCGAGGATATATCCTCCATATGCTCCCCTTATGCTTTTTACAAGCCCTGCATTACGAAGCGGAGCAATCAGCTGCTCTAAATAATGCTCTGATAAGTCATTTGCCTGGGCAATGGCCTTTAGAGAAATGGGGCCTTCTCCATACTTTTTCGCAAGTTCAATCATGATGGTTAAACCGTACCGTCCTTTAGTTGAGATTTTCATATACTCACATCCCCTTTTGAATTTTCATCTGTTACTAAAAGATTTTTCTTATTAGGCAGTTTTGCCAAAACAAAATTAATTAAGCTGTAACATTGCGGCAGGGCAAGTCCTGTCAGCGGTCCAATTACAAGACAATATAAAATGGTTCCCCAGTTAACAGGACCTCCAAGCCTCCAGCCAATGATTAAAACGATTATTTCAATTCCAGCCTTAACATTCTTTATTTTCCAGCCTGTTTTAGCATTGAGTGCCATCATTAAACTGTCCCGTGGACCAGTGCCCAGACTTGCTGAAATGTATATTCCCATTCCGTAAGCACTGAGGAAAATCCCAGCAGTAAACATGGCCAGCTGACCAAAAAAAGAGTCAGGCGTTTTCATAAATGGAAGAGCTATATAAAAGTCAATAAATACACCGATTAGAATCATATTCAAAAAAGCACCAATATGCGGAATTTCTCTGGATATCAGAGCAGCAGCCGTCAGAACTAGGATTCCCATAATTATGGACCAGCTGCCAATAGTCAGTCCCAGATGATAAAAAAGCCCTACATGCAGGACGTCCCAAGGAGTAGCTCCAAGATTGCTTTTAATAAAAAATACAATCCCAAGAGACATAATCAGCAATCCAATGATAAATACCAAAAATCTATATCCAGCCTGCCCTCTTCTTTTTTCCAATATTTCAACCAGCTCTCTGATCTAAGATAAAATAAACCATTTCCATTTTACCAAAAATACATAGTATTTTTATAGGCTTTAGAAATTATAGCACAATTAACCCCAGGAAATACATGGGCAGGTAAACTTCTGCTCTGTTGGAAAGTAAGATCAGGGCTTATTTCATAGGATTTTTGATAAATAAATGGTATGGTTAAAAGTAATTAATGACCAAATGGAGAGATAAATGATGCAGCAAAAACCACTTGCTTTTCGTATGCGTCCCAGGACAATTGAAGAGATAGTTGGACAGCAGCACCTGGTAGGCAGCGATAAAATTATAGCCAGAATGGTAAAAGTCAAGCAGCTAACGTCCATGATATTATACGGTCCTCCCGGAATTGGAAAAACATCAATTGCCAGTGCAATTGCAGGCAGTACAAAATATGCTTTCCGTACGCTAAATGCTGTAACTAGTAATAAAAAAGATATGGAAGTTGTTGCTGCTGAAGCGAAAATGTCAGGTAAAGTTGTTTTACTTCTTGATGAGGTACACCGTTTGGATAAAGGAAAACAGGATTTTTTGCTGCCCTTTTTGGAAAATGGAATGATTGTTTTGATAGGTGCTACGACAAGCAACCCTTACCATGCCATTAATCCAGCTATACGGAGCAGATGCCAGATATTTGAGTTAAAACCCCCAACACCTGAAGAAGTTAAGATTGCTCTTTTAAGAGCAATTGCAGATGAAGACAGGGGTTTTGGAAAAAAGACTATCCAAATCGACGAAGATGCATTGAGCCATTTTGCTGCGGCAGGAAACGGGGATGTCAGAAGTTCTTTAAATGCCCTTGAACTTGCTGTTCTCTCGACTGATGAGGATGAAAGCGGAATAATTCATATTGATTTAAGTACTTCCGAGGAATGCCTTCAAAAGAAAAGTTTTTCGCATGACAAAGATGGGGATGCCCACTATGATGTTCTTTCAGGATTTCAGAAATCTATCCGAGGAAGCGATGTAGATGCTGCCCTGCACTATATGGGGAGACTGATTGAAGCAGGTGACCTCCCCAGCATCAGCCGCAGGCTCCTGGTAATTGCCTACGAAGACATTGGCCTTGCCAATCCCCAAGCAGGTGCAAGAACTTTGGCTGCAATCGAAACAGCAGAAAGAGTAGGATTTCCGGAAGCCCGTATTCCCTTTGCAAATGCAGTAATTGAGCTTTGTTTATCACCTAAGTCCAATTCAGCCATCTCCGCAATAGATGCTGCTCTATCGGATATTCGTAATGGTAATATAGGTGAAGTTCCTGATCATTTAAAGGATGCCCATTACAAAGGGGCAAAAGAGCTTGGAAGAGGAATTGATTATCTCTATCCTCATAACTATGAATCTGGCTGGGTAAAGCAGCAGTACCTACCGGATAAATTAAAGCATAAACAGTATTATGCTCCAAAAAAGACCGGGAAATTTGAACTGGCGCTCGCCTCTGTTCATGAAAAGTTAAAGAGAAGCAAATAACCCCCGGAATTTTTCCGAGGGTTTTCTTTTTTATGCGGCAACATCTCTTTTGTTAAAAATATAAAAAGCAAGGAAATGGAATACAAGAAAATAGATTGTAAGTACACTAAAAGAGAAGGAAAGGCTCATTCCATTAATAAGAGGAGATCCTTCAAAGTATTGCATTAGATCTGTATTAGCAAACAGAATGTATTTTGCCCATGAAAATTTCATTGCAATAAGATTGGTAATCTGGCCTCCTGTAAACATTAAGAATACAGATAAACCAATAGCAAGAGAACTGTTTCGGAAAACTGCTGAAATCATAAATGCCATTGTAGAGAGCATTAGCATGCCAATAGAATTCATTCCGTAGTATTTGATTAAGTGGATTACTATGTTTTGTTCTGTTACTTTTCCATCGTAGTAATTTAGGTATGGAGCCGTTTTATCCGGAACACCAAACAGGACTGCGCCCAGTGCAGAAGAATAAATAAAGAGAATGGCAAGTAAAAAAAGTCCAAAAAGCAATATGGATAAATATTTTGCCAGAAGGATTTTGCTCCTTTTGATTGGCCTAATTAGTAATAGTTTAATAGTTCCCCAATTAAATTCACTAGCAACAATCCCACCGGAAATAATAATGACAAATAAACCGGCCAGTGATATTATTTGGGACGAATCAGTTACAAATCCCCAGATAGAATATTTTTCTTCGGGGGCAAGATGATGTTTTAAACGATATTCATTGATGGCTATCTGCCGTTGCAAATAGTCCTTTTCCGGTTTCGAGTTACTTACCGCCATCTGCTGTTTTGATGCCGCCGTTTCTTCCTTTAAGGCCTGCTCCCACCTTGGATTACCGATATGGTCGATTTCCTGATACTTGATAAAACCAGCAGCAATGGATGTAATAAGAATTAGAATGCCTATCATTACATATGTACCTGGACGGTGAAATATTTTCATAAGTTCATTTCTCACTAAATTAAACATGAACTGCTTCCCCCTTTTCCGAGGTAAGTTCAAGGAATCGATCTTCCAGAGTTTTAGGAACTTCTTTTATTCCATAGACCTGGATTCCTGCCTCTACCATCATTTGAACAACTGTTGGAATATCTTCCTTTTCAAGGCTGGCTGAAATTCCATTACGCGACCGTTTGGAAGCAGCTTCCGGATAACTGGCGTTAATAAGTAATATAGCCTCATCAGCAGGCTGAATCTCAAACTCAAACACCGTTTCAGTTCCTTGTACAAAGTCATGAACTGACTGGACGTCAATCAATTTTCCATTTTGAATAATCCCAATTCTATCGCACATCATTTCCATCTCAGAAAGTAAGTGACTAGAAACTATCACGGCCATATTTTTTTCTCTGGCCAGCTGCCTCAAGTAATCCCGAATCTCCCTAATGCCTGCAGGGTCCAATCCATTTGTTGGCTCATCAAGAATCAGCACCTTGGGATCATGCAAAAGACATTGGGCAAGACCAAGTCTTTGACGCATTCCTAGTGAATAAGTTTTAACCTTGTCATGAATTCTTTCAGTTAATCCTACCAGATCCACCGTTTCATTAATTTTTTCTATTGTGATTCCTTTAGACATCCTAGCGTAATGGACCAAATTATCATATCCACTCATAAACTTGTACATTTCAGGATTTTCAACAATTGCTCCAATATGACTTACTGCCTTTTCAAAATCGGTTTTTATGCTTGTCCCGCCAATTAGAATATCTCCTGATGTGATTCTAATCAATCCAACAATCATGCGGATTGTGGTTGTTTTACCTGCTCCATTGGGTCCAAGAAATCCAAAAACCTCTCCTTTATTAACACGAAAACTAATATCATCAATAATTTTTCTGTTTTTAATTACTTTTGTAACATTTTTCAGCTCTACAATTGCTTCCAATCTATTTCTCCTCTCAAAAAAGTTGTTTCCAATTCATACCATAAATAGTTTACCTTATATTATTTATAAAATCTTCCCCTTTTTTATTTTCTCCGCTTAGGAACTCGCTTTCCGGCGGTTCGGGAGCCTGTCAAACATCAGTGCCTAGCTACTCGAAGCCGCTATAGTCCTGACGCTGAAGTAAAGAACAACTTCGTCGTCTCGCCCTTCGACTCTCAGGAAGTGCTAATGAGGCGTCGCCGCAAGGCCTGGCAATTTTAGCCGGCCAGCGCTTGTCGGGGGCTGAACAAGGCGCATCCGTTCTTCTATCTCCTCGGCGCTGTCCATCTGCAGGTCCCGCCGGAGTCTCGCGTTAAAAGAAATGGGAACAACAAACCGCTAAACCTCCTTGTCGCGCCTTGCTGAAGAGTCTTGTGAGCCGATATTTCAGAAGGATATTTAACCACATTCTCGTTGAAAGTGTGTACGAAGGAAATACGAATCCATTTTCGAGAAGTGTCACAGATTCGATTGCGATCAAGCATCGTGTAACAGGACCAAAAGAAAAAACACTCCCTTTTAAAAGAGAGTGCAGCTTATCCTATTTATCGGAAACACGCTTAATGTCAATGGACCCTAGCAATTTTTGTACTGTATAACTTGCCATGATTAAACCTGCAACTGAAGGTACAAAGGCGTTAGATGAGGGAGGCATTTGAGCTTTACGAATTTCAGCCTCATCATTCCCCACTTCTTTACGGATATCTTCACGAATGACGATCGGGCTTTCATCTGAAAATACGACCGGAATTCCTTTACTAATTCTTTCCTTGCGAAGCTTTGTTCTGATTACTTTTGCAATGGGGTCCGTATGTGTTTTGGAAATATCGGCAATTTGGAATCTTGTCGGATCCATTTTATTAGCAGCTCCCATGCTGGAGATAATCGGGATATTTCTATTTAAACATTCTTTCATAAGGTGAATTTTGTAAACAATCGTATCTGAAGCATCAATCACAAAATCCAGATTGTAGCTAAATACCTCCTCATACGTTTCTTCTGTATAAAACATCTTAAGAGCCGTAACATCACATTCTGGATTAATATCAGCTATGCGTTCCTTCATCAGATCAGCCTTTGGCTTTCCAACGGTCGATAAAAGTGCTATAACTTGGCGGTTTACATTCGTAATATCAACGACGTCTTTATCAATCAGAATCAATCGGCCAACACCGGACCTGGCCAGAGCCTCAGCAGCAAATGAGCCAACTCCCCCTATTCCAAGTACAGCAACAGTGCTGTTTTTTAATAGTTCAAGGCCTTCCTTACCAATTGCTAATTCATTACGGGAAAATTGATGCAGCATATTGTTCACTCCATTTTAAAATTCCATTATCATATTTTATTATCTTTTACCCGTAAAAGAATATATCATACCTCTAGATAAAAACAAGCAAATCTATTGGTTTAATTATATTAAAAGGATGAAAAGACCTTTTTATGTCAGTCTGCCCATTTACGTCCTTCATAGACCGATGAAAAACTTTTGCGCGGTTTGCCACTGAGTTTTATTTTTCATTTATCAGGGGTTTATGTATTTAACTAAATAAAAAACCTCTGAATCTCAGAGGTTTTAGTTAACAAATGGAAAGAGCCCCGATTGTGCCGTTGCGAGTCTGCCCCAGTTTTGATCCCGCACACAGCAGGTGGGTTTCCTGTCCCCATTCCTTGCAAGTCCTCGTGAAGGAGGCATGTACGCAGATGGAGAACTCCGGACTCCCGGATAAATAATGTTGGTCAAAACTTTAGGTAAATCAACGAACACTTCAGGACTCTTTTAATTGATTTCATCTTACCATAGATTTTAGTACCCTTTCAAGGAAGAGCCTATAGGAAATTATTGACTTTTTCTAACATTTAGCGACAAATTTAGATCTTTTAACTGTGATTCACTTACCGGACTTGGAGCATTTGTTAACAGGTCGCTTGCACTTGCTGTTTTAGGAAATGCAATAGTATCTCTGAGATTTGTGCTCCCTGCAAGAAGCATTACCAGACGGTCAAGACCTAGCGCAATACCGCCATGCGGAGGTGTTCCGTATTCAAAAGCTTCAAGAAGGAAACCAAACTGTTCCTTTGCTTCCTCAGGAGAAAAGCCAAGTATGCTAAACATTTTTTCCTGTATATGCCGTTCAAATATCCGCAAAGATCCGCCGCCAAGCTCATAGCCGTTCAGAACAAGGTCATATGCCTGAGCTCTTACGCTGCCTGGGTCACTGTCCAGCAGTTCTAAATCTTCCCTAAATGGCATTGTAAAAGGATGGTGGGCGGCATAGTATCGTCCGTCCTCCTCAGAATACTCCAATAGTGGCCAATCCGTAACCCACAAGAAGTTAAACAAGCTCTGGTCGATTAATCCAAGCTCCTTGCCAAGTTTCACCCTTAATGCGCCAAGGGAGTCAGCAACGACGCTTTTCTTATCTGCTACAAACAGCAGCAAGTCGCCAGCTTTTGCCTCCAATACTGCTTGTAGAGATTGTCCCTCTTCCTCTGAAAAGAACTTTGCAATCGGCCCTTTAAGTCCATCTTCTTCAACCTTAAGCCAGGCAAGACCTTTTGCTCCATAAACTTTAACAAACTCTGTTAAAGCGTCAATATCTTTACGGGAATACTTTTCAGCTGCTCCGCTAACATTAATAGCTTTTACCTGTCCGCCGTTTGAAACAGCATCAGCAAAAACCTTAAAACCAGAGGATTTAACTGATTCAGATAAATCTACTAGTTCCAAGCCAAAACGAGTATCCGGCTTATCAGAACCATAACGGGACATTGCTTCATCATATGTCATTCGAGGGAATGCGGCATTCAGTTCAATTCCCTTAACCTCTTTCATGACTTTTCCCATCATTCTCTCCATCATGGTAATGATGTCTTCCTGGCTCAAAAAGCTGGTTTCAATATCAATCTGAGTAAATTCCGGCTGTCGGTCTGCACGAAGGTCCTCATCTCTGAAACAGCGGGCTATCTGATAGTACCGCTCTACTCCTCCAACCATCAGCAGCTGCTTAAACAGCTGTGGAGATTGCGGAAGGGCATAAAATTCACTGGGATGTACTCGGCTGGGCACAAGATAATCCCTTGCCCCCTCTGGAGTACTTTTCGTTAAAATTGGTGTTTCAATATCAAGAAATCCTTCGCTGTCCAAAAAGTCTCTGATAGATTTTGTTGTTTTGTGACGCATCTTTAAGGTTTCAAAAATAACAGGGCGGCGGAAATCCAGATAACGATATTTCAATCTAACGTCTTCTGAGGCCTCTGTTTTGTCAGAAATAACAAAAGGAGGAGTTTTGGCTTCATTTATAATGGAGACCGTTTCAGCCTGCACTTCAATTCTGCCTGTTTTTAGATTATTATTGATTGTTCCTTCAGCTCTTTCTACAACCGTACCTTCTATATCTAGTACATATTCATTTCTGATTTTTTCAGCAGCAGCAAGCGCTTCTTTTGATGTATCGGGATTAAATACAACTTGAACAATACCTGTCCTGTCGCGAAGATCAATAAAAATCAGCCCGCCCAGGTCACGTCGCTTTTGCACCCAGCCCTTTAAGGTAACCTTTTCACCAATTGCTTTTTCCGTTACTTCTCCGCAAAAATACGTTCTCCCAAACATCATTATAATCCCCCTCTATCTTGCAATTCCTGAAATACAGTAATAAATGAATCAAGCTTGATTTCTTTTTGTTCACCAGATGTCATGTCCTTTAAATTAATGACTTCATTTTTCAGCTCGTCATCACCCAGAACCGCCACAAACTTTGCTTTCACCCGGTCAGCAGCCTTAAATTGTCCTTTAATTTTTCTGTCCAGATAATCACGTTCAGCTGAAAATCCAGCCTGCCGTAACTGCTGCAGTAAACCAACAGTATAATCTTTTGCCTCTTCACCAAGGGAAACCAAATAGCAATCTATTCCCTCATTAAGATTCAACTCAATTCCCTCTGCATCAAGAGCGGCGATAAAGCGTTCTATACTTAGGGCAAAACCGATTCCCGGTGTTTCCGGTCCGCCTATATCCTCAGCAAGGCCATTATATCTTCCGCCTCCACAAAGAGTGGTAATGGCTCCGAAGCCCTCTGCTTCACTCATAATCTCAAAAGCCGTATGGTTATAATAATCCAGGCCTCTTACAAGATTGGGATCCACAACAAATGGAATATCAAGCAGGGTTAAATATTTTTGAAGTTTTTCAAAGTATGCTCTGGAATCGTCATTTAAGAAATCAGTGATTGCGGGTGCTGTTTTCATTAAAGGATGTTCCCGATCCTGTTTACAATCAAGTATTCTTAAAGGGTTTTTTTCTAGTCTTGTCTGACAGTCTGAGCAAAACTCCCCAATGCTTGGCTTAAAGTGATTAATCAACGCTTCCCGGTGGGCATTACGGCTTTCCTTGTCTCCAAGACTGTTAATCACCAGACGAAGCTTTTTAAGGCCTAGCTCTTTATAAAGATTCATAGCCAGAGAAATGACTTCCGCATCAATTGCAGGGTCACTGCTTCCGAGTGCCTCGATCCCAAATTGAACGAACTGGCGGAATCTTCCCGCCTGCGGACGTTCATATCGGAACATCGGCCCCATATAATAAAGCTTTACAGGCTGGTTGGCCAGACCAAACATTTTTTTCTCTACATAAGCACGTACAGTTGATGCTGTACCTTCAGGCCTAAGAGTAAGATCACGTTCTCCTCTGTCCTTGAAGTTATACATTTCTTTCTGAACGATGTCAGTTGTATCTCCAACTCCACGGTGGAATAGTTCTGTATGTTCGAAAATAGGTGTCCGAATTTCCTGATATTGATATCGTTCACATAACTCACGAGCTTTCTGCTCAATTAACTGCCACTTTTCCACTTCTCCAGGCAGTATATCCTGGGTCCCTCTCGGAATATTAATTGACAATGCAGTTCCTCCTCATAAAACAATTTTTTATGTACATATAAAATAAAAAGGGCCGGCAAACCTTCGGAACAAAAAACAAAAAAACTCCCATCCCTTGTGTAATACAAGGGACGAGAGTTTGAAGTTCCCGTGGTGCCACCCTAGTTGAAGGCAAACAATGCCTCCCGCTCGAATACAGTTAACGCCTGTTCACGTTCCATCCTATTCCGGAATCCGTTTCAGATAGAAGCCTAAGGAGTGTTCATTCATTAAGTCAGCATGCAGAAATGCTTTCAGCCCTGGCATTTCCTCTCTGGTCATGTGATTCTTAACTACTATGCTCCATCACTGGTTGTTTTTATTTCTGTTCATTTTATTTATATAATCATACGTAGCGGCAATTCAATTGTCAAGAGCAATTCTTTACGATCTTTCTAATTGTTTTTTTAGCTTGCGAACATCACGGATGGTAAGGCCGAATTCCGACGCAAGTTCAATTGTGCCAGATGATTGTTCCCTTTGGATAAAATCGTGGAAATCGACTCCAAAAAGCCTGCCTTCCCCTGTTTGTGAATGAAATCCTTTTTCACTTGCCCTCATTTCCATCACCTGCCGTCCATCTTTAGTTTCCTTCTTAGTGTTACCAGCGCATTGAAAAAAATATCAAAACTAGAAAGTTTTTATTTTTAAAAAGGGAATGGCCGTATTTAACAAAAAAGGAATGAATTTCGTGCTGTTTTTCGTTAAAATAAAAAGCAGGCACAATAAGGAGGGGCACATGCTTAAGAAACTTGCAATAGTACTTATTTCGGCTGCTTTGTTCTCAGCCATTATTTTTCCTGAGCAGAAAATAATTGCAGCAAAAAGTTCAATCAGGATTACTGCCGACAAATTAAACGTCCGGGGAGGCCCCGGCCTCAGCTATCCTGTTGTTAAACAGGTTAAGCTTGGTGACCAATTTACTCTTATTAAAGAAGAAGACCAATGGTATCAAATTGATCTTGGCTACGGAAAAATAGGCTGGGTCGCCAACTGGTTTGCATCAAAAGGCCCTCAGCCTGAAGCTTCTGTATCAAAATTCCCTTCGGGTTCTAATGCAGAAGTAAATACAAATGGGCTTAGAGTAAGAAAAGGACCTGGTACAAGCTTTCAAATTACTGACTACTTGGACAAGGGCGAAAAGGTTACCATACTTGAAACCAATGAAAGCTGGAACAAAATCTCTGGTTCTTTTGGATCAGGCTGGGTGTCCAGGGAATTTCTAAATCCTTTAGCGAAAGAGGCCACTAAATCTGGCAACAGCACAAACGAAACCGGAAAGGTTACAGCTGATTCCCTAAATATTAGAAATACGCCTTCGTTAAACGGAGAAATTATTGGAAGGCTTTTGAATGGAGCAGAGGTAAAGATTTTATCAAGCCAACAAAGCTGGCTGGAGATCTCTTTTTCAGGAAAAAGGGGCTGGGTAACTTCTGAGTTTGTCAAAACTTCAAATTCAAATTCAGGGAACTCAACCAACAAACAGCCTGCTGGCGGCATTATAGGAACAATAACTGCCACGAGCTTATATGTAAGACAGAGTTCAGCCCTTAATGCAGGAATAATAGGTACAGTAACAAAAGGGGAGAAATTTTCAATCCTTGAAGAGGTAAATAACTGGGCGAAAATTGAATATAAAAAAGGGAAATTCGGGTGGATTGCAGGCTGGTATTTGGACAAGTCTTCCGCTGGAGATGGTACACAGGCAGGACAATCTGTCAAAGAAAGCACAATTACTGTCCTGCAAAATGGAACCAATATTCGTAAATCCCCTGATTTGGAATCTGATGTCCTAGTAAGAGCAAATGCGGGGAATGTTTTCCCTGTTAAAAGTATTAAAGGAAGCTGGTATGAAATTACCCTAAAAAATGGGACAAGCGCTTATATTGCCGGATGGCTGGTCTCTGTAAGCGGTTCTGCACCGCGGATTGAAAAAGCCGGTGCAGAGGTACATTTAAAAAATAAAATTATTGTTCTAGATCCAGGCCATGGCGGAGAGGATGGCGGAACAATTGGGGCAAATGGAACACTCGAAAAAAATGTAACGTTAAGAACTGCCAGCCTTTTATATGATAAGTTAAAAGCCGCAGGAGCCAATGTTATTATGACACGCAGAAATGATACATATATATCCCTTCGTTCAAGGGTTAGCGTTTCTCATTACCAGGGAGCAGATGCTTTCGTCAGTATTCATTTTGACAGCAATATGAGCAGAAATGCACGTGGCCTGACAGGTTACTATTATCATGACTATCAAAAACCGCTGGCTTCCTATCTTTATTCAGCGGTTGAAGAGCAGACCGGATTAAAAGAACGGGGAGTAAGGTTCGGGGATTATCATGTTTTGCGTGAAAACAAGCGCCATTCCACTCTTCTGGAGCTGGGCTATCTGAGTAATCCGGAAGATGAGATGCTCGCCAACTCGATACAGTTCCAGGAATCCGCTTCTTCCGGAATTTATAATGGCTTGGCAAGATACTTTAAGGAAAACTAAAATGTGAAAGCAAAAAAATCCATGCATGAAGATGCATGGATTTTTTAATCTTAACTATATTGTGAATTAGCCTTTACTTTCAACTATGAGGGTCACAGGTCCGTCATTAATCAGGGAAACATCCATCATAGCTCCAAAACGCCCAGTCTGTACGTTCAGACCTTTTTCACGAAGACGTTCATTAAAGGACTCATATAATCCTTCCGCCACTTCAGGCCGTGCAGCATTCATGAAATTGGGACGCCTTCCCTTGCGGCAGTCACCATACAAAGTGAACTGGGAAATGGAAAGAATGTCCCCTCCAGCTTCAAGCAGTGAGTAATTCATTTTTCCGGATTCATCTTCGAAGATACGCAGATTAGCGACTTTATCGGCAAGAAATGCAGCATCTTCTTCTCCGTCACCATGTGTTACTCCCACTAACAAAACCAGTCCTTTTTCAATTTGTCCGGTTATTTCCCCGTCTACCGCAACACTGGCCGTCTTGCTCCGCTGTATAACAACTTTCATTTTTTTAACCCCTTACCCTTAGTTCATAATCCTGCGGACAGAATAAATATCTGGAATTTGTTTGATACGGTCTACCACCCGCTGCAGATGATTTACATTTTGAATGGCGATTGACATAATAATCGTGGCCATTTTATTTCTGTCTGATTTTCCTGTAACAGCAGTAATATTGGTTTTCGTTTCATTTACTGCCTGTAGGACTTCATTCAGCAGCCCGCGACGGTCATATCCGCTGATTTCAATATCAACGTTATACTCCTTGCGGTCGCTAAGTGACGTTTCCCATTCAACAGGAATCAGCCTGGACTGCACATCATTCGAATCAATATTCGGGCAATCAGCACGGTGGACGGAAACGCCTCTTCCTTTTGTGATAAAGCCAACAATTTCGTCACCTGGAACCGGGTTGCAGCATTTTGAAAGACGGATAAGGAGATTATCAATACCGGCAACACGAACTCCCGATTCCCGCTTTTTAACAGCTGTAAATGATGGCTTAAGATCAGTTACGGCCTTTGAAATATTAGCTTCCTGTTCCTGATCACGTTTTTTGCGCCACTTCTCTGTAAGCCGGTTTGCTACTTGCAAAGCAGTTATTCCGTTATAGCCGACAGCTGCATACATATCTTCTTCATTAGTAAAATTAAATTTTTCCGCTACCCGCTTAAGATTCTCAGGAGTTATGATTTCTTTTAACTCAAATTCCATTGCGCGGATTTCCTTTTCAACAAGCTCTTTACCCTTTTCGAGATTTTCATCACGTCTTTGCTTCTTGAAAAATTGGCGGATTTTATTTTTGGCCTGAGACGTCTGGGCAAGCTTCAACCAGTCCTGGCTTGGTCCATAAGAATGCTTGGAGGTTAAAATTTCAACTATATCCCCTGTCTTCAGCTTATAATCAAGAGTTACCATTTTGCCGTTCACTTTTGCGCCTATTGTTTTATTGCCAATTTCTGAGTGGATACGATAAGCAAAATCAATAGGTACAGAACCGGACGGCAGTTCAATGACATCACCCTTTGGAGTAAATACGAAAACCATATCCGAGAATAGGTCTATTTTAAGTGATTCCATAAATTCTTCAGCATTTGCTGTATCATTTTGGAAATCAAGAATTTCCCTGAACCAGGTTAATTTCTGCTCAAAAGTAGAACTGTCATTAAGTTCTTTGCCCTCTTTATATGCCCAGTGGGCCGCAACCCCGAATTCAGCAATTCTGTGCATTTCTATTGTACGAATTTGAACCTCCAGAGGATCCCCTTTGGGGCCAATGACCGTAGTATGCAGCGATTGATACATATTTGGCTTAGGCATGGCGATATAATCCTTAAAACGGCCAGGCATTGGCTTCCAGCAGGTATGAATAATACCGAGTACCGCATAGCAATCCTTAATGCTATTTACTACAATCCTTACTGCAAGCAAATCATAGATTTCACTAAATTGTTTATTCTGAAGGACCATTTTACGGTAAATACTGTAGATATGCTTGGGTCTTCCAGAAAGATCGGCTTTAATAGTTACTTCCTGAAGTCTATCCTTCACTTCATCAATAACATCATCGAGGTATTGCTCACGTTCTGCACGTTTCTTTTTCATCAGGTTCACAATCCGGTAGTACTGCTGTGGATTTAGATACCTTAGCGCTGTGTCTTCAAGTTCCCACTTAATTTTAGAAATACCCAGCCTGTGGGCGAGTGGTGCAAAGATTTCTAAAGTTTCATTGGAAATTCTGCGCTGTTTCTCAAGAGGAAGATGCTTAAGAGTCCTCATATTATGAAGGCGGTCCGCCAGCTTGATCAAAATGACACGGATATCCTGTGCCATTGCAACAAACATTTTTCTGTGATTCTCGGCCTGCTGCTCTTCATGAGATTTATATTTAATTTTTCCTAATTTGGTTACTCCGTCGACAAGCATGGCCACTTCTTCGTTAAAGGCTACCTCAATATCCTTTAACGAAACTTGTGTATCCTCGACCACATCATGCAGAAAACCGGCAGCTACTGTAGCTGGGTCCATTTCCAGATCAGCCAGAATTCCGGCAACCTGAATTGGATGGATGATATAAGGTTCACCCGATTTTCTATATTGCTCACGATGGGCATGGCTGGCAAACTCGTATGCTTTTATCACCATGGCCACATTTTCCTCATTGAGGTAGGCCTTGGTTTTGTCGATGACTTGCTCGGCGGTCAACACCTGATCATTCGCCATTAAAATCACCTTTGCTTCATTTCATTTTACCAATCTTAACTTTCCGCCAAAGAAAAGGCCATTAGCGTCAGGTTTACGTCCAAAAAATAAATAATTCCGAATTTGTTATCTATTAAATGTCATTCCCCATAAACTTGTTACCCGGTCGGGTAAATTTAAAAATAGAATGATTGTTACTATTATCGAAAAAAAAAGTCAAGATGTAAAGGGATTACCAATGTTTTTTCTTGGATTAACAAAAAAAATGTCGAAATTCGCCTAAAATGATATAAACGAAAGGAGCACCTGTCTGAAAGTGCTCCTTTTTTTAAACAAAAGAAAAATAAATTAAACTTAGATAACGAGCTCCGTTTTAATGAATGCTTCGCTTAAAACTACTTATTAAAATTCCATTAATGCCATGATATCATAATCCTTAAGCTTGTCTCTTCCGTTTAAGTAAGAAAGCTCGATTAAGAATGCAATACCGGCAACTACACCGCCAAGCTCTTCAACAAGCTTAATGGTTGCCTCTATTGTTCCGCCAGTTGCGAGAAGGTCATCGGTAATCAAAACACGCTGGCCAGGTTTAATAGCATCTCGATGAATAGTTAAAACATCACTTCCATATTCAAGTCCATAAGTAACTTTCACAGTCTCGCGCGGGAGCTTTCCTTCCTTACGTACAGGTGCAAAGCCAACTCCCATCGAGTATGCCACTGGACAGCCAATAATAAAGCCGCGTGCCTCTGGTCCAACAACAAGATCAATTTCCTTTTCTTTTGCATACTCAACAATCTGGTCAGTTGCATATCTATATGCTTCGCCATTATCCATTAAAGTGGTAATATCTTTAAATTTAATGCCTGGTTTTGGCCAGTCGGGTACGATTGTAACGAATTGTTTTAAATCCATTCTTTTACTACCTCCTCAACTTCAGCCGACTCTTGAATTACCTGGTCAAACCAGCCCTTTAATTGCTGGAAAGAAGAATAAAGCAATTCATTTTCCAGTTTAAATTGTGCCTGTTTAGATTGGAATGTAACGGAGTCGGATAAGTCACGCTTCTGCGTTTGCTTTTTTAATGTAATAAATCCATTGTTTATTGTAACAAAATCAAGTTCAAAAAACACCTGTGACATAAAATCAATTGTCTCACGGGACCATCCTCGGTATTTTGCCAGATCGTCACCCTTGTGTTTTAAATCAAATGAGCCATTCTTTAATAAGAAACCATAAAACCACTTGAAGTGCTCCCGGGTAGGCAAAGTACTGAAAAAATCACTAGTCTCTTTATAAAACATGGCATAGATTCTTGAGGGCTTTTTGCCCTTTAACAGCTTTTCCAACATATCTTTAGAAGGAGGCATGTCTACCAGTGCAAGATAAGAGTTTGCTATATCTTCAGCCTCTGCTTTCTCGGCATTTTCAATGTGAATAATGTTGCCATTAAGTGCACCTGACAATTTCTCATATAAAGAAGGATCAAAAATCACAGATTTGCGGTCTTCCAAAGGAAGTACTTCCTCCAGTTTATTAAGTCTCTTCAATCCACGAAAATCAAAAAGCTGCCAGTCATTAACAGCAATATCCTGCACAAAAATTTGAGGCTTGCGAATATTATTCCACTCATTAATAGATAATTCACCGATAATCGAAACATTGGATGCGGGAGAGATATGGTCCGCAAGAGGACCAAGACCAAAACCAATTCCATCCAGGGATGCTCCCTCTCTAGCAAGAAGGATTTTCAAATGGTTCTTTTCACTTCCAATTTTTTTAAGAGACCCAATCCCAACCTTATCCAGGAGGATTTTGGGCTTTGGATTATCTACCCCAAATGGTGAAAGAAGATTCATTTCCTCCAGTGTATGCATGTTGATTTCCTGCAAATCTACTTCTCTGTCAAGCATTGTAACTGGGATAAAGTCTTCCTCGGTCAACTCACTTTCGGCAAGTGCATTCAATCGAGACCTAAGATCAGCCACATCATCAAGCTTCAAAGTCATACCGGCAGCCATCGGATGTCCTCCAAAGTGTGGCAATATGTCCCGGCAAGTTGATAGATTTTTAAATAAATCAAAGCCTTTAATACTTCTCGCCGATCCTTTTGCCAGCCCTTTTTCAGGATCAAAACTAAGGACTATTGTCGGCCGGTAAAACTTTTCAACAAGCCTGGAAGCTACAATACCGATTACACCAGCATTCCAGCCTTCCCTTCCGATTACAAGTACTTTGTTGGATTCCGGAGGAAAACGCTGTTCTACTTCCTCAATTGCTTCCTCTGTAATTTTATTTACAATTCTCTGTCTTTCCTTGTTTAAAGCATCCATTTCCCCAGCAAGGGATTCAGCCTCATCAGGATCATCTGTAAGCAATAAATCTACCGCTAAGTCCGCCGTTCCAAGCCTGCCGACTGCATTGATTCTTGGGGCGAGTGTAAACCCAATCGTTTCTTCGTTTATAGAAACAGGTTCTACTCCCGCAATCTTAAAAATAGCCTTTAATCCAATGTTTTGTGTAAATTTCAGCTTATCAAGACCCTTTTTTGCGATAAGTCGATTTTCTCCTGTTAAGGAAACTAAATCGGCAATGGTTCCGATAACAGCAATTTCCAGTAAATGTTCTGGTACCTTGCCATATAAAGCATGGGCAAGCTTAAAAGCTACACCAACGCCGGCAAGTTCCCTAAATGGATAAGGACTGTCCTCCAATTTAGGATGAATAATGGCCAGCGCTTCAGGCAATTCCGGGCCTGGTTCATGGTGGTCTGTTATGATTAAATCTATTCCAAGGTCTTTTGCAACAGCCGCTTCATGAAGCGCTGCTATCCCAGTATCAACAGTAATAATTAAATTAATTCCCATTTCAGCAGCATGACGGAATGCCGCTTCATTCGGACCGTAACCTTCAGTAAAACGGTTCGGTATGTAATATTGCACATCCGCCCCCAAGTCGCGAAGTGTGAGCATTAAAACTGAAGTGCTGCTTACACCGTCTGCATCATAATCCCCATAAACAAGAATCTGTTCCCGCTTTTCAATGGCTGTCTTAATTCTGGAGACGGCGATGTCCATATCCTTCAATAAGAATGGATCATGAAAATCGTTCTGGGCAAACAAAAAATACCGTGCCGCATCGACGGTATCTAATCCACGATTTACAAGCATAGATGCCACAATCGGCGTAATTTTTAATTCATTTGCCAGCTCTTTCATCTTCTGTCGATCGGATTGGCGAACAATCCATCTTGTCTTCGACTTTAACATACGTTCACCCCTCAGCCTTTCTTATTATACAGGAGGCAGATACGGCTTTCAATGAAAGAAAAATGGTTATTCCGTTGCTATAGTCCCAGAATTATTTTTTGCAGTTTTATTGGGTTAGAAACAGGTGAGCGGTAAATGCCTGATTAGTGGGAACACAAAAAAACATCGACTGGATGGTTTCACTCAGAATTACCTCTTCGCATATACAAAACTCCTACAAAAAGAGGCTGCCCCATTGGGACAGCCTCTTTAAAAATTATACTTGTGGCTGGTCGGAATACTTTCTTTTCTCTTTTACTGTTTTGATAGTTCCTTTTTTCTTAAGCTCTCTTCCTTTTAGAACTACCCAAAGGGAAGCAGCAATAAAGATAGAAGAATACACACCCACTAATAAACCTACAAGCAGGGCAATGGAGAAGTTACGAATTGCCTCACTGCCGAAAATTAGCATCGCGATAACTGTAATTAGAACTGTCATTACTGTGTTAACTGATCGGGACAGAGTTTGGCGGATACTGATGTTAACAACATCGAGAATATCCTGGAATGTTTTAAGACGCTTTTTCTTTTGCATATTTTCCCGCATACGGTCAAAGGTCACAATCGTATCGTTAATGGAATAACCGACAATTGTCAGTACTGCTGCAATAAACGTTAAGTCTACTTCAAGTCTTGTGATACTAAAGAATGCAACCATAAAGAATGCATCATGGAGCAGAGAAGCAATTGCCGCTATTGCCATCCATAATTCAAAACGAATGGATACATAGATAATGATACCTATGGAAGCAATCAGAATTGCATAGAAAGCATTTTTTGCAAGTTCTTTTCCAACGGTAGGTGAAACTGTGCTAACGTTTGGCTCAGAGCCAAACTCCTTTTTGAAATCTGATTTTAAATCAGCGATTTCCTCTTTCTTGAGAACCCCGATAAATCTGGCTGCAGCAATTTGCTTTTTATCTCCGGAAATAACTACATCATCCGTTGTAAGGTTATGATCCTTTAACGCTGATTGTACCTTCTCGACTGTTAGCGGCTTGTTGGATAAGACCTCAACACGGGTACCGCTGGAGAAATCAATAGCAAGATTCAGTCTGAATACAAGAAGGATAACTAATCCGGCAGCTAACAGAATACCTGAAAGGATGAAAAATTTCTTTCTGTTTTTCATAAAATCAAAACGGTCAAATCTAGTTGGCAGATCTAAAGTATCAAAGTTCTCTTTGATATCTTTAATTTCAGATTCTTTTACACCAAACCAGCTTGGCTTTTTCAAAGCACGGCTGTGAACCCATAATCCAAGCAGCAAACGAGAACCATAAACGGCAGTCAGGAAGCTGAGCAGGATGCTCAAAATGAGCATGGTCGCAAAGCCTTTTACTGAGCTTGTACCATAGAAGAACAGCACAGCAGCTGTAAGAATGGTTGTCAGGTTGGAGTCCAAAATGGATGAAAAGGCATTCTTTTCCCCAGCCTGGAACGCGGACTTAATGGATTTTCCTACTTTTAGTTCTTCTCTAATCCGCTCGTAGGTAATGATATTCGCATCAACGGCCATACCGACCCCGAGTATAATCGCGGCAATTCCCGGCAGGGTCAATACTCCGTTCATCCAGTCAAAGATCAGCATTACCAGGAATATATAGATGCTTAAAGAAATGGTTGCGATAAAGCCTGGGAAACGGTAATAGAAAATCATAAACGCAAAAATTAGGATGACGCCAATTATACCTGCTGTAACGGTATCATGCATTGCCTGTGTACCAAATTTAGCACCAACAGACGTTGAGTAAATTTCCTTGAGTTGAACAGGAAGGGCACCCGCATTTAAAAGGTTGGCAAGGGTTTGAGCTTCTTTAGCTGTAAAGCTGCCGACAATTGAAACCGTATCCTGGTTAAATACTTGTTTAACAGTTGGAGCAGACAGGTATTTTGGTTTTTCCTTACCTACTTCATTTTTAAAGGATTGACCTTTTTTGTAATCGAGCCAAATAACAAGAAAGTTATTTGGATTCATATTAACGATTTCCTGGGTAACTTTTCGGAACTTATCAGCACTCTTCAATTTCAGGGAAACACTTGGCTTTCCGTTTTCATCAAAGGTTTGTTTTGCACCATTTTGGGCCAGATCTGTTCCGTCCATCATCAGGCGGTCATTGGCATCCCGGAATGACAGATTTGCCTGTGTTGATAAGATTTTCCGAGCTTCATTCTGATCCTCTACTCCGGCAAGCTGGACGCGGATCCTGTTTTTGCCCTCAATTTGGATGCTTGGCTCACTAACCCCCAGCACGTTAATCCGGCGGTCAAGTGCTTCTGCTGTACTTGCAAGGGCCTTTTTATCGATAACTTGTCCCTTTTTCGCTGGCTTGACTTCATATAGGACTTCAAATCCGCCCTGAAGATCTAATCCCAGCTTAATATTGTTTAGAATGTTCTTGGTAGTGGCTCCCATTGTGCCCCCAATTAGCAGGACGACCAGCAGGAAAGCGATAATTCTACTGCGTTTTACCATTATATGTAGTTCCTCCTTAAGCTTGAGCAAAGCACGATCACTTTTCTGAAAATGCTAAAAAAGTCATTGTTTTTATTATGAAATAAGATGGTAAAGCTGTCAATTTCCCAAAAAGTAGAAGTATGGCGAGTTTATTTAAGGAGTTCTTTCCAATCCTGTTCATCTTTGAGGGAAAACTCAGGGTTTTTATAAGCCTCAATGGCTGCAAAGCTCATATAATCACTGACTTTTACAGCAAGAATTTCTTGAACAATTTCGTACAATTTTTTTTCCTCTGCTGGCTTCTTCCATCTTTTCCTGGTTAGAAAATTCCACAGCTCGTCCTCGGTAACGGTTTCATATCCAAGCAGACGAAATTCCTCCAGTTTGCTTTCTAAAGCAGGTTTGACTCCATTTCGATAATAATCATACATATGGCCAATTCCCATATTAACAGCCTCCCGCCATTGTTCCCTTTTTTATAATCTATTTAAAAAGTAATCCTCCTTGTCATGCTTTGTCCACCTCTGTGCATATAGTTAATTGTATATGAAATCCACTATTTTGAGAAGGTGGGAAAAGGAATGTCAAAGTTTTTAAAGGGGACAATCATCCTGCTTATAGCAGGTTTGATCACAAGGGTGCTGGGATTCATTAACCGCATCGTTATCGCCAGGTTTATAGGCGAAGAAGGTGTAGGTTTATATATGATGGCCTTTCCTACTTTTATACTTGTTATTACGATTACACAGCTAGGCCTGCCTGTTGCAATATCAAAAAATGTTGCTGAGGCGGAGTCAAGAGGAGATTATGCTGAGATAAAACGTATTTTGGTTGTATCTCTTGCTACGACAATCGGTTTATCGCTTATTTTTACTCCGGCACTTCTTCTTCTTGCCCCAATTCTTTCAAAAACTCTTTTTACAGACCCGAGGACTTATTATCCTTTAATGGCTATAGCACCGGTCGTCCCGGTGATAGCCGTTTCTTCGGTCTTAAGGGGATATTTTCAGGGAAGGCAGAATATGAGGCCAGCGGCGAACTCGCAAATACTGGAACAAGTGGTTCGTATAGCATTGATTGCCTTGCTTACAAAGACTTTCCTGCCTTATGGGGTAGAATATGCTGCCGCTGCGGCCATGTTTTCTTCTGTCATAGGCGAAGTAGTTTCCCTTATCTATTTAATGACCGCTTTTAAATTAAAAAAACGCTTTAAACTCAGGAAGAACTTTTTCAATTTTGTCAAAACCGGCAAAAACACCTTTGGCGACTTAATGAGCATTGCTCTACCAACTACCGGAAGCAGAATGATTGGATCAATTGCCTGGTTTTTTGAGCCAATTGTAGTCTCACACAGCCTGGGTCTGGCTGGTATTGCTGCAGTTGCTGCAACAAGGCAATATGGTGCGCTGACGGGATTTGCACTGCCCCTTCTATTTTTGCCATCATTCGTCACAAATTCATTATCTACATCACTTGTTCCTGCCATTAGTGAAGCCAATTCACAGAATAACAGCAAGCTGATAGAATACAGACTCCAGCAGGCACTGAAATTTTCTTTTTTAACCGGAGGACTTGCAGTCATCATACTTTATGTTTTAGCAGATCCTTTAATGGAACTCATGTACGGCTCCACAAGCGGTTCCCATTTTATTCGGCTTATGGCTCCATTCTTTTTGCTTTATTACTACCAGGGACCCTTGCAGGCAGTTCTCCAGGCACTTAACTTAGCAAGGGCAGCAATGATTAACAGCCTAATTGGGGCGGTTGTAAAAACAGCAGTCATTTTTCTGCTCGCCTCCCAGCCCTCATTTGGAATCAACGGGGCTGCATTAGGAATCATAACTGGTTTTGTGCTTGTAACACTTCTTCATTTTGCTACTGTCTTAAAAAAGATTAGCTTTTCCTTCTATGTTTGGGAGTATGTAAAATGCTTTGTAATTATATTAGTCTCAGGTTGGGCTGGCTATTTGTTTTTTGGCGGTGTCATGCTGGAAGAAAAACTTGTAATAAGAGTTTTAACCTCCACCTGTATCATGTCCGCCATTTATTCCGTGCTGACACTGCTTTTTGGATTAATAAGCAAAGATGAACTCCGCTACCTTCCATGGGTTGGCAAACCCCTTTCCAGATGGTTATATAGGTGAATAATGAAGGTATGTAAGAAAAGCGCAAGCGCCCGTTCAGCGAAGCAACTACTTGAGTAAACTTCCTGTAACTGCTTCTCTGAATAGACGACATGCAGCTTTGCGACGAGCTGAACATAAGCTTCTTTGAAAAAGCTGTGGCGCAGGAGCACTGGAGTTCGATGTTGACTTATCGTAGGGAGAAGCGGGATGGACACTAGCTGCACCAAGTATCACCTTCGGTCATACTTGATGCAAGATATTCAAAGATGCTTTTCAAGGTTGAAAACTCGCTGGGCGCTGGAGCTAGACAAATTAAAAGGTAAAACTTCATACTTCCTTAACAATTAAAAAAGCGCAGTAGCTCAAACTGCGCCTTTTTACTCTTCATCTTTTTTGTCTACAAAAAACTGTCCGCCTTCGAAACTGCAAAATGATATTCTTTTTACATCTGGGTAACCTTTTTTCTTGAGTTCCTGTCGGAGCCAAAAGTTGGTCTTGTCTATCCTTTTAAGGTTTTCCTCCTGAACAGCACCATCGACAATTAGGGGAATTGTCATATCACCATCTTTTTTAGGATCTTTTTCCAAAACAGACAACTTCCCAGAGGGCTCTAAAATGGCAAACTCTACGTCTGCTATACTTCTTATATTTTTTTCTCTTAATTGCAGGAGAAGGTCATCGAAATTATAACGCTGCTTTCTCATTGCTCCTTCGTCAATCTTTCCATTTTTAATGATAACAGTAGGCCTTCCATCGATTAAATCCCTGAATCTTTTGCTTTTAAGGGAAATGATTGCAAGAGTCAGTTGAATCATCATTAAAATTACCATGGGAATAACTGTGTGCATGACCGGGAGTTTTAAATCCTCGATTGCTACGACAGCCATTTCGGCAATCATGATAAATACAACAAGATCCAGAATGCTTAGCTCACCGATTTCTCTTTTACCCATAAACCTGAAGATAACTAAAATAAGAATGTAAAAAAGAATTGTACGAGAAATAATTACCAAGTATTCTTCCAACTATATTTCCCCCTAACTAAGTCAACCTGTAGTATTAACTCTTTGTCTGGACTTTATGAACGGAACTAATTTCCAAAGAACAGTTGTCCATGCATTTTTTAATTCTATTTTTAACAGTCAGGAATATGCTTGTACTAGGGATACCTTGCTGCAGACGACTCTTAGTCAGCTCCGGCAGGCAAAATAGTCAGCCTATTGGCTTGTGTTGGGAGGGGAAGAAAATCGAATCAAAAAGTATTGGGACTTCTCTTTTGTATGGCTTAATTTTTATCTTAGTTTTTGCAGTTGCAAGCAGTCTTATTTTTTCATTGCTCCTTAGATTTACTTCTGTCAGGGAAATTTCATTGCAGTATTATATAACTGCAGCATCTTTCATTGGTCTTTTTGGGGGAGGTTTTTTATCTGGCGGGAAAGGAAAGCATAAAGGATGGCTTCTCGGGGGTCTTACAGGGTTTGTATATTCCTTACTAGTCTTTTTATCTCAATGGCTGGGCTTTGACCGCCTATTTTCCGGAGAACAGGTAGTTTACCATGTTTGCTATATTCTTATAGCCATGATGGGCGGTATTCTCGGGGTGAATATGTCTTCTAATTCAAGAAAGGCAATATAGCCGCCGCCATTTGCAGGTAATGAAGACAATGAAAAAAGGAAGCCCTTGTCGGCTTCCTTTTATTTTTCTTATTTTGCCAGTTTGTCTTCTGCTTGTGCTGTTACTTCACGAATAG
This sequence comes from Neobacillus sp. FW104-15D2, assembly GCF_058790155.1. Lineage (NCBI taxonomy): Bacteria > Bacillati > Bacillota > Bacilli > Caryophanales > Bacillaceae > Neobacillus > Neobacillus sp. FW104-15D2. The sequence goes on from NZ_JBYTCJ010000002.1 coordinate 68,292, forward strand.
CAGAGCGGTCATATGTAAGACGGCTGCCGTCACCACATTTAATGACAACTGTACTTTCGTCAATTGCATCTACGAAACCGTGAAGGCCCCCAATCGTAACGACCCGGTCACCCTTTTTGAGCTCGCTCTGCATGTTCTGAACCGATTTTTGACGCTTTTGCTGCGGACGGATTAACAGAAAATAAAACAGAACAAACATTAAAATTAATGGTCCTACTGTAGTTAACATACTTGCATGTCCCTCCTTCCTACTAAATCATATCTATTAGAAGTTTTTCGCGTCAGGCTTATTGAAACCGTAACGTTCAAAAAATTCTTCTCTAAAATCACCAAGCCGGTCTTCTCTAATTGCCTGTCTGACCTGCTCCATTAAGTTTACCAGAAAATAAAGATTATGGTAAGTTGTTAAACGAATGCCAAACGTTTCCTCACAGCGAATAAGGTGACGGATATAAGCCCTGCTGTAATTACGGCATGTGTAGCAGTCACAGTTGGGATCCAGCGGCCCGAAATCACGCGCGAATTTGGCGTTTTTCACAACAAGCCTGCCTTCACTCGTCATCAATGTACCATTTCTCGCAATCCTTGTAGGCAGCACGCAATCGAACATGTCAATTCCTCTAATGGCTCCGTCAATAAGAGAGTCTGGAGAACCTACACCCATAAGATATCTAGGCTTATTGGAAGGAAGTAATGGTGTGGTGAATTCAAGAACCCGATTCATTACATCCTTTGGTTCGCCTACAGATAAACCTCCAACTGCGTATCCTGGAAAATCAAGAGAAACAAGATCCTTGGCGCTTTGCTTCCGCAGTTCCTCAAACTCCCCACCTTGAACAATTCCAAACAGCCCCTGATCATTTGGACGCTGATGGGCATTTAAGCAGCGTTCTGCCCAGCGGGAAGTCCGTTCAACCGATTTTTGCATGTATTCATATGTAGCTGGAAATGGCGGACACTCATCAAAAGCCATCATTATATCTGATCCGAGAGCATTTTGTATTTCCATTGCTTTTTCTGGAGACAAGAATAACTTATCGCCATTTAGATGATTGCGGAAATGTACGCCTTCCTCTTCAATTTTACGGAATTCACTCAAACTAAAAACCTGAAAACCGCCTGAATCAGTAAGAATGGCCCGATCCCAGTTCATAAATTTATGGAGCCCGCCGGCTTCTTTGACAATTTCATGCCCAGGGCGAAGCCATAGATGATAGGTATTGCTCAAGATAATATTGGCACCTATCTGTTTTAAGTCCTCGGGTGACATGGTCTTAACTGTTGCCAGGGTTCCTACCGGCATAAAAACAGGAGTTTCAAAAGATCCATGTGGAGTATGAACCCGTCCCAGGCGGGCTCCTGTCTGCTTACATGTTTTAATTAATTCATAGCGAATGGCTGTCAAAACTCTTTCTCCTTCCATTGTATCAGGTGACTTCGCCTGCTAGATGATGAGCATTGCGTCACCAAAGCTAAAAAAGCGGTATCTTTCCTTAACAGCTGTGTTGTATGCATTCAGTATATTCTCTCTGCCTGCGAGCGCGCTGACAAGCATGATTAATGTTGATTTTGGCAGGTGGAAATTTGTTATCATTCCGTCTATTGCTTGGAATTGATAGCCCGGATAAATAAAAATATCTGTCCATCCACTGCCCTCTTTAAACTCACCATTATGCTGAGTTGCAATGGTTTCAAGAGTTCTTGTAGAAGTTGTCCCAACAGAAACAATCTTACCGCCCTGGCTTTTGACTTCATTTAGAAGGCGGGCGGTTCCTTCAGACATCATATAAAATTCGGAGTGCATTTCATGTTCGAGAACATCATCCACGTTCACTGGCCTGAAAGTTCCCAACCCAACATGAAGAGTAATAAAGGTTACATGTACTCCCATTTCCCTTATTTCTTCTAATAATTCCTCTGTAAAATGAAGGCCTGCAGTCGGCGCAGCCGCAGATCCAGGTTCCTTTGCGTAAACAGTCTGGTATCGCTCACGGTCATCAAGCTGTTCTTTTATATAAGGCGGCAGCGGCATTTCACCAAGCTGCTCCAGAATTTCATAGAAAATCCCTTCATAACTGAATTTTAATGTTCTCCCTCCATGTTCAGAGGTTCCAGTACAATCAGCAGTTAAAACTCCATCCCCAAAATTAATACGGGTTCCTTGTTTTACTCTTTTGGCTGGTTTGATAAGTGTTTCCCAGGAATCATCCTCCAGCTGTTTTAAAAGAAGGACTTCAATATTTGCACCTGTATCTTCTTTAACGCCAAATAAACGTGCAGGAAGAACCCTTGTATCATTTAATACAAGACAGTCTCCAGAATTTAAATACGTTTTGATATTCGGAAAAGTTTCATTTTTTATTTCGCCAGTCTGCTTATCAAGCACCATCAGCCGGCTATCTGTACGATTAACCAAAGGTACCTGTGCAATTAATTCTTCCGGTAAATAAAAATCAAATAAATCTACTTTCATAAAGACACCTTCTATTTTTAAGTTTTGTTGCTCTGGAAGTTATTCTGCAGGCAATTCCATTTGAAAATGGCGGTAGACCTGCTCCGTTACAATTCTGCCTCTTGGAGTTCTTTGTAAAAAGCCAATCTGAAGCAAATAAGGCTCATAAACATCCTCAATTGTATCAGCCTCTTCTCCAATAGTGGCCGCAATGGTTTCGAGCCCTACTGGCCCGCCCCTGTATTTTTCAATGATTCCGAGGAGCAATTTGTGGTCAATATGATCAAGGCCGCGTCTGTCAACCTGTAAAAGCTCGAGAGCCTCGTTTGCAAAATAAAGATCCACCGTGCCATCCCCCCGTACCTGGGCATAATCTCTTACCCTTCGAAGAAGCCGGTTAGCAATCCTGGGAGTTCCCCTTGATCTTCGTGCAATTTCTCCGGCCGCTGCATGATCTATGACTGTATCAAGCAGGTCTGCGGTTCTTGAAACAATGCTTTGTAACTGTTCTTCCTTATAATACTCGAGCCTGCTTAAAACTCCAAATCTGTCCCGTAATGGCGCTGAAAGAGCCCCGGCCCTGGTAGTGGCTCCAACTAGAGTGAACGGAGGTAAATCAAGACGTACTGACCTAGCTCCAGGTCCTTTTCCAATTACAATGTCAATACAAAAATCCTCCATGGCAGGATATAGTACTTCTTCAATTGATCTTGGAAGCCTATGAATCTCATCGATAAACAAAACATCTCCTGGCTCAAGCGCTGTAAGAATAGCGGCAAGATCCCCCGGCCGTTCAATCGCCGGTCCAGACGTTGTACGGATATTTACCCCCATCTCATTTGCAATAATAGTAGCGAGAGTTGTTTTTCCAAGCCCCGGCGGCCCATAAAGAAGAACATGGTCGAGAGTCTCCTGCCGCTGTTTTGCTGCTTCAATGAAAATCCCTAGGTTTTCCTTTACCTTATCCTGCCCAATATATTGTCTGAGAGTTTGCGGCCGCAGGCTTTGTTCAAAAGACATATCCTGAAGGTTTGCTTCATTTGAAATTATACGTTCTTCCATTTTTACCACCTTATTTTAAAAGCCGCTGTAAGGCTTTCTTAATATATTGGTCCGTTGTCATTTGTTCCTTCTTCAATTCCGGCGAAATTTTCTTGATTTCTTTCTCGGAATAGCCAAGTGCCTGGAGAGCCAAAACAGCTTCATCAAAAGGTGAAGGCTGACCAGCCTTTTGAAATTTATTATCCTCCGCATTAAATAGATTAGGGAAAAAGTCAGGAACAATATTTTGCAGTTTGCCTTTCAAATCAAGAATCATTTGCCTTGCTGTCTTTTTCCCCACTCCCGGGAATTTTACCAGAAAAGCTTCATCTTCATTTTCAATTGCCTGTACTACCTGCTCCGGCTCCCCTGAAGCAAGAATAGCTAAAGCACCCTTTGGACCAATTCCAGTGACATTTAAAAGTTTCGTAAACAAGGTTTTTTCTTCTCTGCTGTTAAATCCGAACAATGCCATTGCGTCTTCACGGACATAATGGAATGTATATATTGTAATTTGGCTGCCAATTTTGCCAGAGTATATGAAAGGATTCGGGGTGGAGATTTGAAAACCTACCCCATTATTTTCAACTACTATGTATTCCGGGCTGATATAGTCAACCGTACCTTTAATAAATTCAAACAACGTATTTCTCTCCTCTTCTTTGTGTACCTCATTTTATCATACATTTTTTGTTATGTTTAAGAAAATAGTTGCCAACATATGACTAATTCCTTATAATGGGAAAGGTTCAAATTTTCTGACCAAGGGGGTTTCAAAATGAAAAAATTATTAGCACTTCTTGCTGTTTTGACACTGATTTTTTCAGTAGCAGGCTGCTCTTCTGCAAATGAAGATAAAGCAGACAAGGGAACAACAGAAAAAACAGAGAAAAAAGAAGACAAAAATGCTTTAACTGATGAAGTGAAAGCAAAGATGTACAATGCGGTCCGCATGGGTGAATTGAAGGTTGCTCAGGTATTTGCTCATGATGTAGGTACAGATGGTACGACTCCAGTATTAAATGCTAGCTTTGCTGATGAAGCAGCTGCTGAATCTTTCTTATCTAAGTATTACTCCGCAGATCTTGCAAAGAAAATTGTTGCTTCTTATACAACTGGACAAAAAACTAAAGAGGGCCAAATTGTTGTAAAGGCTGATCCTTTCTTTAATCCATCTTTCCTTGAAACTAAACAGGCAGATGTAACATTTGAAGGAGATGCAAATAAAGGCACTCTAAAAACAACTGATCACGGTACATATACTGTTGAACAAAAAGACGGTAACTATATTGTGACTGGTTACGAAAAATAATCAACAAAAAAGGCAAGGCTGATTCATTCAGCTTTGCCTTTTTAATGTATTCTTAACTAGCAGTCTATACTGCTTACTTATCTAATTTACCTTCGTTCACGGAATAAGCTTTAAAGGTTTCAAGCACTTCAACATACCGGTCTTTTGTTTTTATCGGTATCCCTTTCCGCAATTCCGCCTGCTTCGTACTCTCCAGCTTTTTCATATCAATCTGAAAAAAAGATTGTATGATTTTTGACTCATCAGGTTTCCCAAAATAAATGGTCAATATCCCTTTTCCGTTAATACCAAAGTATCCATTAACCTTTAACAATGGGGAAATATCATCAACTTGTTTTTTAAAAACAAATTTAGCGCCATCCCTGTCTGCAAGCTGCCATTGGTCATATTTTGCCCAAAATTCTGCCATTGACCATACCTTTTCCTTCACTACTTCTTCACTAATTTCTCCATCAAGATAGATCCGTTCAAGGATGACAGTCAACCTATCAGGGTGTTTCCCTACTTCCTGAGTTAATGGAGGTCCCAAATCAACTTGCCCATGAACGGTGCCGGCATACCCTGATTGTATGATGAAAAATACTACGGCTGCTCCAATACCAGACTTAATCGTTGCTCTCCAATTGTCACTCATCCATGGCCACCTCTTTTGTTCTGAATCATGTTTTAATATTACTGGCCCCAAAGCTGGAGCAAGACTTTTACTTGTTCTTAACTTTATTCTGTCCTTTTTAACTAGATTTATCCTTATATGAAAATGCGAAATAACACAAAGCAGAGAACGCACCAATAAACACACGACAAAAGGACAAAGCAGCCGCTTTGTCCTTTTCTGAAGACGCACTGCACTATCTGGCTCCGCCTTCACGTATATCATTATGCCTGTTTCGGTTTCGTGTAAAAGTTCCTTCGTCTGTTATAACTGTACATGATTTTTTGCCAAGATAAGGCCTTACTGCCTTTTGTATTTTCCTCTTTGTATCTTTAGCCTTACTTTCATCCTTCAGGTCGACTGTTATAACAACTGAAGTACCATAGGCAACCGAATGTACATCTTTTACATTTCCAACTGAGGCCGCAGCGCGTTCAATATTCGCTGCATTTGAACCACCTTTTTGCAAGTGGTTGTTCAGATGGCCGTGGTAATTAGTATCACCTGTGCTAAATTGATTATCTTTTTCATAAAAATTTTTGTCGCTTTTAGCCAAAGGGACAGTAGGATTTGGCGGGTTACCATTCTCATCCCTTACCTGCAGCATTCTTTGCTGTTGTTCCTGAGCCCGTTTTCCCTCTCCGCCAAGGGTGTGGTCCATCATTTCTGTTATTGGCCCATCATTTTCGTCCAGGAGTCTTGCATTTCCGCCCTGATCGTTTTCATTTGAATAATATCCCATTGGGCTTGCATTATTTCTATTTGTACTTTTGGCACCCTGTCTTTCATTGCCCGTACAGCCACCCAAAGTAGCTGACAATGAAATAATGACTGCCATTATTACTATTTTTTTCAAGCGAACATCCCCTCGCTTTATAAAGAATAGGCAACTATATGCCCATTCTTAGCGTGTATCATGGGGGACTTTTCATTCCGGAAAGTGCTGCCAGCCTGATGAGCTCCCTTTCCGCCGCACCGCCTTTAGTAGGCGTAATAAATTACGCAATATTGAGATCACCAAAGGTTCAAAATTTAATCGCTGCTTATTCGCTTTTTTAAGATCTTAAAAAATTGCTTCCTTAAGCTCCATTGTCCAACTGTAAGATCGTACACCTGTCTTGATTGACTGGAATGAATATAGGTTTGGTCCTTTATAATCCTATTCCATTCCCTGAAAATATCCGCAGGGTAAGCCAGTGAATAAAGAAAAGCAGGACTTTCCATTTTGTTTTTAAAGAACGGATACTTCCTTAAATCCCCATAAGACCATTGCATAAAGGGGAGTATTCTGTTTGCATACTGTAAAAGATCGAGAGAATCAGGACCTATTCCAATTAAATCAAAATCAATCAGCATTAATTTCCCAGAAGAACTGCGCAAAAAGTTATGATGTGCTACGTCCCCATGCAGGATAACATGTGGTTTTTTTGTGAAGTATTCTTTATTTTTCTCCATGCCTTCCATACTCCAATACGCCCATTCCATTAATTCGTCAATTACGTCTCTTTTTAAAAAGGATTCCAATATAGGACGCTGGTGGGAAAAGTATTGAGCCCGATCCTTCCACTTTCCAAGAAGGTCCGCGTTCGGGATAAGTGTCCTGTACCTTTTTTCAAAACCAGAAGTAACCTGATGGAACTCGCGCAATAGCTGGAGGCCTTCCTTTCGTTCACCTTGTGTTTTATAGGAAAAGGAAACACGATGTGGCTCAAGATATTCTATGCATCCGAAGTACAGACCCTCATGCGCAAAGGGTTTTGTGCCCGCTGGATATTCAAAAACATAGGTGTCCAGAAAGCCTTCCTTTCGGAGAGTCGAAGTAAACGTTTCCTGAAGCTTTAGTTTTTTATAGCTTGAATATCCCTTTAAAATATACTTTTTCTTTGATGTTTCAACTAAATAAACTTTTTTTCGGATTGGAGTGATATGTTTAATTTGGCCTTGGAATTGTTCTTGGAAATAGGAGAAGAGACGATTAAAATAACCATCGTCTCCCCTTTTATTAATCGTCATATTCACTGCCTTCCTCTAGGCGTGGCATTGCGTAAGGAGTAGTTCCCATTGGAGACATTCCATATGGGCTCATATAGGGAGCCTGATACATTTGTCCTCCGTATGGAGCTGAATACACTTGCGGATTACCCTGCATTACCATTGGTGACTGCATTCCTCCGGCCTGTGGATTCGCCATCATCGGTGAGGGCATTTGCATTCCTGAAGGATACCCTTCCATCGGCATTTGCATTCCTGGATTCATTCCCATCATATCAGACGATTCTCCTGGGTTCATTACGGTCCCCTGAGGTACCTGACCCATTTGAGGATAACCATAGCTCATTGGTGTGTAAGGATTTTCCATCGCTGGTCCTGCGTAACCTGGCCCCGCGTAACCTGGCCCTGCGTAACCTGGCCCTGTGAAACCTGGCCCAGGCATAACCGGAGAAACAGGATAACACTCCTCTCCAACGGGTGCTAATGGTGCCATAGGGGCTTCAGGATATACCGGCATTTGAGCAACCTGTTGCTCCGGCATTACTGGAGCTGGTACTTGTGTCTGCATAACAGGCGCAGGTGGTGGGACTGGAGCTGGAGCTGGCTGTAAGATTGGCTGCTGAACAAATGGAGCTTCCTTTTCAAGTCTTTGGTACATGGGCATTTGACCCATTTGACCCATTGGCATCTGATCCATCGGCATTTGACCCATTTGACCCATTGGCATCTGGTCCATCGGCATTTGACCCATTTGCATCTGACCCATTTGCATCTGATCCATCGGCATTTGACTCATTCGACCCATTGGCATCTGACCCATCGGCATTTGACCCATTTGACCCATTGGCATCTGGCCCATCGGCATTTGACCCATTTGACCCATTGGCATCTGGCCCATCGGCATTTGACCCATTTGGCCCATTGGCATCTGGCCCATCGGCATTTGACCCATTTGGCCCATTGGCATTTGGCCCATTGGCATTTGACCCATTTGACCCATTTGGCCCATCGGCATCTGGCCCATTGGCATTTGACCCATTTGACCCATTTGGCCCATTGGCATTTGCGGCATAAATGATGAAGATTCATCACTTTGATAATATGGCATATAAGGTGCTCCACCCTGAACCATACCCGGACTAACTTGTGCAGGCATTGGTGCAGCTCCCATTACCCCAGGATTAGCAGGATACATTCCTTGACTGACCGGCGGCATCATCGCCCCCTGAACTGGTGCATATGGCATTGGCTGTTGAGGATACCCCCATGGATAATTAAAGCCAGGCCCTGGCATAACTGGTGTAACGGGTACGCAAAATTCTGGACACATTGGCTGTTCGACTCCTCCTTCACAGGGCATTTGAATCGGTACTTGAATTGGTGGTTGAATTGGTGCTTGAATTGGCATTTGAACAGGTGACTCCGGGTATACCTCTTTTGGCATTTCTTTCGCTGGAAGAATAGGTGCTGGAGCTGGCTGGAGCGGTGGCTGCTGCGGCTGCTGTACAGACATATTAGCCATGTTCAGCATGTAGTAGTTGTTAATATCAATTTCAGGGACCACTGGCTGTGGCATTGGCGGAACGGGCGCAATTGGAGCTTCTTTTACGATTGGCGGCATTGGTGCCTCCTTTACAGGTGTTACTGCAATTGGATGCGGTACTGGCTGCTCTTTTATTGGGTGTTGCTCAGCAATGGGCATTTCTTTCTTTGTGCCCGCATTGATTGTACCTGGATTTGATCCCACCTTAGGGTTTGCTTTCTTTACCATCCCTCCTGAAGTAGGAACTTTCACTTTCATACCGGGCATAATCATATCAGGGTTGCTGAGCTGGGCATTCATTTTTTTCAGCTCTTCAAAATTCACGCCGTACTTCTTGGCGATTTTCCAAAGAGTATCCCCTTTCTGTACGATATGGATTTTCACTCTGATTTCCCTCCTATGGCATAAGTCCATACATTGTATGTCAAAATGGGCAAAGTGCTAATAATCTACATAAAAACTTATGCTTTCATCCAAAAAAATATGTTTACCCCTTTCCAAGGGTAAGTCCTTTTTCCTCTTAGTGCTTGTATGATAAAATTGGTTGAAAACTGGTTTTTAAGGGGAGTAAAGAGAAATGGATGATAAAAAAATACTGGGTGACGAAAGACGGTCACTGATTTTGCAGCTCCTCAAAGACAGTGCAGTGCCTATTAAGGGCAGCGAATTAGCTGCAAGAACAAACGTCAGCAGGCAGGTCATCGTCGGGGATATCACCCTTTTAAAGGCTAAGAATGAACCTATCATTGCCACGAGTCAGGGATACATGTATTTTAACCCTAATAACGCAATCCCTTCTTTTGAAAAAATAATCGCCTGTTTCCATTCGCCAGACAAAACAGAGGAAGAACTTACTCTATTAGTTGAAAATGGAGTGACAGTAAAAGATGTAAAAATAGAGCATCCCGTTTATGGTGATTTAACAGCTTCTATAATGGTTTCTAACCGTTTTGAGGTTCACGAGTTTATGGCAAAAATAAAATCAACCAAGGCAGCATTCCTGTCTGAATTAACCGGCGGATATCACTTACATACATTAACTGCTTCATCAGAAGCTAATTTAGTTCGTGCGGAACAGGTTCTATTGAAGGCAGGATTTTTAATTGAGTCTTAAGGTAAGAAAAGGATGCTCCGCAGCTTGCGGGCATCCTTTTTCTTACTAATATCTATAGGAGGGATAACTTCCAAGGATCTTTATCGAACAGCCAAGTGCTTCTAGTTCGGCAATGGCTCCTGGTATTAAAACCTCATCTATTTTCATTTCAATATCAATTATAAAAAAATAATTGCCAATTCCAGTCTTCATTGGTCTGGATTCTATTTTGGAAAGATTAAGCTTCCTCCAGGCGAAGGCTGCAAGAACCTGGTGAAGAGCTCCGGCCTGGTCAGATGGCAATGTCACCATTATTTTGGTTTTAAATCCTTCGAATCCCCTATTCACCTTCAGCTTTGCCTCACCTTGTCTTGTGAGTACTACAAATCTCGTATGATTAAATTCATAGTCATGTATATTTTCAGCGACAATTTCAAGTCCATATTCCTCTGCTGCCAACTCATTTGCTATAGCAGCAATTACTAGGTCAGGATTCTCTTGTACCTTTTTTGCTGCCGCAGCTGTGGATGCAGCGCTCTCCAGCACTACTCCATTAAAGTATGTATGCAAAAACTTATGGCATTGTGCAAGGGCATGAGGATGGCTAAAGATTTGTGTGATCTCGTTTTTTTTACCTCGATTTTGTCTGTTAACCATCATATGCTGCCTGATGGGCAAAGTCATTTCTCCTGCAATTGGCAAATCGGTTTCATGTATTAAATAATCCAGTGTAATATTAACAGACCCCTCAATGGCGTTTTCAAGTGGTACTATTCCAATATCAACACTTCCGTCAGAAACAGCATCCATACAATCTGGTATAGATTGATAAGGCAGAAGATCCTCTCCCGGAAATAAGCTTCTTGCTGCTATCTCTGTAAATGTAGCCCTCGGACCTAAAAACCCAATTCTCATCCTATATCCCCCTTTAACAACCATTATTCTCCCTTGGCCTATCTACACTTCTCTTGATCTTTTGTATCTTTTTCCGATAAAACCCGTATGAATGATTTTTGACGAATTGAAATAGCTTCGAGAAATTGTCTCATGGATTAATCTTTGTATGAGATCATAACGAATTATATAGAAATAAAGAAGAAAACCCGGCGTTTGCCGAGTTTCAATTTTCCAAGGAAAAACTAGGCCTGGCCTCCGAGCATTATGCGCCCGTACCCAGCACCTCAACCTTTTCCACAAATTCCAGCCTTCTTAATTGAGTCAGAAGATCATCAATCTCCATTACTATTCCAGCTGTGTTTAATGAAAGGGTAACATTAGCCCTTCCCTGTAAAGGAATAGTTTGATGAATAGTAAGAAGATTGCAGCCTGAAGATGCAACCACACTAAGCAAATGGGAAAGCGTTCCAGACCGGTCTTCCAGATGAAAGAAAAGTGTGATTAACCGTTCTTTGCTGACAGTTGAAAAGGGAAACACGGTATCCCGGTACTTATAAAAAGCACTTCTGCTTAAGTCTACCTTGTGTACAGCTTCCCACACGGACTCAGCTTTACCACGGTCAATCATTTCTTTTACTTCAAGTGTTTTCTTCATAGCTTCCGGAAGGACATCTTCCCTGACTAAATAAAACTTTTTATCGGATTTATTGGCTCTCATCTCTCTCACCCATTTACTTCTATGGTTTACTCCACAAATTCGAATTCAAATTCCAATAGTCTTACAGTGTCGCCATCTTTGGCGCCCCTTTGTCTCAGTGCCTCATCCACACCAAACCCACGAAGCTGCCTTGCAAAACGTCGAACAGACTCTTCTCTTGAGAAATCAGTCATCTTAAACAGCTTTTCAACCTTTTCACCGGAAACTACATAAGCACCATCTGGATCTCTTGTAATTTTAAAGGCATCGGGATCTGCTTCATGTTTATATAGGACACGGTGTACACCAGTCTCTTCTTCTTCTTCATGTTCAAGTGGGAATTCAGGTGTTCTTTCAATTGTATCAGCAATTGTAAAAAGAAGATCCCTTAATCCTGTACGTGTTACAGCTGAAATAGGGAAAATTGGATGTTCCCCGTTTAGCTTTTCTTTAAAGGCTTTTAAATTTTCTTCTGCTTCAGGCATGTCCATTTTATTGGCTACAATAATTTGTGGACGTTCAGTAAGACGCAAATTGTATTCCTGTAATTCTTTATTAATTGTAAGATAATCCTCATAAGGGTCTCGGCCTTCCATTGACGCCATATCAATCACGTGAACAATAACCCTTGTTCTTTCAATATGACGGAGAAACTGATGACCTAAACCTACCCCCTGATGGGCTCCTTCAATTAATCCTGGAAGATCAGCCATAACAAAACTTCTGCCATCCTCTGTTTCAACCATCCCCAGATTTGGGACAATGGTTGTAAAGTGGTATTCTGCAATCTTGGGTCTGGCAGATGATACAACCGATAAAAGAGTTGACTTTCCAACACTCGGGAAACCTACAAGCCCTACGTCGGCAAGAAGTTTTAATTCAAGGATAACATCCCGCTCCTGTCCTGGCTCTCCGTTTTCCGAAAGTTCAGGCGCTGGATTCGCAGCAGTGGCAAAACGTGAATTTCCTCGTCCTCCGCGCCCGCCTCTGGCAATCACGGCCTGCTGCCCATGTTCAACCAGGTCAGCAATAACTTCTTTTGTTTTATCATCCATAACTACTGTACCAGGCGGCACTTTAACCACCATATCTTTTGCATTTCTGCCATGCTGGTTTTTAGACATGCCATGTTCACCCCGAGGGGCTTTAAAATGGCGCTGATACCGGAAGTCCATAAGGGTTCGCAAACCTTCTTCGACTTCAAATATGACATCTGCTCCACTACCGCCATCTCCGCCTGCAGGGCCGCCCATTGGTACATACTTTTCACGGCGGAATGCGACCATTCCATTACCGCCGTCTCCACCCTTTACATATATCTTGACTTGATCGACAAACATTTTTGTTCCTCCCGTCTGCTTTCTGCAGCATAAACTGATTTGGCGACGAGAATCGCTGTTTTTATACCTCTTCTAAACAACTGGCATAAAAATTTCCAGGGCAAACTCATTCTCGGAGAATTCCTCGACAACGATTTCCATCTCCTGATTATTCGAATCTGCCAGGAATTGTTCAATCAGTTTAACTTGTTTTATTATTCCTCTAAAATCAAAAAAGAATCGGGCACCTTCATCCTGCTTTTCAATGCCCACTGACAAATGATTCTCCTGAAATGGTTCCACGGAGGTATCCAGGCAGGCAAAGAAGGATTTTGTCCAATAGGTAAGAAGATCTTCATTAAGAGCTGGTAAACCGCCTTCGCCAAGAACTTCATATTCGAGCTGAAATTGGTGGCTTTCCCAGTTAGCTGTTAATAATAAAGAAGCGAACAGGGGAAGCTTAATATTTGAAAGCTTTGATTCCTGCTGTGCTTCAATAATAATCTCTTCAACAATTTCTTTTACCCGTTCTATTCTGTTTAAGTCCATATTCCCTTTAATTAACTGAAGCTTATTAAGCCAATCGTGGCGTGAGTGCCTTAGCACTTCTATTATATCCCATTCTTTTTCCATACTTAACTCCTGTTATAAAAGTCGGAAAGCTTTTGCTGTAAGTATAACAAAAAAGCAACCCATAGTAAGCAAATTTATGCAGAAATGATAAGTTTGGCCAATAAGGGAGAATATAGGAACCCTCTTATTTGAAAAAAAAGAACCCTAACCAAGTCAGGTTAGAGTTCTTATGCAATAGCTTAAGCTTCTTGAACTACTGGATAAACGCTCACTTTTTTACGGTCACGACCGAAGCGTTCGAATTTTACAACGCCGTCTACTTTTGCAAATAGAGTGTCGTCTCCTCCGCGGCCAACGTTTTCACCTGGGTAAATCTTTGTTCCGCGCTGGCGGTAAAGAATAGAACCACCAGATACGAATTGACCGTCTGCACGCTTAGCACCAAGGCGCTTAGAGATTGAGTCACGTCCGTTTTTAGTTGAACCTACTCCCTTTTTGGAAGCAAACAACTGAAGATCCAATTTTAATAACATGTATTCCACCTCCTATTTTTTGAAGGTAATTCTTATTCTTATGTGCTTTCCGTACTCTTCTTCAATCGTCTGAAGTGATACAACCATTCCCTCGAGAAGAATCTGAACTTTCTCCATGTGCTGCTCCGGAATGTTTTCCGGGATAACACATTCAAGCAAGCCTGAATTATGCTCAATTTCAGGAGTAATGCCGGTCAGCATGTGAATGGCATTAACAGTCCCAACGGAAACAGCTGAAACACCTGCACAGACAATATCATTTCCCTTGTTTGCGAAAAATGCATGCCCGCTGATTTCAAAAGATTGAATAGACCCGGAGTTCGTTCGATTAATAACAACATCAATCATTTTATCTACGCCTTACGCGTTGATTTTGCCAATAACAACTTTAGTGTACGGCTGACGATGACCTTGCTTTTTACGGTTGTTTTTCTTTGCTTTGTACTTGAAAACGATAATTTTCTTTTGACGGCCTTGTTTTTCAACAGTAGCTGTAACAGACGCGCCTTCAACAACAGGGCTGCCTACCTTTACATTTTCTCCGCCAACGAAAAGAACCTTGTCAAAAGTAACCGTTTCGCCTGCTTCTGCGTTAAGTTTTTCGATGTAGATGGCTTGGCCTTCTTCTACACGGATTTGCTTACCGCCAGTTTCGATAATTGCGTACATAACTGCACCTCCTTATAAACTCAGACTCGCCAACCCAGGCGTTTTGCTCATGGCAAAATCTTAGTACCTGTTCTGAGCGGTTGTAGCACGGGTGCTACAAACATAACATGAAAATACTATCATAATTTGCATGATAGTGTCAATACAATTCCTTTGTTTTATGCTCTATTGCATCTAGATCTCCAAATTGCTTGATTGAATAGAAGTGATGGCAGGATGGACGAATAACAAAGAATATTTTAAACCCTGCTGCTTCTTCAAGAACAGCTTGATGGCTGGAATGCCCACCAGTAAACATCTTTTTTACTTCCTCTGTGGTTTCGATCAGAACCGCTTCATATTCCGAGTTCCGATGTTCCCATAGCTCTCTCTCGAGACGAAAAGCAATTGTCTCAGCACTAAGGATTCGCCCTGTACCTTCACATGTCTGGCATCTTTCTGTAAGTGCCTCAGACAGACTTACTTTTGTTTTTTTTCTTGTCAGCTGAAGGATGCCGAGTGGAGTAAACCCTATTACTTTAGTTTGTCTTCCGCTGCCCGCCATTGCTGATTTTACTCGTTCCAGAATGGCCTGCCTGTCCTCTTCAAACTTCATATCAATAAAATCAATTAGGATAATACCTCCAAGATCCCTGAGACTTAGCTGCCGGGCAATTTCTCGTGCTGCCATCATATTGGTCTCTTTAACCGTTTCACGAAGGCTGGAATTCCCAGAGAATTTCCCGGTATTTACATCAATAATCGTCAAGGCTTCTGCTTCATCAAAGATCAAATATGCTCCATTTTCCAGCCAGACAATTCTCTTTAATGCTTTATCTATTTCTTGTTCGATTTTATAAAATGAAAAAACATTTTCTTTTCCGTTATAAAAAGCAAAATGAAGCTCCTCTTTATTTTCTTTTGATCCTTGGGCTTCAAGTCTCAGTTTTAGCGCGAGATTATCAATCACGACTTCTCCTGCATCCATTTTTCTGATTTCATCAAGAAGAGTCTCCCAAAATAGATCTTTTCGCGAAAGCAGTTCTGTTCTTTTTAGGCCAGAAGCTTTTTCAGAAAGCTCTCTGCTCTCTTTTCTTAAAGCTTCAATTTCACTGAGGAGCGAAGACTCTGTCATCATCGCTGCAGATGTACGAAAGATAATTCCTTCGTGTTCATCTTTTGCGGTGGCACCAAGCTTTCTGAGAAGCTCCCTTTCTGCTTCATCATCTATTTTTTTTGACACTGCAATATATCGTCCTTCCGGCATATAAACTACATTTGTGCCGGAAAATTCAAGTATTCCTGAAACACGGGGCCCCTTCGTTCCAGTTGCGTCCTTTTCTACTTGCACCAGAAGCTTTTCCCCTTGATGTAAAAAAGAAGATATTCCTTTCAATTCTTTTTTTGGATCGGCAGAATGGATAAACGCAGCCACTTTATTTCTTGGCAAAAACCCGCTTTTTTCCTCACCAATATCAATAAAAGCAGCATTCAGCCCAGGCAATACCTTAGTCACTATTCCCAAATATATATTTCCTACCAGGGATATCTGATCCGGCTGGTCAATCATTAACTTGTCAACAGTCTTACCGCTAAGCAATGCATATCTTTTTTCTCTTGATTCATAATTTACAATTAGTCTTTGCAAAGAAGTATCCCTACTTTTTCTGAGTAATTTCTTCTATTATACCGAAAAAAACTTCAGTACATATAAAAGAGGTCCCCTATTTTATCGGTTACTCTTTTTTCAGTAAAATAGGCATGCAGCAATTCATTTTCATCTAAAAACAAATTCTCTTCAGACCCCTTTACCTTAACAGGATGTTTGCATCCACGCTGAAACCTTGTTAAAACATCCAGTAGTAATTCATCATCCCCAGCAATCAAGGGTTTTAACAAGCCAATACTCTCTTTTCTCCCATAATATCGTTCCAGCAAAAAGCGGATAAAAACATAATGCCTTTGTTTCCATTCGTGATAAAGAGAAAAGTATAAAAATCCTGAAACAATCCAGATATTTAAATTCAGCGGATACCTTATTAAAAAAAGCAGAAGGAAAGCAGTCAAATAGATGAAAGAGATTCTGAGGGCCCACAAATGCGCTTTAAGAAACGGCATTTTTAAAGAAAATAGCATAAATACCAATTTACCTCCATCAAGAGGCCAGACAGGGAAAAGATTAAAGATAAGTATCATAATGTTATATTGAATAAATAAATTGATTGCACTTTCAGGCAGTATAGATAAATTGGAAAATAAGTATGCCAGTCCGATCATCCATAAATGCTGGGCGGGTCCTGCTAGTACTACAATCGCTTCTTCTTTTAAAGGACGGTTTCCATGCTCATCCATCTCTGCCACCCCTCCAAAAGGAAGCAGAGATATTTTCTTGATTCTCCAGTTAAAACATGAAGCTGCGGCAGCATGACCCATTTCATGAATAAAAATAATGCCAAGAAGCAGACATACCTCCAGAAACCGCGCTGTTGCCACTGCCGCCGCTATCACAATCCATAGAAGGGGATGAAAGTGAATCTTGCTGATTAAGTTTTTTGCTTTATTCAAAACGGATCACCTGGATAGGATCTATAAAGTCTTCTCCCTTTTTGATCGCAAAGTAAAACTCTCCTTTTGTTGAATCCTCTCCCTTAGAAGGAGAGACTGTACCAACTTCCTTACCCTTTTCTATATATTCATAGAGACTTACCTTAATATTTTCCAGATTTCCGTACCACGACTCTGTTTTATCTGAATGCTGAATAATAACTGTTTTGCCAATGCCCTCTTTAACACCGGCAAACCGAACAATACCTTCATTCATGGCTTTAACAGGGTCCCCTTTACCTGTCTCAATCATGATACCCTGTCCATTCTTCTCAAACTTATCAAGGATTTTCCCCGCTGCAGGAAGGGCATATTCCGGTTCATTCAAAGCAGTATCCTTATTTTCTTTTTTTCCGGGTACTGGAAGCAGCGCCAGAGGTTTCCCGAATTTCTGTTCATACCAATCCGATACAGCTGCAAATTGAAATTCTTCATTCATTGATTTTCTTATTGTAGACTTTGCTGTATCAAACATGCTGTTATGATTTTTAAAAAGAATTGCTACGAGTAAAAAGAGGAAGGCTGAAGCCAATATTTTAAATAAAAATACTTCCTTTTTAAATAATGGATGATTCTCTTCCTGCCTTCCGGCATCAAAGGAAGCTACCTGGCTGCCAAATCCGTATTTCTCTTCATCTGCTGCCCACTTAACCCGACTAGGACTGAACTTCTCCTTACGTTCTTTTTCCTTCTTCCTTTTTGCTATTCTTTTGCGGATATCATCCGATCTTGAATTCACTGCACCCACCAGCCCTTATTCCTTTTTCTAAAAGTTTATGAGTTGTCCAATAGGAGTATTACCAAGAAAAGCAAAAGTGAAGTGCACATGATCATGGCCTTCTGAAGATATACTTCCCAGCATATCGGCAGCAGAACAGCGGCTCTCCGAGTGGGCAAGGAAAAATATTGCAAAATAAAAACGGATGCTGCACAATTGCAGCACCCGTTTTTATTTATCTAACACCAAAGAATTTTTTAATTTTAGAGAACATTCCTTTTCCGCTATCTTCTAAAGGCTGAAGAGGAATGGATTCACCGAGAATTCTCCTGGCTATATTGCGGTAAGCAACCGAAGCCTTGCTGTTTGGGTTTAAGGCAATAGGTTCACCATGGTTTGACGCCTTAATAACCTCATCATCATCAGCTACAATCCCAATTAAATCAATGGATAAGTGTGTTGTGATTTCATCCACATCCAGCATGTCTCCGTTTTTCATTAAATGATTACGAATTCTGTTGATGATTAATTTTGGCGGCTCGATATTTTCCTCTTTTTCAAGAAGACCGATAATCCGGTCTGCATCTCTTACAGCAGATACTTCAGGTGTCGTTACCACAATTGCCCTGTCTGCACCCGCAACTGCATTTTTAAAGCCTTGCTCAATTCCCGCAGGACAGTCAATGACAATATAATCATAATCCTGTTTTAATTGGTCAATCAGCTTTTTCATCTGTTCAGGGGTCACAGCTGATTTATCGGTTGTTTGGGCTGCAGGAAGCAGATACAATAAATCCTCGAAACGCTTATCCTTAACAAGAGCCTGATGGATTTTACATCTTCCCTCTACCACATCGACTAAATCATAGATAATACGGTTTTCGAGCCCCATTACCACATCAAGATTGCGCAGGCCAATGTCTGTATCAACCAGGCAGACTTTTTTTCCCTGGAGAGCCAGAGCCGTTCCTAAATTAGCCGAAGTGGTTGTTTTCCCGACGCCGCCTTTACCGGATGTAATTACAATTGCTTCTCCCACGCTAATGTCCCCCTTCTAATCTTCTAATCTTCTAATCTTCTAATCTTCTAATCTTCTAATCTAGTTAAATTAGGCCTAAGATGGATTAAACCCTGTAATCTATCAACAACTATTTGCCGGTTATCATCTATGTATGCACATTCCATTTCGTGCTTCTCTTCTGATTCCACGATATCAGGTGACCGATTGATGCAATCGCTGATTCGCAGCTGTGAAGGCTTCATGCTCGAAGCAGCTATAATAGCTTGTTCATTTCCTTCGCACCCAGCATGGGCGATTCCTTTTAAGGCACCCATAATAAAAATATTTCCTCCGGCTCTTACCGTACCTCCCGGATTCACATCACCAACAAGAAGCAAATCGCCAGTAACCTCGAGAATCTGGCCTGAGCGGATTATTCTGGCTACCGTCGACACTTCAGCCTTGCCCCGAATTGATTCCGCTTCCTCTTTAGTAAGAACATTGGAATCAATTTTATCCACTACTAAATTCTTTTTCTGGCGGATAAGTGCCTTTATTTCCTCTTTCTGTTCTTCAGAAAGATAGCGGTTTCCTAATTGGACATGAACAGGGATAAGCTGATTCTGACCACTGGCCCTGGTATTAGCGGCAAGTTTCAGGTCCAGCTCCCTTTTCAGGTCCTGATAGGAACAGGAATCGTCAAGATGGAGGGTTAATCCGTCCTTGGTTCCTTTTATAATTACGTTTTGCCTTTTTTTCATGGAGAAATTTCACCTCAATAAGGAAGGAATTCGACATAAAAGTCAAAATTCCTTTTTTGCAATTAATCGTTCCCCAGCTCTTCTGCAAATTTTTCAAATTGCCATTTAAGGGGGAAGGCCGCCAAAATAACAAAGGCAAGATTCAGCAAAATAGTAGGGTAAAAACGGATCTCTAAATAGTTGACAAAGCTGAGATCTGTAACGTTAATAAGTAAGTTTATCCAGTAAACGGCTATTTCCACAAGAGCAATCGCAATTAGGGAAACACCCGAAGCTGTAAACAGGTTTGCATGGATAACCCTCATAGTTTTTGAAGCAAAATAAGCAGTCAATGGAAATAGGAATAAATAAACTCCGAGAATTTCCGTATAGACGATATCAAATAATGCTCCAAAAACAAATCCGTAAATAATACCATGCTTTTTGCTGCCAAAGACACTTAGAAAAATAATGCCGGCAAGCAAAAAGTGCGGAGAGGATACTTTCCCGTCTCCAAATAAATCCGCAGGGGTATATTGGACAAACAGGCTCTCCACAATAAACAAAGCACCAAATAGAATGGGAAGCAGGAGTCGGCTCACTGTCCCTCCCCCTTACTTTCCATGTAGTCCGAGGCCTCTGGCACTCTCATTGTCTTCTTAACGACCATAACATTTTCGATATCATAAAAATTGGCTCCAGGTTTAACATAAGCAGTTTGATTTAAACCATATTGATCCGGCTTGACCTCTACTACTTTTCCAATCAATAGTCCTTTTGGAAAGACCCCGCCCAAACCTGAGGTTACTACCAGTTGGCCTTTCTTAATTTTTGCATCTGCTGGTATCCTTTTAACCATAAGCCTTTTTTCTTTATCATAGCCATCAACAAGACCATAAGAACTTGTATCCCCTAGAATAATAGTCGATATCTGGTTTTTAGGATCAGCTGCACTTAAAAGCTGAACGGTAGAACTAAATTGATTCACATGCTTTATTTTTCCAAGAAGGCTGCCGTTGGATCCAATAACAGCCATGTTTTGTTTTAATCCGCTTGTTTTTCCTTTATCAATGATGATCATCTCTTGCCAGCGATCAGGGTTTCTGCCAATTACCGTAGCCTGTAATGGTTTAAAATCTCTCAGTGTTTTCTTTTTATCAAGAATCACACGCAGTTCTTTATTGTCTTTTTCAAGAATTTGAACCTGCTTCTCAAGCTCTGCAATTTTTTCTACGCGTGTTTTTAACTCTTTATTTTCATGATATGTATTTTGCAAGTCCTCGAGATTTTGAAAAAAGCCTGAAAAAAAGTGGGCAGGCTTGGAAACGAGGGACTCAACCCAGCCGGTTGTATCCTTTACAAACTTTTCCGGCCAGGTCAATTCAGAACGTTCCCTCAAAGAAAACCCAATCAATGCCACGAGAATAATGATGCTGACAAGCAAAACAATCAGGCGTTTATTCAAAATGAATTGTGGCATGATCTACACCTCTAAATTTTGTCTTTTATCGAGAGTCTTTCGCTTTTGTTTTAAATAAGTTGATATGGTCAAGTGCCTTTCCTGTTCCAATGGCTACACAATCCAATGGATTTTCGGCAATCAGGACAGGCATTTTTGTTTCGTCAGCAATAATCTTGTCCAAATTCCGCAAAAGCGCACCACCGCCAGTCAGAACAATGCCTCGGTCCATAATATCAGAAGCAAGTTCAGGCGGAGTCTTTTCCAATGTGTTTTTAACCGCGTCCACAATTGCATATACAGTATCACGAAGAGCAGCCGCAATTTCTTTTGCTGTAATCTCAATTGTTTTTGGAAGTCCCGTCAATAGGTCGCGCCCGCGTATATCCATATTTGGAATACCCTCAGCATCTCCGGCAGAGCCCACTTCAACCTTAATGGTTTCAGCAGTTCTGTCACCAATCATGAGATTATAATTTTTACGGATATAATGGACGATAGCATCATCCATTTCATCTCCGGCTATCCGAATAGACTGGCTGGTTACAATGCCGCCAAGAGAAATGATTGCTACTTCAGTTGTACCTCCGCCAATATCAACAACCATGCTGCCAGTTGGTTCCCAAACAGGAAGATTTGCACCAATTGCTGCGGCAAACGGTTCTTCAATAGTAAATGCATCTCTAGCTCCAGCCTGTCTGGTTGCATCAATAACTGCTCTTTCTTCAACTGCAGTAATTCCTGATGGAACACAAACCATTACATAAGGCTTACCTGCAAACAATCCTTTGTTTTTGGTAGCCTGGCGAATGTAATACTTCATCATTGTAGCAGTAGTTTCATAATCTGCAATGACTCCATCCTTCATCGGCCTTAAAGCGACTATATTTCCTGGAGTACGGCCAATCATATTTTTAGCATCGTTTCCAACTGCTACGATGTTTTTGTTATCTGTTTGAAGTGCCACCACTGACGGTTCCCTTAAAACAATCCCTTTTCCTTTTACATATACGAGAGTATTGGCTGTGCCTAAGTCAATACCCAGATCTCTAGTTCCAATTCCAAACATAAATTGTATCTCCCTTTCTGATACGAATGCATTATTTGCGATAAGGTTTAATGATAAATTAGTCCATTTCTCCACTCACGGAAGCGGAACGTTAATTTTGTATAAAATAAGTTAATCCGGTGTGTAATATCCCCGAAAAATCATAAACAATATTATAACGCAACATCAATCAAAAACATAGCATTATAAATAGCCTTTTTCTTTAAGACTTACAAATTTGTTCTCACCTATTATTAAATGATCAAGTAAATCAATCCCGATAATTTTCCCTGATTCGGCTAGCCTCTTGGTAACCTCAATATCCTCTCTGCTCGGAGCGGGATCTCCTGAAGGATGATTATGGATACAGATAATGGAGGCAGCAGACCGCCGAATTGCCTCTTTATAAACCTCGCGAGGATGAACAATCGAGGCATTTAAGCTTCCAATAAAGATGGTTTGTTTATGAAGGACCTGGTTTTTGGTGTTCAAATAAAGACAGACAAAATGCTCCTGTGATAGGAAACGCATATCATTCATGACATACTTGGCTCCATCTTCAGGGGAACGGATAACAAATCGATCGTTATACGATAAATTCGCTACTCTTCGGCCCAATTCTACAGCCGCCAAAAGCTGAATTGCCTTAGCCATTCCTATTCCTTTGATTTCTGTTATTTCTTCAAGGGTGGCGGATTTCAAAAGACGCAAGCCTTCAAATTGGGTCAACAGGCGATTCGACAATTGAAGGACAGACTCATCCTTTGTTCCAGTCCTAAGCAGAAGGGCAATTAACTCATTGTTTGAAAGGCTAGAAGGGCCGTGCTGAATAAATCTTTCTCTAGGTCTCTCATCCTGGGGGAAGTCGCGGATCATAAGCGTATTTGCATTCATTTTTTTTCCTCCCTTTACGGGAGCCATTAAATGTACAAATAGTTAGTATGGCAGCTGAAAACCGGCTTTTTTCAATTCACGAATGGTCCTGGAAACAGGAAGCCCCACCACCGCAAAGTAGTCACCTGAAATTTGCTTAACAAACATGCTGCCTAGACCCTGAATGCCATAGGAGCCAGCTTTATCAAACGGTTCCCCACTCTGCACATACCAGTTTATTTCTTCATCACTCAGCTCCCAAAATATAACTTCCGTTTTTTCATAAAAAGCAACAGACTTTTCAGGAGCAATAATCGAAACCCCTGTGTAAACATTATGGCTTTTTCCGGATAATTGCCTTAGCATTTGAAAGGCTTCGGCTTTATCCTTTGGTTTGCCAAGAATTTTTCCATCGGCTGAAACAATGGTGTCGGAACCTATTACATACGAATCAGGATACTCTCGGAAAACAACAGTTGCCTTCCGTTGGGCCAATTCTACAACTACTTTTTCCGGCGGTAGGCCTGGTTCAAAACTTTCATCCACTTCACTGCTGGAGGTAATAAACTGTAATTGGAGATTTTCTAGGAGCTCTTTTCGCCGGGGAGAAGAAGAGGCTAAAATGAGGTTATGCATTCCATCACCATACCTTTTATTCGTTTTAGGGAGATACATTTTAATCGTATCAGACTTTCACTCATCAAACAATTTATATCAATTAAAGTTGGTAAAATAATGTCGAATTATGCCAAACATCTTCTTCCATTGTCTAAACAGAAGAGAATTAATCGTTAAGAAATCCAATGATAAGTGAACTTTACTCTACTTTTTAAAAGGCTAGGCAGTATTGATAAGGTATCCATATTATTCTTTAAACATAAAAAGACCGTCCTATTAAAGACGGCCATCATTCCCCGGAAAATAATTTGTCGAAACCTACTTATATTGAAGAGATTATTGCAAGTGAGTTCAATAAATGCTGTTGTGCGCTTGCAGCCTGTTTATTCTCCCCGTCCTTTTGAAAAGACTTCATTTTTTCTGAAGCTGCTGTCAATTCTTTTCTTAACTGCTTAATAGCCTCACCATCAATTTTTAGTTCTGCAGCTTTTTCTGTTACTTTTTGAATTCCTTCAAGATTAGCTGCCGCTTCTTTGGATAAAGATTGATTAATTAGCACGCTTGAGGAAGCTGCTGATAAACCGTTAAAGAGGACAGGTACTGATTTTAGAAAAGTCTTTTCATCTGAAGACAAATTCTTTAACTCTTTTTCCGGAGTTTCCAATGTTTTTGCATAAAAATCTACACCCTTTTCCTGGTATAAGCCTCCAAGTTTTTTAGCATCTTCAATGCTTCCAGCCACTCCTAGAAACAGATAAGTTTTTCCATTCAACACATCCACAATGGAAGCAACCCCTTTTTGCTCTGCTAGATCAGCGGCATTGTTGGCAGTTTCCTTGGAAGAGTAGACACCTTCCTGAACAACAAATAGTGATATCGGGCTGAATATGTATACATTTTTAGCAGGTGCTGGGTTTTCAACTGTGTTTGGCTGTGCTACCGCTTCAATCGTCTCCGTACCATTTGGATTGCTGTGATTTGTCAGAACCAATTTAAGCATCACAATACCAAAACTTGTCCCAAGAAGAACGGCGAAAATTGATGCCAATAGAATTGATTTTAGAAAGCCCTTATTTTTTTTGCCGGGATTGAATATCAACTGATTAAAATTGTGATCTTTTTTCTTTTCTGGTTTAACCGTTTTTATTTCTTCTATATCATTTTGGTTTATCTCTGGAAGAATCCAATCAAAGCTTTCTTCTGCTGCTTCCCCAGCTGCAGTTTCCAGATAACCGGGTTCAGGACTGCCCGTTTCAATGGAATCCTCGTCTGGTTCTTTTTTATTTTCTATGTAGCTTTGCTCATTGCCATTTAATTTAATGATAATCCTGTTATTTTTCGGCTTGTCCATTCTTATCCCCCCTCTTCTAACCGGCTAGTTTTGTTTCATCCTACCATAAGGGCAAAAAAAAATAACAAGACTTTTGTCGTCCTGTTATCGAATGATTTCGTCATATTATTAGTTATTCTGCGAACCTTTCTGTTCCGGGTTATGCGTATCTGCAAACTTGCTGAGAGGATTTCGTTTGTTTGACTGGGGAGGAATATCAAATTTTGGAATCCCGTCCCCCAGGTCTTTTAACCCGGGCATATAAAAGGCAGAAAACGTTACATTATAATTTAAGGGCCCCTCTGTATCCTCAAGACTAGTAATTTCTTTTGTGCCAGTGAAATTGATTTTTTCAATAACGATGATCCTTTTTTGATTTTCCAGGGTTGTCAGGAATTTCTCAAGGTCTTCGTAAGTAGGAGATTCTATATTCATATCAACAGTTATCTTTTTAATTCCATCTGGAAGAGAAGTGTTTGATTGCTGTTGATTAGATGAATGACCTTGTACGGTTGTATTTGGCGCCACTACCAGATTGCCGGATACAGTAGTTGACTGTGTGGTGCTCGCATTATTTGATGCAGGGTCAGCAGTACTATTTGTTGCTGTTTCCTGTCCACTATTACCCTGACTTAGAGCCCCTGATCCTTCGCTAAAGGCCATTGTTTTTATTGTGCTGTTCGAAACGACCTCAGCTTTTCCCAGATCCAAAACAAGCTGTTCCTCAAAAGGCTTTACAGGCAGCAATTTCTGCAGCTCAGTAGTGCTTTTAACTGTATTATTTTTCACGCTTGCCCTTTTTTCCAATACGACGTTTAATAGCTGCTTTTGTGTTTGCTGCGATTGCTGTTTTATTTGAAGATCCGCCTTTGCTGGCTGAATAAACAATATATACCCAAAAGTCACAAAAGCTATTAGCAATATAAAGAGAGCAGACATTATCATTTTTTCTTTTTTTGAGAAATAAAATTTCATTTGCTGCTGTCTCCTTCTGATGCTGGCGTACCTTCCCATTTGATGACATCATTCTTTTTGGCTGCTTCCCTATCCAATTTAATTTCATAAACTCCAAGAAAACGAGGCAAGTACGATTCTATTTCAGTGTCATTTTGAGTGTCTGAAACAGCAGAACCTGCCGTTTGCTGAGTGGAAGTGTCCTGCGCAGACAGTGACTTGAGATTTGCCTCTTTAATCCATTCCGCACCATTCATTCTGGCAAGATAGTAAGCTGCCTCCTGGCTTGTATCAAACTGGATAGTAAGAGAGAGAATTCCTGTTTCATCATAGGCGAAATTTTGGATAAATCCTCTATCAGGAAGCATAGCGGTCAAAATTCTCAATAATGGAACTGTTTTTATTGGATATTTTTTTACCCAGTCAGCAGAGGTTTCCAGCTTTGTAATAGAATTAGAGGATTCAAAAGCAGAGACTGACTTTTGCTGCTTTGTAGTTATTTGCTCAGTGCGTGCTGTTTCTCTGCTAATTTGGCTGGCTTGTTGATCAATAGTGTAGACCTTCCAGATAAACAAACAAGCAGCTATCAAAAAGAAACTGGCTAAAATTGATACAGCTAGAATAAAAGCTGAGTTCCTTTTTTCCTTCCTTGGAAGCAGGTTGATTTCGACAAGCATTTATTCCACCTCTTTTAATGCAAGACCCAAACCCAGAAATTGGGATGATGGTAAGCTCTTAGTCCTGTTAGTTGATAAGGATTCTGCAGCAAGAGTTTGTACAGGAATCTCATAACGATGATTCATCTCCTCAATTATTAAATCCAGCATAGGATGGTCTCCTGTCAAAAGGATTTTTGTGACTTCTTCCTTGCCATTGTGAAGAGAATAACGATAGTAATCCATCAATTTAGTCATTTCCCTGAAGATTTCCTCTAACTGAAGCTTTAATACCTCTAGATCCCCGTTATATTTATAACTGCTGGTTTCTTCAGAATCCATTTGAATAGACCACTTTTCCCAATCAAAATCCAAAGGGAAATGCCGCATAAACTGTGGAATTTGATCTGCAAAAATGCTCATCGTCACCTGTGTTAGCGAGAATTGGACCTGGAAAAGCCTTTCCCCGTTTCTTGCAAGGTCGAGCGAGTGATAGATTCTGTATACAGCCAATGGCGAAATGTCTGCAGCAATGGGTTTCAGTTTAAGAGATGAAAACAGATCGGCATACTCCATCACAGATTTTTCAGGAGATGCAAAAAGCAAAATTTCTTTTTGCTGCCCCTCGTTTGAAAGTGGGAAAATATCAAAAACCGGATCTTCAAAGGGAAGGTGAATGCTTGACCCTAGCTCCAAATAAAGATAGCTTCTATACTCGTCTTCTTCCACATCTGCAGGTATAGCTACTTTTCTGATAATAACAAGAGAATCAGGGACTAGGAATCGGACCTGACGCTTGTGGAGTTTCCAGTCTTCTATACACTCATCCAGAATGTTTTCAAGTGCGTCCAGATCAGTAATTTTACCGTCTGAAATAATGCCCGGCGGAAGAAATCGTTCTCCCCACCTTTGGGCAGCTGGAGGATGGGATTGCTTCAATTCTACATAACGAATGGAATGGTCATTTAATATAATGTTAGCTATACGATTTTTTCGTAATTGGAGTGAAAAATGCATAATGACTACCCCTTAATTTTGCAAATCAGATATTTCCCTCGAATTGCGTTTCTGAATCTAGAAAGCTTAACAGTATTTCTTTACAATCCATTAGTAATAAATTGTAAATACATCTCTATAAGCTGGTTTCCGTAAAAATAAGCAGTTAGTGTTCCGATTGCTATAAACGGACCAAATGGAATAGGCTCCCTTTTCTTTACTAGCTTAAGGAGGAGGGCTAAAATCCCAAACACAGCACCGAATAATGTGGCGAGAAAAAAGGAAAGCAGCATCAGTTTGGTGCCAACCACCAAGCCAATCAAGCCAAACAGTTTAACATCCCCAAAGCCCATACCGCCTTTACTTATAAACGAAATTAAAGCCAAGAGTAAGAAACCGGCAGCCGCTCCGAGCAGAGAATCCCACCAGGGAGTAAGAGGCCAAATAAAGCGCTCTAATAAAAAAACTCCTGCAAAGAAAAGCAGAATTTTATCGGGTATCAGCATATAGTGAATGTCTGAGACAAATATAATCATAAATAGGGAGATAAACGTCCAGGCAACAATAAGCTCACTTCCCCAGCCTACGAAAAAGGGAGCAAGAGCAAAAAGGATTCCGGTTATTAACTCTGTAATCGGATA
Source organism: Neobacillus sp. FW104-15D2 (assembly GCF_058790155.1). Lineage (NCBI taxonomy): Bacteria > Bacillati > Bacillota > Bacilli > Caryophanales > Bacillaceae > Neobacillus > Neobacillus sp. FW104-15D2. Next base: position 96,681 of record NZ_JBYTCJ010000002.1, read on the forward strand.
AATGGGGGAAATTCGCGACCCACAGCCGCGGCATTTCCCCCTCTGGATTACATATGAAACTACCGGAATCAATTCCCATGAGCGAAGCTGATGTCCGCATTTCGGACAAGCAGAACGTGGTTTGATAATTGACTGGTTTAACGGCACCCTTAGGCCCACTACATTAAAGAAAGAGCCGAAGAGGAGACCGTATAAACTAACTAGAAAATAAATCATTATTCAGCTGCACTAATTAGCTGTTGTTCCGATGCTGAAGTCTGACCTGCAGTAGTGTTTGCGATTGGAATGGCAGGATGTCCACCGCTCAATGAATAACTCAACTTTCCATTTGCATCTTTGTTTACTGTAACCGTAAAAGCAGCTGCCTTTACATGATCTAGGTATTGAGTAAGATTAGTCTGAGTTATTGTCGTATTACCATTAATATCAAAAGTTAAAGTACCATTATTTGCGACATACATTTTTGCCGCGTTTACGATTTGAAGTCCTTCTTGTACCGTTGCTTTATCTTTAGATCTGTTAATTACATTCCCAATCGACGGCACTGCAATTGCAGCGATAATTCCCAAAATAACAATAACGGCCAATAGTTCAACAAGTGTAAAACCTTTTTGTTCTTTCATTTTCTTTTGCAAGCTTATCAACAAATTTATCACTCTCCCTATGGTTCTTTTAACCTATTAGTATGTACCCTTTGATTATACTAAATTTGTCAGTATAAAGGGAACTTCAATATGCTAAATATTGTCTGTTTTTATTAAAATTTGCTATAAAATATACTGTTTTAATATTTCTTGTCAAATTGGTTGAACATATCAAACATTGGCACCATGATGGATGTCACAATTAAGCCGACAAGACCTGCTAGGACCACAATCATAATAGGTTCAATCAATGATTTTAATCGATCGGTTCCAATATCCACTTCTTTTTCGTAAAAGTCTGCTATCTTATCCAGCATACTGTCCAGTGAACCTGATTCTTCTCCAATGGATATCATTTGGGTAACAAGGGGAGGAAAGGCCCAATGGCGCTTCATCGGAAGGGTCATCGACAGTCCCTTTTCCAATGAGTCCCTTGAATCTCGAATCACTCTTGCAATCACTTCATTCTCGACAACCTCCTCAACGATTGCCATTGCCTGAAGAATGGGGACCGAGCTTGAAAACAGGGAGCTTAGTGTCCTCGTCATCCTCGCAAGAACAGCCTTTTGAAGCATTTTTCCGAAAATAGGTATCCTCAACGCTGCGTAATCCAGATAAAACTTAGTTTCCTTGCTTTTTCTCATGTAGACGATGAGCACTGAAAACAGAACCATTAAGAGGGCAAGCAGCCACCAAAACTTTTGCATAAAGCCACTTGCATTTAGAACAAACTTTGTAATGGCAGGAAGCTCTCCCCCCATATCCGCAAACATTTTCACAAAGGTCGGGACAATTGAAACGAGAAGAAAAATGACAACTGCAATGGCAATAAATCCAATGACAAGCGGATAAGTCAAGGCAGAAATAATTTTTTGGCGTGTATGATGCTGTTTTTCAAAATGCCCGGCCAAACGTTCCAGTGTTTCGTCCATGTTTCCGCCTGCTTCACCAGCTTTAATCATACTCACAAATATCGGTGAAAATATTTTTTTATGTCTTCTTACTGCCTCAGAAAGCGGGTTTCCTTCTCTCAGGTCCTGCTCGATGCCTATTGATGCTTTCTTAAGAGCCTTGCTTTCTGTCTGCTCAGCCAAGATAGCAGTAGCATCAACCACAGTTACTCCCGCTTTAAGGAGAGTTGAAAATTGTCTTAGATAAATAACAAAGTGTTCTAGCTTTACTGGATTACCGAAAGTTATATCCTTTGTTAAGATCGATTCAGGAATTTCGGTGATGTCACTAACCCTAATGCCTTCCTCTTTCAGCTTTAGAAGCGCTTCGCGTCTTGAGCTTGAGTTAATCGTTCCCTGGCGTTTTCCCCTTTTATCTCTACCGGAATACTTAAACCTGGCCATATTAGCTCATCTTCTCCTGAAGAAATGGCAGTGCAGCATCCCTGGTAACAATTCCGTTTTCCACTAGATCTTTAATGCTTGTATCAAGTGTATGCATTCCCTGGGCTCGGGATGTTTGCATGATGCTTGGAATCTGATGATTTTTTTCATTCCGAATCAGGTTGGAAATGGCTGGATTATTGATCATAATCTCCGTTGCAGCTCTTCTTCCCTGCCTGTCCGCTGTTTGAAATAGCCTTTGAGAGATAATGCCTACAAGTACTGTTGCAAGCTGAATCCGGATTTGCGGCTGCTGTGCTGGCGGAAAGACGTCTATAATTCTATTAATTGTTGCAGGAGCGCTTGAAGTATGAAGTGTTCCAAGAACCAAATGGCCTGTCTCTGCTGCCGTTATGGCTGTTTGGATGGTTTCAAGGTCTCTCATTTCTCCGACAAGGATGACATCCGGGTCCTGCCTTAGAGCCGCCCTTAGGCCATTGGCAAAATTTTTCGTATCAAATCCCACTTCCCGCTGGTCTATAATACATTGTCCATGTTTATGCAGGTACTCTATCGGATCTTCAAGTGTGATGATATGCTTACGCATTGACTGATTCATATAATTAATCATTGCTGCTAGTGTGGTTGATTTTCCACTGCCCGTTGGTCCTGTTACTAAAAGCAGGCCCTGTGGCTTTTCCACAATTTTTTTCAACGTTTCTGGCATATTCAAATCTTCAATGGTTGGGATTGTAGAAGGCACAATTCTCAGTGCCATCGATACACAAGACCTCTGATGGTACGTATTCACACGATAACGGGAAACCCCAGGCAGGCCATATGAAAAGTCTAGTTCCCCCTTCTCCTTAAATACCTCCCACATATTAGCTGGAACGATTGCACGGGCCATCTCTTCGGTATCTGCCGGCTTGAGAGCCTCCTGCCCATAGCGCTTCAGTTCCCCGTTAATACGCATGATTGGAGGCACCCCAACTGTCAGATGAATATCGGATGCCTTAAATTCAAATGCCGCTCTCAAGATTAAGTCTATTTTTTCTTTCATTTTTCCCTACTCCTACTCCAGGGTTGCAACCCTAAGCACTTCTTCTGTTGTTGTTAAACCCTGCTTGACTTTTAACAAGCCATCATCGATAAGAAAAATGGTTTGATTTTTCACAGCAAGCTCTCGAAGGGTTTGTAGTGAATCCCCGTTCATAATAACCCGTCTAATTTCATCATTTAAAATCAGAACCTCATGAAGGGCAATTCTTCCCTTATAGCCCGTCATATTGCAGGAAGAACAGCCTCTGCCCCGGCTAATCCTGTCAATTTTTATTCCTCTTCGCAAAAAAATCTCCTGTTCCCGCTTTGATGGTTCATGGACTTCCATACAATCCCGGCATCCCCTTCTGACAAGGCGCTGAGATACAATTCCACTCAGGGATGATGCCAGAAGGAAGGGCTCAACCCCCATATCAAGCAATCTAGTTACCGTACCGATTGAATCATTTGTATGAAGCGTGCTGAGTACCAGATGGCCTGTTAGTGATGCCCTAATCGCCACTTCTGCTGTTTCCTTATCCCTGATTTCCCCAACCATAATGATATTCGGATCCTGCCGGAGGATAGAACGAAGGCCAGCCGCAAAGGTCATGCCAACATTCTGGTTTACCTGAATTTGATTGATTCCTTCTAGCTGATATTCAACCGGGTCCTCAATCGTTATAATATTTACTTCTTCACTGTTCAGCTTATTTAAGGCTGCATAAAGCGTGGACGATTTTCCAGAACCGGTTGGCCCTGTAATCAGAACAATACCGGTGGGCTTTTCTATCATTTCTTTGAATCTATTTAAATTTAACTGGTTGAAACCAAGTTTTGAAATATCATTTAAATTGGCGCTCATATCGAGAAGCCGCATTACTATTTTTTCACCAAAGACGGTTGGTAGGGTCGAAACGCGCAGGTCAATAGGCTGAAAATCCAGGTTTATTCTAATTCTTCCGTCCTGAGGCACCCGATGTTCAGTTATGTCCATATTGGCCATAATCTTAATTCGCGCTGTCAGTACACTTTGCATATGCCTTGGTAAAACACGCTCGCTTCGAAGAAAACCATCTATTCGGTAGCGAATAACCACCTTTGTCTCCTGAGGGTCGATATGGATATCACTAGCCCTTTGGACTGCTGCATTGGAGAGTATCTGATTGACAAGGCGGACAACCGGTGAGTTTTGATCCGTTACATCCTCTTCTCTTGCGTTTTCTCTTTGAAGAGTGTCTCCAATAAGTTCTTCAAAGCCCTCATCAATGTTGTAAAATTTATTAATGGCCCGCAGAATGTCATCTTTGGTTGCAATGGCTGTTTCAATTTGAAATCCTGTTGAAAGGCGTAAATCGTCTATAACTATAAAGTCCATTGGGTCTGCCATTGCAACAAATAGCTTTTCTCCATTTTTTTTTAAAGGAATAATCAGGTTCCTTCTAGCCATTTCTTTTGGGATAAGTGTAAATAAATTAGTATCAAACGGGTAACGGTACAAGCTAATATGGGGAATTCCTAATTGGTATTCAAGAACTTCGATTAATTGCTGTTCAGTAATGTATCCTCTTTGGAGCAGGGCATCACCAAGCCTTTGACTGCTCCCTTTCTCCTTTAAAGCTGTCTGAAGCTGTTCCATGCTAATTAATCCTGATTCAACCAGTAAATCACCCAGCCGTTTTCGTAAAAGCATGATCTTCCTCCCTGTTCTAAAGATTATTTTGGCTGCTCGTTTGGCTTACCCCATAAATTTTCAGTTGATTCCACTTGGCCAGATTTTTGTTGGTTTGACGGCAATTCAGTCTTGCTTTGTGGGTCGGAATTTCCCAGCCCTGCATTTATACCTGTAGTATTTGCATTCTTATTTGTTTGATCTATCGTAGTTTCGTCTGTTCCTTGTTGGGAAATATCTGTCGCAGGCTCCACTACACCAGTGATAGCTTTTACAGTAATTTTAGGTACCGGGGCATAATAGTCCTCTGAAAGAAGAACTGATTTTTTAAGATTTGCATTTTCATAGATTTCCCTCGTAATTCTAATCAAATATCCTTCAGAGCCCTCCTGCAGTACCTCCTTTTGGTTGTCTGCAAGAAGTGGGCTGTATTGAAGTATGGTTTTCGGCTTAAATTGCTGTTTGTCAGTTTCAGTTAATTGGTACTCGTAATAAAGTTTTTGTCCGAGCAGGCTTGTTTTAAGATGTTTGCCATCCCAACTTATCTCAATGTTAAAGTCAGATTCATTAGGATTAGAAAAAACGAAATCATCATTTTGGGCAGGATCAATTTTTGCTTCATAACCTAATTCTGCATATTCCGGCAATTCTCGGCCGATGTTTCTCTCAATAATCGAAAAGTTTGTTGGAAGAATGGCTTTGTATATTCCCGAGGCAATAAAACTAAGAGCTTTTCCAGATAAATTGTTTAGCCTTTCTTTCTTTAATAAATCATTAAAAGAAAAGGTGGAGTTGGCGTGGACCTGTATCTTTGCCAACTGTCCCACTGCCCTTACTACTTCATCCGGGGCTGTTTTGGGTGTTAATACCGACTCGCTAATTGTGGATGACTCGTCACTGTTTTTAATAAACTCCTTTAAATTAATAACATTCTCTCCTTTTGATAAAGAAGAAGCGACGATGTTAAGTTTCTTTGTAAAAGCATTCACATTTATATCAATACCTGGGAACGCAAGTGCGGCAATTCCTTCAGCGTGGTCCTTCCCAATCCCTGCCATAAGAGGATTATGCAGCCCATCTTTGGCTGTTGAAACAGAGTCCTCCAAATTAAATTGGAATTGATTAAGGTCAATTGCAGCTTCTTTTTCTTTATAATGAATAATTATTTTTGTGTTTTTCATCCAGTCTGAATATTGCTGATTAATCAATGTAAGCGTCTCATTTCGGTTTTTTCCCCCAACGCTTACAGGTCCAATTTCCGTTCCAACAGAAAAAACACCTGGCTGTTTATAATACTTTTCAAAAGCTAGAACGCCAAAATGTGAAAAAGCAAAGATATATGCTGTGCATAACAGTAATACGAAAAATAGCTTTATAGTCTGGTTGTTTTTCTTCACATTGACGCCTCCTTAAACGAGCCATGATTTTGGCTATCTAACTTTCTTTTCATCTAAAGGCTCAAGTGTCTCCCATTCGAAACTTGTTTCCTGCTTTCCAGCAGCAGCCTCCAGTAAGGCAGGAGATGAAGCATAGGTGGTAAGGACTTCAAGTTCCTCCATTTGGGCCCATACCTCTGGCGAAAGCCCCGTTTCTTGTTGAGATGGGGTTTTCATATAGTGATTCGGTACTTTGCCTTTGTCATCCTGTTCTATGCTGCGATCAAATAAAAAAGATAAATCCTCCAGCGAATCTTCGGTCAGCTGAACTGTCTCTTTCACTTGTATAGATTCATATTTCTCCAAAGGTGAATGGAGCGAAATAACTCTCTCACCCTCTTCGGCTTCCCTTTCATAAGCAGGAGTCTCAATAATTGCGTTGATGGGACGGGACTGAAAATCAATATGTATTTCTTTATCAAGGTTTTTTTGCGATAAACCCTTTTTATATAAAGAAGAAGAAAGCCGTTTGTCTATTATGTATACAGACAGGAAAACAAGAATAATCAGCACAGGAATGGCAAAAAGCAGATTAAATGTTTTTCCTGCTGCCTCAGATATAAAAGAAATTAAAAGAGCTAAAATTATGATTGATATTTTTCCTTTAACAGTAATCCCAAGCTGTAAAAAAAATAGAATGGGAGCCAAAATAACTAATGATAGAACGGCCAAAACAACATTTTCCATTTACTCACTCTCCATAAGCCGAACGTACCGGTAAATTTTTCATACAAATTCTATATTAATATGAGCAATTATTGGAATTTTTGACATGATATACTATCTAATATTGTATAATAATTACATGGATTTTAAAAGAAGGCGGAAAAAAGATTATGTGGAAAAGCCTGAAAGAAGAAGGGTTTACTTTAGTTGAGGTACTGGTTTCAATTATACTGCTTTTTATTATTTTGACTTCTTTTCTAAGCTTTTTTTCCCAGTCTGCAATGTTTATTCATTCAAATGAGAAAAAGCTAGGAACCATGCAAATTGCCCAGAAATATATTAATTTAATAGAGGGAAATGTAGGACTTTCTGACCTAAACAATATTCCAATAGGAACAGAGATTGATAAGAAGGCTATTGATCAGCTGATATTAAAGACTACTAATAAATCCATTGACAGTACTTCATTTAGAATAAACGGATTTATAACTACTGACACGCCCAAAGGGCTTACTCAGTTTAAAATTATCGTTCAGGATCCAAGCGATACAAAAAATAAGTCTGTTACCTATACATATATAAGAAAGTGAGCTGTATCTATGAGGGACGAAAAAGGAATTACTTTAATAGAACTGCTTGCTGTACTTTCAATTATGATGGTTGTTTCTTTACTTATATATGGGGTATTTTTTGACACTAAGAAAAATTACAGCCGGTTTTCGGACAAATCAAGCTTACAGCAGGAAGCTAATTTGATGATTACGACTATAAAAAATTATCAACAAAAGGAAGATAGTTACCTGCTTAGCTATGATTCTTCTAAGAACAAAGCCTTTATTGGAAAATCTGATGCTAATCTGCCCCTTCACAGAAATGATATAACTGTTATCAGTTTTAAAGCAGGAAACAACTATTTTGAATGCAATGATAACAGTATCTTAGATATAGGCAATCTCACTGTTATACCTCCATCACAAAAACAGTTGTTTATCTGTATTAAATTAAAAAACGAACAGGGACAAACCTACGAAGTAAATACAAGTGTCAAAAGATATTAAGAGTGGAGGGCGAAGGCCATTAAAAACGAAAAAGGTTATACACTGGTTTTAGTGATGGTCGTGATGACCCTAGTGATTGTTTTCGGGCTTGCCTTAAGCGCAATGGCCCTCACAGCAAATAAACAATTTCATAAAACAGACCACCTCAACCGTGCTACGGATCTTGCAGAAATGGGGGCAACTTATTATAAAACGGCAATTAACAGTCTAATCCCATCTGCTGTTGCGGCAGCAAGAACTAACAAGACTACCTTTTGTCAGGAGTTAAAAAGCCTGCACGACAGACAGGTGGGGATTTATGACACCAAGACTGTTGAAGACAGTAACAAATACCAAATTAGTTCTCCTGCCTTTCCACCATGCATAGGTAATCCAAACGAGGTTCTCCTTAATTTTATAAGTACAGGGAAAACAGGAAAGGAGGAAAAAGCTATTATTGGCCATTTAAAAATATCAAAAAGAAAAGCTTCTGTAAGACCGGACAATTCTACTTATGAGAAATATGAGGACGATAAATTAAATAAAGATTTATCTTTAACAGGTCCAGTTAACTTTACAGCCAATAATTTTAAAATAAATGGGGGCCGTTCTTTAAAGATAGAAAAGAACGCTTATTTTACAAGCCTTACACTTGATGGAAATGCTGAGGTTTTAATCGGAGGAAATGCTGTGTTTCAGCAAATAACTTCTATGAATGGAAATACCCTCTTAATGGTGGAGGGAGATGCATTTTTCCAAGACACCCCTATTATCGAAAAATTTGTAGGCCATCCCGCCATCTGCATAAAAGGTAATATATATAAAGTTGTTAACAGCCAAATCAGGGAGTACACCGATTTCTCGAACTACTTTACCAACACTTGTGTTAATTCTAATGCTGATTGGTATATTGATGCAGAAAATGGTTTATCCGTAGATTATTAGAAAAACCCGGCATTCGCCAAGTCCTTTTTGGCGGATGCCTTAGATTTTCTTATCACGCTCAAATCGGCACCTCCTCAAAAAAGCTATGCTTTTTCTTCGTGCGAGGCAAAGCTGACGTACCTTTCCTTGTCCTGTGCCTTTCGCCTGACTAGGACTTCCTGTCCGTCGTGCGTTCAGCATTTATGGATATAAATTCTGATTAGCCTGGAAAAACGGAAAGCCGATTCCAAAAGAGGAATCGGCTTTCATTTTATTTAACGTATTCTGCAACTCTATTACGGCCCGCTCGTTTCGCACCTACATAGAGAGCCCTGTCGGCATGCCTTATTAAAGCTAGTGAATCGTCTGCATCCTGAGGGGCTGTGGCAACACCAATAGATGCTGTGATGTTAACAAGGAGAGGGAGTTTTTCTTCTTCGAGATGCTCTTTTAAAGTAAATGGCTTGTCTGCAATTGCCTTCCTGATTCTCTCTGCCATATCATAGGCATCTTCTTTCTCCATATCAGGCAATAAGATGACAAATTCTTCCCCGCCGTACCGTGCAACTGTTCCCCTGCCGCCAGCTAGCCCTTCAAGTCGTCGGGCCAACTCACACAGGATCTCATTTCCGCTTTGGTGTCCATAAGTGTCATTAACTTTTTTGAAATGGTCAATATCCAGAATAATCAATGACAACAGATTTCGTTCAAACTGATGAAGCTTTGTAAACTCTGCAGAAAGCATACTTTCAAAGTATCTGTAGTTATACAGTTTGGTAAGCGGACAGCGTTCACTGTATTCTTTTGTTATCTCATAATGCTTAGCATTTTCAATGGCAACAGCAAAATGGGAACAAAGGATATCGACAATCATAAGCTGCATTTTTTCAAATGCACGTTTTTTTCGTGAAGCGAGGATCAGCACGCCTACTACTTCATTGTTTCGAACAATTGGAACACCCATTACACTTTCAACAGAAGTAGGAAGATAACCAATTTCATAGTGCCACCACTCTTTTTTTGTAGAAAAAAGATATGATTTTTTTGATGACCAGACTATCCCGCTGATGCCCTGATTTTTTCGTAATGGCGGCAGGTCATTAGGCTTGACCTTACCGTTCTCAATCCTTCTGATGAGTACAAGCTCTTCCCGATCAACAACATCCAGGACATACGCATTATCCACAGGAAGCATTTCAATTAACTTCTGGACAAACAGATCCATTACATCATTTACATGAACACGTTCTGCCAGCTGGTGACCAATTTCAGCAGCTTTCTGAAGATACTCATTAACATTTTGACTGGAATAGTAGAGATTTAGAATAATAGACAAGCTGGCAAATGGAATTCCAACAAAGAATAAAGCCGAGACTCCAACTTCCCTGTATAAGGTATACAGGACAAAACCGATTGGGAAGATGATAATGGCTGTTACTGTTTCCCACAATAAGCTTTTATCAAAAAATTTCTCGGTATATTTATATACAACTTTAAAGTAAACAAAAAGAACTATTTGATTTATCAGATAACTTAAAACAGCATAAACGGCTGCTAGAATAAAGGAAAGTGGTCCATTAAGAATATCTATACCGGTTTCCCCGCCAATGGAATAATAAATGATTCCACTCCCAAAGGATACGGAGAAAAACATTAAAGAGTTAAGCAGATAACGGAACCAGCCTTCCCTTCCTACTCTTAACCTAAGAAGTACCACGATAAAAGCAGCCTGAGAAAGAACCGTTTCAACGAAAAGTCCGTAGTTTAAAAATACAGCCAATAACACCCACTGCACTAAAAAAACAGGGTTATTGTTAATAACCATAGGCATTATAGACACAATACATGTCAACAATAAGAATGCCGTCAGGTCAGGAATATGTCCTGAAAGATGCGGGGGATATGCCTGAAGGGAATACCAAAGTCCTGCCGGGACTAACAAAATCCATATTAGTAAAATGTATCTTTTTACAATGGGCTTAATATTCACAGGACAGCCTCCTCCCGCAGATTTGTTAGTAAAATAGTCACGATTTTACAATAATTTTAGCACTCCTTTAACGGTTTGTCACAGTAAATCGTCACATTTTTTAAAAAATTCCCTTAAAGTTGGTTTTGCTTCAGAAATAAAGTAAAGAGAGCCTGTAATAATAAGAACATCTTCTTCTCCCAATTCATCTATTTCTGCTATTATTGCGGTTTTCCAGTCCTCATTAAAGGACTTATTTTCCGACTTGGAGAGTGCCATTAAGTCAGCTGCAGAAGAGGCACGCGGAAAATCAAAGGACACAAAAATAAGCTTATCTGCTGTCTCGTCCAACTGGGCTATCATTTTGTCTAGCTTTTTATCTTTTAATGCAGTAAAGACCACATGTACCTTTTTTTCTTTAAACCTATTTTTAAGTTCATTTGCCAAGGCCTGAATGCCTTCATCATTATGGGCACCGTCCAAAATAACAAGCGGTTTTTCAGATATCACTTCAAACCTGCCTGGCCAAAAGGCTTCCCTAAGCCCCTCCCGAATCGCAAGTTCGCCTATACGGTATCCATGATTTTCCTTAAGGTACTGAGCAGCTAAAACTGCTAACGAGGCATTCTCTGTCTGATGCTGCCCAATCATTCCAATTTTTAAATTATCCAGAATTCCAAATGGAGAGCTAAGGCTGAATTCCTCTCCATTTGAAAGAGAGGCATGCTCCGAAATAGAGAAATCTTTGCCTATCCGAAACAGAGCCGATTTCTCCTCTTCTGCCTTTGCCGTAATAACCTTCAGTGCGTCCTCTCTTTTAACTCCAGTTACAACTGCAGTGTGTTTTTTTATAATCCCGGCCTTTTCAAAAGCAATCTGTTCATGGGTATCTCCAAGTATAGCTGTATGGTCCAAGCCAATATTTGTAATCACAGAAAGATAGGGATAAATGATATTGGTTGAATCAAATCGCCCGCCAAGCCCGACTTCATACAGAACAATGTCCACCTTTGCCAGTTTAACAAAGTACAGCAGGGACATAGCTGTTATCACTTCAAACTCTGTAGGTCCGCCTAGATCAGTTTCTTCCAGTTCATCTGCCAGAGGCTTAATTGCATTTGTTAGCTCCACTAGGTCTTCATCGCTAACAGGCTTGCCATTAACACTAATCCGCTCATTAAAATGCTCTATGTAAGGGGAAGTAAAGGTCCCGACTCTATAGCCTGCCGCCTCAAGAATCGAACGTAGAAAAGTGACAGTGGATCCCTTTCCGTTAGTTCCGCCAATATGAACCGTTTTAATTTTTGTTTCCGGATGGTCCAGCTTTTCCATCATCCATTGCATCCTTTTTAATCCTGGCTTAATACCAAGTCTTAATCTGGCATGAATCCAATCAAGCGCCTCTTCGTAAGTATTAAACATCTTGCACCTCTATTCCAGGTTCATACAGACAAAGACGAATCCACCTGTCCGGATTCGCCTCCACCCATTTTAGCCTCTTAATTCTTTCATACGGGCTTCCACTGCATTTCTCTTTTCCGTGTAATCCTGTTCTTTTGCACGTTCCTCTGCAATTACATTTTCTGGCGCTTTTTTCATAAAGCCTTCGTTGCCAAGTTTCTTTTGAACTCTTTCTACTTCTTTATTCAATTTTTCCCATTCTTTTTCAAGACGGGCGATTTCTTCATCGATGTTAATCAGGCCTTCAAGCGGCAGAATGATTTCCAAGCCGGTAATCACGGCTGTCATGGCTTTATCAGGTGTATCCATCTCGGTTCCCATTTCTAATTCCTCTGGGTTGCAGAAACGTTCAATATAACCACTGTTTCTTTCAAGCGAAGCAAGAATGGTTTCATCCTTTGCTTTAACAAGCATTTTGATTTTCTTGCTCATTGGTGTATTAACTTCCGCACGGATATTACGAACGGCGCGAATGGTTTCCATAAGCATTTTCATTTCTGATGCTGCCTGCTCATCCGTAAATTCTGGATTTACTTCAGGCCATTTAGCAATTGTAATTGACTCTCCGGAGTGCGGAAGGTTTTGCCAGATTTCTTCTGTAATAAATGGCATGAACGGATGAAGAAGTCTCATTGTTTGATCTAGGACATGTGCCAAAACTGAACGTGTTGTCTTTTTAGAAGCCTCGTCATCACCATAAAGAGGAAGCTTTGCCATTTCAATATACCAATCGCACAAATCATCCCAAATGAAGTTATAGAGAGCACGGCCAACCTCTCCAAACTCGTATCTTTCAGATAAGCGCGTAACCGTTTCAATTGTTTCATTTAATTGATTTAGAATCCATTTGTCTGCAACGGACTTTTCACCACTAAGATCAATTTCTTCAAAAGACATTCCATTCATATTCATAAGAGCAAATCGGGATGCATTCCAAATCTTATTAGCAAAATTCCATGTTGCTTCAACCTTTTCAGGAATATAGCGAAGATCCTGGCCAGGTGAGCTTCCTGTAGAAAGGAAGTAGCGCAGGGAATCAGCTCCATACTGGTCAATTACTTCCATTGGGTCAACACCATTGCCAAGTGATTTACTCATTTTACGGCCTTGAGAGTCTCTAACCAATCCATGAATTAAAACATCCTTGAATGGACGCTCTCCGGTAAACTCAAGACTTTGGAAAATCATTCTTGATACCCAGAAGAAGATAATATCATACCCTGTAACAAGAGCATCAGTAGGGAAGTAACGTTTAAAATCAGCTGCTTCCTTATCAGGCCAGCCCATTGTAGAAAATGGCCACAGTGCTGAACTAAACCATGTATCAAGAACATCCTTATCCTGAGTCCATTTCTCAGCGTCTGAAGGAGCCTCAAGTCCTACATAAACCTCTCCTGTCTCATTATGGTACCAGGCCGGGATGCGGTGGCCCCACCAAAGCTGTCTGGAAATACACCAGTCGCGGATATTCTCCATCCATCGAAGGTAGGTATTTTCAAAGCGTCCAGGAACAAAATTTACTTTGTCTTCCTTTTGCTGAAGCTCAATAGCCTCCTGGGCAAGAGGCGCCATCTTAACAAACCACTGTGTTGAAAGATAAGGCTCAACTACTGCTCCGCTCCGTTCAGAGTGGCCAACGGAGTGCATATGATCTTCAATTTTAAATAAAACGCCAAGCTCCTGAAGGTCTTTTACAATTTGCTTGCGGCATTCAAAACGGTCCAAGCCTTTATACTTTCCTGCCCTGTCATTCATGGTGCCGTCTTCATTCATAACTAGAATGCGCTCAAGATTGTGGCGGTTTCCTATTTCAAAGTCATTAGGATCATGGGCTGGAGTTATTTTAACTGCGCCGGAACCGAACTCCATTTCAACGTAATCATCACCTACAATTGGGATCTCACGTCCAGTAATTGGAAGAGTAACGGTTTTGCCGATTAAATGCTTATACCGGTCATCTTCCGGATGTACCGCTACAGCCGTATCACCAAGCATCGTTTCTGGGCGTGTTGTGGCTATTTCAATATGCCCGCTTCCGTCAGCAAGTGGGTAATTCATATGGTAAAAGGCACCTTGTATGTCTTTATAAATTACCTCAATATCTGATAATGCTGTTTTGGTGGATGGATCCCAGTTGATAATGTACTCGCCGCGATAAATTAAACCTTTATTAAAAAGAGTTACAAATACTTCATTAACGGCATCTGAGAGTCCCTCATCAAGAGTGAAGCGTTCACGGCTGTAATCAAGTCCAAGCCCCAGCTTGGCCCACTGCTGGCGAATATGGGCTGCATATTCTTCCTTCCAGCTCCAAGTTTCTTCAACAAACTTTTCACGGCCCAAGTCGTATCTGCTTTTTCCTTCTTCACGTAGCTTTGCTTCAACCTTCGCCTGAGTCGCGATTCCTGCATGGTCCATTCCCGGAAGCCAAAGTACATCATATCCCTGCATCCTTTTCATTCTTGTCATAATATCTTGCAGGGTAGTATCCCAGGCATGCCCTAAGTGCAGCCTCCCAGTTACATTTGGCGGTGGAATTACTACTGTGTAAGGCTGTTTTTCCTGATCATCTTTCGCCTCAAAAAACTTTCCTTTTACCCACCAATCATAACGTCCCTGTTCAATCGAGGCTGGATCATATTTTGTCGGCATCTGTATGTCATTTGTCTCCACTGAAATTCCTCCTTAGTTTTAAAAAATAAATACAAAAAAACCCCATCCGTCATAAAAGGACGAATGGAGTTTGCTTCGCGGTACCACCTTTTTTCCAGCCTTAATATAAAAGAGGCTGGCTCTTAACAGGATAACGGATTCGATCCGTCTTCCACTACTTGAATTAATATCCTTTGGCGGAAGAAGCTCAAGGGTGACTTTCCAACTGACTGTCTGGGAGCCTTTCAGCAAATGGATCCCTCTCTTTGAAACAGTATCAAATTGTACTCTTCCCTATCGTTGCCTTTTCATTTAATTATATAAGATATACTACCTAAAAAAGGGGATTGTAGTCAACAATGATAGCCAACTTTTTTATATATTATACATTTGAAGCAAAATAGTTCCTTTTAGCTTAAACACTTATTGTGTGGAATATACATAATATGAGGAGAAAGAACTGAGGGGGGAGAGTGTTCTGATGAAAAGGATGTTTAATAAATACTCTATGCCGCCATGGTTAAGGAAGGTAAGGGCCGTATGCGCTCAATTTATTATTCCTTTTTGCATTTTTCAGGCAGTGCGTACCATCCTTATTCCTACGATTTTCGATGTTTTGCTTCTAATCATTTTTATTGGCCTGTTTATTGCCATCCAAACGGAATACATTTAGGAGCCCGGCTTTTGCTACTGGGCTCCTGTTTCTTTTGCCGCTTGTTCCTGACTGTCTATTTCACTAATCCGCATGACTACATATTCTGTATTTTTTAAGTGCCAATATTTCCGCTGCAGCTGCTGAACAAATTTCATCTCATTAGAAGTTCTCTTTTTTTGAAGATATCTTTCTGTGACTTGCAGAATAGGGGCTGGGTGGGCCAAGTAACTTAAAAACAATAACTTTTCATCTGGCTTGTAGGGAAAGTACTTAAAATAATAATAAACCCAGTCAATTGCCTCTTCATTTCGTTTAGGCTGGGTTTTTAGGGTTCTGGCTAAAAAAGGAAGCATATCATGAATAGGCGATCCATAACCGGCCTCTTCAAAGTTAATAAAATACCCATATCCTCTTTCATCATATAAAAAATGGTCAGATGATATTTTTCCGTGTGTGATCACCATTCTTGCCTTTTCCTGATCTTTTGTTTTCTCATACCACTCTTCAAATTTTTCCTTTGAAAAACGGATAGCCTGACTTGTTTCCGAGTAATACATCGAAAAAAGCAATTCGAATGGCGACATATAGGATCTTTTTTCACATTGTTCAATCATACCGTCAAGTAATTCCTGATTTTTTTCTAACTGCTGTATGGTTTTTTCATAATGCTCAGTACGGTCTTCCTTTTTTACAGTTACTTCTTTGGCGGACAAGGTATGAAGTCTGGCCAGTTCACGAAAAAGCTGCTGATTTTTTTCCTTCCTGTCCTCCCTTTCTTCATTGGGTAGCCATGGCATTAAGTAATACAAGCTTTGATCATTTAGAACAGCATAACGGCCATCCAGGGTAGGATATACAGGAACAATCCTATTAAATCCTTTTTGGTAAAGCTCATGGACATGCCGAATAAAATCTGTTCCTCTTTGAGGAGGAATTTTTTTAAGGCCAAAGGTGCCTTTATTGGAATAAATTTTTTGGATTTTCCCAAAATCTTCAACAAAATAAGGCTCAATATTATAACTATTTAAAATAGGGGCGACCGCTGCAATTCGATTTGGTTTATTCACCGAAACTCAGCTCACTTTCATTAAAAAACCGTAAACAGACGTTAAATTCAACAGCAGCATGAATACCTGAATATCACGCACAGTAATACATTAGAAAAACTTGGCATTCGCCAAGTCCTTTTTGGCGGATGCCTTAGTTTTGCTTATGCGTTCAGAATTTATGGATATAAATTCTGATTAGCCTAAAAAAACAGTTGAGCAGGCACGAAGACCCGCTCATCATGTCTTTTCTATGTTATTTTTTTGCCATCGTTACTGGAATGTAAAGCACCTGGCCTTCATAAACATCCTTATTTATTTCCAAATGATTTACACGTACAAGACTTTGAACGGGAATATCATATCTTTCTGAAAGAAGATTTAAAGTATCTCCCTTTTGAACAATGCATACCTTAAGCTTTGCACTATCGTTTGTTTCTTCTCTCCTTGCAAAAAACTCAGTGAGACTCATGCTTTTCTTTTTGCCCTGTTTTTTCTTTTTCGGTTCTGGTTCCTGAACCATTTGAGGGCTGGATGAACTTTCTGGCTCTAGTTCTGCTTTATCAGGCTCTTCTTCAATCACGGTTATCATTTCAGGCTGTGCTTGCTCTTGTACTACTACTTCCTGCTTTACCTCGCTCCTTGCAGTTTCTGGTTCCTGCTTTTCTTCTCCTCTTGCAAATTGAGCAAGAAAGTCTTGGTGAAAGTTTTCCTTTAATGCTTGATACGCGAATGAAGGGATTTCAGTTACTTCCACTGGAGCTTCTTCTGTAACTTGTTTTCTAGCTTCTGCCTGAAAAGTATCTTCTTCCTCAAGAACTGGATAAGCCTCCTCCTCATGAACTAAGGCAGTCTCTTCTTCAAAAGCTTCCTGTTCTTCCTCTGCTTGTTCTTCCTCTGCTTGTTCTTCCTGGCCGCGAGCCAACTCTTCAACCTTCTCCTCTTCCCTCTCATGCTGCTGTTCGCCGTATAATCCGCTGATGGTTAAATCAGAAGTAAGCTTCATGCAGCTCCTTTCAGGAAAAGAATAGTCGAATGATTCTACTACTACATCAATATCATAGATGCTTTTAATTCGGTTATTGGGTATGGTGATGTCCACAGGAAACCTGTGTGAGAATTGGCAAGTGCCGCTTTCTCGGTCCTGTACGATTTGGACATATTTGTGTCCGGGGTTTGCCCCCTCTTCCTCTTCTGAATTTTCATTATTGCACACATACTCACCTGTTAATTCTAATGATCCTCGTATCGTAACATACTGGTCATTTTCCTGAATTGTAATATCAGGATCAAGCGAGATGGAAACTAGCTCAGTGACTTCCTGTCCTTTTCGGAACCATAAAGACTCCTCCAAAGAAAATCGAAGGCATGATTGATTCTCCTGAGACAAAGCGACTCCTCCTTTCGTTTCCTTCACGTAAAATCACTATGTCACTTACACTCTATGAACATTTCCTTTTTTTTATGATAAAAAAGCCATATAGAGGGCAGAAAATTTCGCACCACTAGGAAAATAGCATTCAAATTTCTAGTTAGATAATTGAAAAACCTCGCAGGGACAGTTCTTGGTTCTAAAAAAACAAACTGGGACAGGGCCACAAGAAAAACGATTTTCATCCGGTTATGAAGGTCCGAACACAGAAAACTTTGTTATGAATACCTGATTTCGATTGAGCCACAAGAAAATATCCACTTTCAAACGGTTCAAGAACAATATTGGGCTAAAAGTTTAAGGGACTTAAGAATAGGTTTTTAAATCAAAAAAGCACCCGTACTTTTTGTACGAGTGCTCTTTTACTTACTTAAGCTTTGAGAAGGCAGTGGTTGTTGCCTGAATTGTCTTTTCAATATCTTCATCAGAGTGCGCTGTTGAAAGGAATAAGCCCTCAAACTGGGATGGCGGCAGAAAAACACCCTGGTCTGCCATTTCCTTGTAATAAGAGGCAAAAAAGTCCAAGTTAGCTGTTTTAGCCTTTTCATAATTGATTACATCTTCATTTGTGAAGAAGAAGCCAATCATGGACCCAGCACGGTTGAAAGTAAGTGGGATTTCATACTTTTCAGCCGCAGCACTGATTCCTTTTTCAAGCCTATCTGCTTTGCGAATAAACTCTTTATAATCATCAGGAGTCAGCTGGCTTAAAGTTTCATACCCAGCAGTCATCGCTAATGGATTACCGGATAGTGTACCCGCCTGGTAGATCGGACCGCTAGGAGCAATCTGTTCCATAATTTCTGCTTTTCCGCCGTATGCTCCAACAGGAAGGCCTCCCCCGATTACTTTACCGAGGCATGTAATATCAGGAGTAATACCAAAATAGCCTTGTGCACAATTATAGCCAACACGAAATCCTGTCATTACTTCATCGAAGATAAGCAAGGCGCCGTATTGAGTGGTAACATCGCGAAGCCCTTGTAGGAACCCTGGAAGCGGAGGAACTACCCCCATATTTCCAGCAACGGGCTCAACAATAACTCCTGCAATATCCTCACCAAACTGTTCAAATGCATAGCGTACGCCATCAAGATCATTATAAGGGACAGTAATTGTATTTTTAGCTACCCCTTCAGGAACACCGGGGCTGTCTGGAAGACCTAGTGTTGCGACTCCAGAACCAGCCTTAATGAGCAGAGAATCACCATGTCCATGGTAGCAGCCTTCAAACTTTAAAATCTTGTTTCTGCCCGTATAGCCACGTGCAAGACGCAGTGCACTCATTGTCGCTTCTGTACCGGAGGAAACCATGCGAATTATTTCAATGGAAGGTACACGATCTGATACGAGCTTTGCCAGCTCATTCTCCATTAAGGTTGGGGCGCCAAAACTTGTACCCAGTTCCGCAACCTTTTTGAGTGCTTCCACTACTTTATCATTTGTATGGCCAAGAATAAGCGGGCCCCATGATAAAACATAATCAATATATTCATTTCCATCAATGTCATATATTTTTGATCCCTTGCCGCGTTCCATAAAAATAGGATCCATATTTACTGATTTAAACGCCCGTACAGGGCTGTTCACTCCGCCCGGCATTAATTTCTTTGCTTCCTTAAAGGCTTCAATAGATTTAGCATATGAGCGCATTGCTTTCCCTCTCTTCATTAGAAATCCTTATGTCCTTATAGCAGGGCACTGGGATTGCACTTATGCCCTATTATGTAATAGGAAAGTTTTCCTTTCCTATTTAAACTACCTATTCTTCTTTTAACCAGCGGGCTGCATCCTTTGCATGATAAGTAATAATTAGATCAGCACCTGCACGTTTCATGCCAACGAGCATTTCCATAACAATTTTTTTCTCATCGATCCAGCCGTTTTGTGCAGCAGCCTTTACCATGGAATATTCCCCACTAACATTATAAGTAACAACAGGGAGATTGAAATTGTTTTTCATATCACGAACAATATCCAAATATGGCATTCCTGGTTTAACAATCAGGAAGTCCGCGCCTTCTGCTACATCCGATTCAGCTTCTCTGAAAGCTTCCATTCGATTTGCAGGATCCATCTGATAGGTTTTTCGGTCACCGAATTGAGGTGTACTGTCTGCAGCATCACGGAAGGGTCCGTAGAATGCAGAAGAGTATTTAACTGCGTAAGACATGATAGGGACTTCCTCAAAGCCTGCTTCATCAAGTCCTGCTCTGATGGCAGCAACGAAACCATCCATCATGTTGGAAGGAGCAATAATATCTGCACCAGCTTTTGCCTGGCTGACCGCAGTCTTTGCAAGCAAGTCAAGTGACTCGTCATTTAAAACACGGTCACCTTGAACTACACCGCAGTGACCGTGGCTTGTGTATTCGCAAAGGCAGGTATCTGCCACTACAATTATTTCTGGGAAACGTTCCTTGATGAAACGGGTAGCCTCCTGTACAATACCATGATCATGGAATGCCCCCCCACCACATTCATCTTTTTCGGTAGGAACGCCGAATAAAATAACAGACCTTATGCCAAGAGAAACGATTTCATCCATTTCCTCCTGCAAATAATCCATAGATATTTGATAAACCCCTGGCATTGAAGCTACTTCATTTCTTGTTTTCTCTCCTTCTAAAATAAAAAGAGGATAAATAAAGTCTTCAGTCCTGAGGTGGTTTTCTCTTATTAATGAGCGCATGCTTGCACTGCTCCGCAAACGGCGGTGACGTGAAAATTGGAGTTCCATATTTTCTACCCCCAAAAATTATTTAATTAATATATTCAGCCATGCTGTTAATCATTGCCTCTACAGTATACACCTTCGGAGAAGCATGGACTAATAATCCGTATGACTTTAGTTTTTCCTTCGTAACTGGCCCAATACAAGCTACCATACACTCTTTTATTTGATCCCGGAGATGGTTTTCCTCCACCACCGACATAAAATGGTCCACGGTAGACGGGCTGGTAAACATCAGGATGTCCAACTCATTCCGTTTTAGCAATTCAGCTAATGTTAACCTGCTCTCTTCAGGAAGATAGGTTTCATAAACGATAGCCTCCTCGACGACAGCCCCAAACCTTCTCAATTCCTCAGCAATGACATCTCTAGCTAAATTACCTTTCGGAATAAAAATTTTCTCACCCTTTTTAACAATAGAGACAAATTCTTTTGCAAAGGTTTCTGCAACATATTCAGAAGGAAGGAAAGATACTTCCACTCCTTTTTCCTTCAATACCTTTTGTGTTCTCTCGCCTATAACTGCTATTTTGGGAAGGTGGCTAATCTCATCTTTAGCAAGAAACGAAAAAAATGTATCCACAGTAGTGTTGCTGGTGAAAATAATCCAGCTATAAGATTTTAAGTTATTAAAGACAGCTGCAAGCTCATCATTGGGCTGTATTGGGCGAAAAGCAATAAGAGGGATTTCAATTGGAATCCCTCCGAATGTCTCCACTAGCTGTGAAAAAGATTTCGCCTGCTTTTTTCCTCTTGGTACGAGTACTTTTTTATCAAGCAATGGCGATGGTTTTATCATTCACCATCAAGCTCCCGTTTAACCTTTTCAATAAGTTTCTTCGCACCTTTTTCTATCAATAAGTCGGCAGCCTTTGCACCAACTTCTTCAGGAACTGTGCCACGGACAGTTTCTTTGTATACCTCTTTGCCGTCAGGTGATGCAACAAGAGCAGTCATGACGATTTCATCGTTATCATCTACTTGGGCGAATCCTGCAATTGGAACCTGGCAGCCGCCCTCCATTTTATTTAAGTATACACGTTCAGCCCTTACTGCTCTTTCTGTCTTTTTACATGTAAATTTCTCAAAAAGATCAAGAAGCTCCTGATCATCTGTACGGCATTCAATCGAAAGTGCCCCTTGACCAACAGCTGGAATGCAGGTTTCAGCATCCAGGAACTCAGTAACCACGTCAGAAGTCCAGCCAAGGCGTGACAGGCCGGCAGCAGCAAGAATAATGGCGTCGTACTCCTCATCCTGGAGTTTGCTTAAGCGGGTATCAACATTTCCGCGTATCCATTTAATTTCAAGGTCAGGCCTCTTAAGAAGAAGCTGAGAACTTCTGCGAAGACTGCTAGTTCCGATAATGGCACCTTCCTTAAGGTCCTTCAAAGGTAAGTGGCCTTTTGAAATCAAAGCATCACGATGATCCTCACGGAAAGGAACGCATCCTATAGTAAGGCCTTCTGGCAATACAGCCGGCATATCCTTCATACTATGAACAGCCATATCAATTTCTTTATTTAACATTGCCTGTTCAATTTCCTTTACAAATAAACCTTTTCCGCCAACTTTTGATAACGTCACATCGAGGATGCGGTCACCTTTGGTTACAATTTCTTTTACTTCAAATTCAAATGGAGCACCAAGCTTTTTCAACTGATCAATAACCCAATTTGTCTGTGTTAAAGCAAGTTTACTGCGTCTGGAACCGACGATAATTTTTCTCATGACTGCCTCCTAAGTTTACGAATACCAAAAGTGGAATGAAGATAATTTGCCAAGCAGGAAAAAGTTAATTAATACAACTAGAAAAGACCCAATGTTCCAAAGTGCAATTGACTTTCCTGATAGATTCCTTGCAATTCTAAGATAAAGATAGATGCTGTAAGCGGTTAAAACGATAAAAGACCCTATTATTTTGATATCATACCATGGCATTCCCGGAACCTTAAGAATCGCCCATTGAAGCCCTAAAATAAGACTAAGCATGAGCATGGGAACACCAATTACGGCTAATATATAGGATAATTGCTCTAATTTGCTAAGGTCTGCAAGGCGCATAAGTCTCTTACCCCACTTTTTCCTCTTCAATAAATCATACTGAATCAAATAAAGCAGAGAAAACACAGAGGACAACGAAAATGCACCGTAAGAAAGAATCGCCATTGTAATATGAATCAGAAGCAGTTCGGAGACAAGCTTTTCACCCATAACATGCGACTGGTATTGAACAGGAGCAAAAGTATGAATAACCATTACTATAAAACCTAGTATATTAGTAAAAAAGACGATAAAGTCAACCCTTAACAAGCGGTTAATCCCCAGCGATAAGGTAACAAGGACCCAGGCATAAAAGTAAAGACCTTCAAATATTGTAAGTACCGGGAATCTTCCGGTTTTCATCATATAAAAAAATAAAAATACGGTTTGTAAAACCCATACAAATGCAAGTAACCAGAAGGCAATGCGGTTTGCCTTCCGGTTATGGTGAATAAAATCAAAGAAATATAACAGCACACTGAAGGCATAAATTACTACTGTCAGCTCATGCAGGCGGGTCATTTGAATGTCATACATCGGATTAACCTCTCTTATGACTGAAAGGAAGCCTGAGATGCTCGAACGATAACTTTTTCAGTTTCGGCTGCTTTCGTATTTGCCTGCTCTTCAACAAGATCCTCAATATTAAATATTTTCACGAATAAGTCGAGTGCGTTCTCGGCGTCCGGACGCGCAGCCAATTCCTTCGCCTGGAGAATTGGATCTTTTAAAAGCTGGTTAATAATGCTCTTGGTATGCTTATTTAAAACCTTCCGATCACGGTCGGAGAGATTTGGAATTTTACGTTCGATACTTTCCATAGTATCTGATTGAATAGCAAGTGCTTTTTCCCTTAATGCTGTAATAACAGGTACAACACCTAGTGTTCCAATCCATTGTTTAAATTCAACAATTTCTTTTTCTGCCATTAACATAATTTCTTGGGCAGCTTTCTTTCTCTCCTGAAGGTTTGCTTCCACAATGCCTTCCAAATCATCTATATCATATAAAAAGATGTTTTCAAGCTCCGCAATATTTGGGTCAAGATCTCTTGGGACAGCAATGTCAACCATGAAAAGAGGCTTACCTTTACGCATCTTTTCTACGTTTGCCATCATATCTTTAGTAATAACAAGGTCTTTTGAACCTGTTGAACTAATTAGAATATCAGCTTCCGCCAAGGCTCCCTGGAGTTCTTCCAAAGTTCTCGCCTGGCCGTCAAATTTTTCAGCAAGACTTACAGCTTTTTCAAAAGTACGGTTGATAACCGTAACCTTCCTTACTCCGCTGCCATGGAGGTTTTGAGCAGCAAGTTCACCCATTTTTCCTGCTCCAAAAATAAGTACATGCTTATTTTCAAGAGAACCGAATATCTTTTTCGCAAGCTCAACAGCCGCATAGCTGACTGAAACAGCATTAGCTCCGATATCTGTTTCAGAGTGAGCGCGCTTGGCAAGAGTAATAGCCTGTTTAAATAAGTGGTTAAAAACGGTTCCTGTCGTTTTTTCGTTCTGAGAAAGCAAAAAGCTGTCTCGGACCTGGCCAAGGATCTGAGTTTCCCCAAGAACCATTGAATTTAAGCCGCAGGCTACTTTAAATAAATGCTCGACAGCCCCATCCTCCTCATAAATGAAAAGAAATGGCGAAAATTCGTCCTGATCTATGTTAAACCATTCAGATAAAAATTCTTTTATATAGTAACGGCCTGTATGCAGCTGATCAACTACTGCATAAATCTCCGTACGATTACAGGTAGAAACAATAACATTCTCAAGAATGCTCTTTTTCGCATTAAGATTAACAGTCGCTTTTCCAAGATCGGCCTGATTAAATGTCAGCCTTTCACGGATTTCTACAGGGGCCGTTTTATAGTTAATACCCACCACTAAAATATGCATTTAATAATGACACCCCCAAATAAATGTTCATTCCTAACTAGTCTGATTATATCATGTGTATAATTGCATTTTGCCCAAAAAATGTGAACAGAAAACGAAACTGTGTGTTAATATATTAAAATGAATAGAATATTCATCAGATAAGTCGACAAAATACTTCCCTAAGTACAGTACCAAAAAACAAGCAATGATTCAAGTGAACCTTTCTGGAAGTGGTGTATTTATGAAAAATCAGAGAATTTTCCCTGGAATTATTTTAATAGGCTTTGGCGCATACTTTTTTATGCAGCAATCCGGCATTACATTATTTCAACAGTTTTATACATGGCCGACACTTTTGCTCATCGTAGGAATCGGCTTTTTAGGACAAGGTTATCTTGCAAAGGATTACGAGGCTATTCTCCCAGGAGTTATTCTGGCAGGTTTTGGATTACATTTTCACCTTGTTCACCGAGTGACCTTCTGGCCTGACCATATAGGAACTTTTATTTTTATAATTGCTCTCGGTTTTCTTTTAAGGTATCAGAAAACAGGTACAGGACTCTTTCAGGCTATATTATTTCTAATTCTCTCAGTCCTTCTATTATTCTATGATAAAATTGCAGCCTATTTTGGCCTCTTGCAAAATGGAGTTTCTATAGCATGGAAATTCTGGCCGGCAGTTCTCATAATTATTGGAGGTTCTCTCCTTTTTATAAAGAAAAAATAAACGTCCGGACAAATTGTCCGGACGTTTTTTACGAACCTACATAAAGCTTTCAAGTATTCCCCAAGCCTTGTCTTTTCCTTCACCTGTTTCAGATGAGAAATGAATAAGATGATCGTTAGGATCCAAATCTAATGTTTCTTTGACAATTTTCAAATGTTTTTGCCATTTACCTTTGGGAATTTTGTCTGCTTTAGTCGCAATAACAACACATGGTATTTCATAATGCTTTAAAAAATCATACATCGTAACATCATCACGGGTTGGAGGATGGCGAAGGTCGATCAGCAGGACAACAGCCCTTAATTGTTCCCTCTTTGTTAAATAGGTTTCAATCATCTTCCCCCAGGCCTCGCGTTCTGATTTGGAAACCTTGGCATATCCATATCCCGGAACATCAACAAAATGCAGAATTTCATTAATGATATAAAAATTTAAAGTTTGAGTCTTACCAGGCTTGGAAGAAATCCGAGCCAGCCCCCTCCGATTCAGCATCTTATTAATAAAAGAGGACTTTCCCACATTGGACCTTCCAGCCAATGCGAATTCTGGCATATCCCCTTCAGGATACTGATCGGGCTTTACTGCGCTTATAACTATTTCCGAACTTGTTACCTTCATTGAGTTGCACCTTCCGTAAGCGCGTGCTTCAGCACCTCATCCACATGAGATACAAGAACAAATTCCAGCTCATTTCGGACTGTTTCAGGAATATCATCAATATCCTTTTCATTGTCCTTAGGAATAATAATCTTCGTCAAACCGGCACGATGAGCACTTAATGATTTTTCCTTTAAACCGCCAATTGGAAGCACTCTTCCTCTTAGCGTAATTTCACCTGTCATTCCCACTTCACGGCGAATTGCTCTTCCTGAAAGAGCTGATACAAGGGCTGTTGCCATTGTAATACCGGCGGAAGGCCCATCTTTAGGTACGGCACCTTCAGGAACATGTATGTGTATATCAAATTTTTCATGGAAGTTAGGATCAATTCCCAGCTCTTCCGCTTTCGAGCGAATATAGCTGAATGCTGCCTGGGCTGACTCCTTCATGACATCTCCCAATTTACCGGTTAAAACTAGCTTTCCTTTACCCGGTGACAAAGACACCTCGATTTGGAGTGTATCTCCGCCTACAGTTGTATAAGCAAGACCTGTGGCAACTCCAACCTGATCTTCGAGTTCTGCCTGCCCATATCTGAACTTTGTTTTTCCCAAAAATTCTTCTACATTTTTTTCCGTTACGACAACGCGTTTCTTTTCTCCTGAAACAACAATTCTTGCCGTTTTGCGGCAAATGGTCGCCATTTGTCTTTCAAGACTTCTAACCCCAGCTTCCCGGGTATAGTAGCGGACCACTTTAAGAATGGCATCATCACGAACCTGCAAGGTTCCCTTGGAAAGACCATTTTCCTTAATTTGTTTTGGTAAAAGATGATCGCGTGTAATATGGACCTTCTCAATTTCCGTGTAGCCGGCAATTGTGATAATTTCCATCCTGTCTAAAAGAGGACCAGGGATAGTCGATAAATTGTTTGCTGTTGCTATGAACATAACCTTAGATAAATCATAAGGTTCTTCTATATAATGGTCACTAAAGTTAAAGTTCTGTTCCGGGTCCAATACCTCCAGCATCGCTGATGAAGGATCTCCACGAAAATCATTGGACATTTTATCTATTTCATCAAGAAGGAACACAGGGTTAATAGTACCTGCCTTTTTCATTCCCTGGATTATACGTCCAGGCATTGCTCCAACGTAGGTCCTTCTATGTCCTCTTATTTCTGATTCATCTCTGACTCCTCCAAGAGATACCCGAACAAAATTGCGGTTAAGGGAAGCTGCAATTGATTTGGCCAGACTTGTTTTACCAACTCCGGGGGGTCCCGCAAGGCAGAGAATGGGCCCTCTCAATGAATTAGTCAGCTTTTGAACTGCCAAATATTCAAGAACACGCTCCTTTACCTTTTCAAGGCCATAATGATCCTCATTTAGTATTTTCTCAGCGCGTAAAATGTCGAGATCGTCCTCGGTTTTCTTTGACCATGGAAGGGATACAAGCCACTCGATATAATTTCGAATAACTGCACTTTCAGCTGAACTTGTTGGAACCTTTTCATATCTGTCCAGCTCTTTCAAAGCGGTGTTTTTTACATTTTCAGGCATTCCGGCAAGCTCAATCTTTTCAGTAAGATCAGCAATTTCACCGGTCTTGCCTTCTTTGTCACCCAGTTCTTTCTGAATGGCTTTCATTTGTTCGCGCAAATAATATTCCTTTTGCGTACGCTCCATAGAGCGCTTTACTCTCTGACCAATCTTTTTCTCCAGGTTTAGAACTTCTTTTTCATTATGAATAATATCAATTACCCGGTTCATTCTCTCTTTGGCATCTATAGTCTCCAAAATCTCCTGCTTTTCCTTCAGCTTTAAGGGCAGATGAGAAGAGATGATGTCAGCCATACGGCCTGGCTCTTCTATATCTGCAACCGATGAATAAGTTTCAGCAGAAATCTTTTTCGACATCTTTATGTATTGCTCGAAATAATCCAGCATAGTTCTCATTAATGCTTGATCTTCTACATCTTTTTCCGGGCTCTCCTCAAAGGTTTTGAGACTGACAGCAAAGTGGTCCCCTTCATCATAAAAAGAGACAATCTCCGCTCTGTTAAGCCCTTCTACCAGAACACGGATAGTACCATTTGGTAATTTAAGCATTTGCTTAACCTTTGTAAGGGTCCCCAATTTATACAAATCATCTTCTGATGGATCATCTATTGTTATGTCTTTTTGTGTAGTCAAAAAGATCATATGGTCATCTACCATTGCTTTCTCAAGCGCCTGCACAGATTTTTCACGCCCAACATCCAAATGAAGGACCATTGTCGGATAAACTAGCAAGCCCCGAAGAGGCAGGAGGGGGACGATCATTTCTTTCTCTTTCGTCATAAATATTGCACCTCCAAATGCAATTCAAATTACTTCCATTCCAATTCTAAAGCAGGATGATTCTTTGTACAATTCTATCTTATTTAAAATAGTGTGTCTAATAATAGTGCCCGCTGATAGATATTATTAGTATCCTAAAAAAAGCATTCTTTATGCCTTGCCTGTGATTAGTCAAACTAACTTTCCGCAAAAAGAGAAACTCCGGCTCGCCAGTGTTAAAAGAGGAAAGCCGAAGTTTATTTTTAAATGGTTTCTTTTTTGGATAACTCGATTGGAGCAGGTATAATTTTCCCCTTATCCGTATTAAGTGCTATATCAAAAACCTCTGACAAATTTGATACTGGGACAATATTTATATCCGTTATCTCATTTAAAATGGACTGCATGTTTTCAGCAGGTATGATAACTGTTTTTGCACCGGCTTTTTTAGCTGCCTTAACTTTAGGATAAACACCGCCAATTGGTTTTACGTTTCCATGAATGCTAATTTCACCGGTCATGGCTACGCTATTATCCACTGGTATTTTATATATTGCAGAGTAAATCCCAGTTGCCATAGCAATTCCTGCGGAAGGTCCATCAATTGGAACCCCTCCAGGGAAATTAACATGTATATCAAATTCATCAGCCGGCACACCCATGGACCGCAGGACTGTAATTACATTTTCGATAGAACCGCGGGCCATGCTTTTACGTCGTATTGATTTTCCCTGTCCGCCTATGCTTTCTTCATCTACAATACCTGTAATGTTGATTGTACCCTTATTATCCCGAACCGGAATGACTGTTACTTCAATTTCAAGAAGTGCACCTGAATTCGGACCATAAACGGCCAGGCCGTTTACCAGACCAATGCATGGAATATCGTTAATGTTTCTTTCCATTCTAGGTGTTAATTGACTTGAATGGATCACCCATTCAATATCTTCATCTTTTATATAATTTTTTTCTTCTGTAATAGCCAAACCCGCTGCAGTTTGAACCATATTCACTGCTTCACGGCCATTTCTGGCATAGTTTGAAAGAGTATTTAACCCTTTTTCTGAAATTTTCATCTCTATTTTATCTGCAGCCTTTTTAGCAACAACTGATATCTCTTCCTGAGATAATTCCCGGAAAAAGACTTCCATACAGCGAGAACGAATAGCTGGCGGAATTTCATTCGGTGTCCTTGTTGTGGCCCCTATTAATCTAAAATCTGCAGGCAGGCCATTTTTAAAAATATCATGGATGTGTGTCGGGATTTGAGCATTTTCTTCATGATAGTATGCACTCTCAAGATACACTTTTCGATCTTCCAGTACCTTTAAAAGTTTGTTCATTTGGATAGGATGAAGTTCGCCAATTTCATCTATGAATAGAACCCCGCCATGAGCATTGGTTACTGCTCCCTGCTTTGGCTGTGGTATTCCAGCCTGTCCCATTGCACCAGCACCTTGATAAATGGGGTCATGCACAGAACCTATTAATGGATCGGCAATTCCTCTTTCATCAAATCGTGCGGTTGTAGCATCCAATTCAACAAAAACAGATGCAGTTTTAAATGGAGATTTAGAATTTTTTTTCGCCTCTTCGAGTACAAGACGCGCAGCAGCTGTTTTTCCTACTCCCGGCGGTCCATAAACAATGACATGCTGTGGGTTAGGACCGCAAAGTGCAGCTTTCAGTGCCTTTATGCCATCACTTTGTCCAACTATATCATTAAAACTGGTAGGCCTTACTTTTTCAGACAACGGTTCTGTCAAGGAAATGGACCGCATTTTTTTCAGCTGCTCCATCTCTTTTCGCGATTCTTTATCAATGGAAATCTTTTGTGTTCTTTGGCCTCTTAATAAATTCCAAAAATACAGCCCGATAACAATGCCAAAGAAGAGCTGTATAAATAAGGCAATCCCCGTCCAACTCATCCTATTCCCTCCTGAAAAAAATAACTCTGATTACTTGATAGTATTTCCTTTCAGAAGTTGGAATAAACAAGAAAATGGCAGAAACATTTAACATACTCAGAAAAGCGTTAGAAAAACTTGGCATTCGCCAAGTCCCTTTGGCGGATGCCCTAGTTTTACTTATGCGTTCAGAATTTAGGGATATAAATTCTGATTAGCTAAAAAAGGCCCGGCATTCTGCCAGGCCTAACTTCTTTGCGAACTTGCCAAAAGGCACAGTACTGCATAGGTTTTCTTTAAGCTGAAGTTTTTCTTTCTTCTTCCACAACCGTTCCATCTTCAAGAACTAGTTTTGGAATGCTGTTTTCGACAACGGTTTCTTTTGTGATAATGCATTTTGTGATATCGTCGCGGGACGGAAGGTCAAACATGACATCAAGCATAATGCCTTCAATAATGGAACGTAGTCCACGGGCACCGGTCTTCCGTTCAATAGCCTTCTTCGCGATTTCGTTTAATGCACCTTCTTCAAATTGCAATTCAACGTCATCTAGCTCAAGCATTTTCTGATATTGCTTAACTAATGCGTTTTTCGGCTTTGTGAGAATTTCGATTAATGCATCTTCATCAAGTTGTTCGAGACTTGCAATAACCGGCAGACGGCCGATGAATTCTGGAATCAGACCAAATCTTAATAAGTCTTCAGGTAAAACCTTAGAAAGAAGTTCTTTTTGACTAATATCCAGCTGCTTTGTATCGGAACCAAAACCAATAATTTTCTGGCCTAAACGGCGCTTTATAATTGGCTCGATGCCATCGAAGGCACCGCCACAAATAAAGAGAATATTTGTAGTATCAATTTGGATAAATTCCTGATGTGGATGCTTTCTTCCTCCTTGCGGCGGAACGCTGGCCACTGTACCTTCAAGAATTTTAAGCAATGCCTGCTGAACACCTTCGCCGGACACATCTCTTGTAATAGAAGGATTTTCAGACTTGCGGGCAATTTTATCAATTTCATCAATATAAATAATACCCTTTTCAGCTTTTTCTACATCATAATCAGCAGACTGAATTAGCTTCAATAAGATGTTTTCAACATCTTCACCCACATAGCCGGCCTCTGTTAATGAAGTAGCATCAGCAATTGCAAACGGTACATTTAGAATTCTTGCAAGAGTCTGGGCAAGAAGTGTTTTACCGCTTCCAGTTGGTCCGATCATACAAATGTTACTCTTGGATAATTCAACATCATCAATTTTACTGTTGGAATTGATTCGTTTGTAGTGATTATATACGGCAACAGACAACGACTTTTTTGCCTGCTCCTGACCGATAACGTATTCATCAAGAATTTCGCGGATTTCCTTTGGTTTAGGAACATCCTTAAATTCAACTTCTTCCTCTGTTCCTAGTTCTTCTTCCACTATTTCAGTACAGAGTTCGATACATTCGTCACATATATAAACACCTGGACCGGCAACTAATTTACGTACTTGATCCTGTGTTTTGCCACAGAATGAACATTTTAATTGCCCTTTTTCATCATTAAATTTAAACAATACTTTCACCCCTTGGAAACGTCTAAGCAATATTTAAAGTTGCGGATCACCAGCAAAACGGATAGAAGTAAGAGATTTTTTCTAAAAATTCAGCGTTATGTATTGCATTGTAACATATTTAGGCAAAGGACTGGAAATGAAAACTCTCAAAGCATATTTCTTTTTTAGCTAATCAGAATTTATATACATTAAATTCTGAACGCATGACGGAAAAATACCTGATTTCCCGAGGAAGTCCTAGTAAGCAAAAGGCACAGGGATGTGCCAATTTGAGCGTCATAAATGGAAATACAGCTCTGCTATCATCTAAGGGCCGGCTATCGCCGAGTTTTCTTTATGAACTCTTATTATCCGTTTTGAGATATCCTATTCGAAAAGTTATGTACTCATTCAGCTTATCCATATTTTTGGCTATTAAGTCGCAAGTCACGATTTTTAAAAATTTTTCCTTTTGTTATGTATTTTTTCCAGTCCTAAAACTGTGCCTATTCTTATTATAATATGTAATGGAGAAAAAGTATAAAACAAGGCACGAATAATATCGTGCCCTGCCAGTAATCTACATTATTTTGTAACAGTTTTCTTATTTTCTACAAGGAAATCAACAGCTTTTCTTAATTGAAGATCAGTTGTAACGCCTTCTAGGCCGCCAAGAGCGCTCACAATGTTAGGAACAGTCATATTATACATTTCAGCCATTTTTTGAAGTTCAGCATTTACCTCTTCTTCAGATACTTCAAGGTTTTCAGCTTTTGCAATAGCTTCTAGTGTCAGGTTGTTGCGAACGCGACCTTCTGCTTCTTCCTTCATTTGCTCACGAAGTGCATTTTCATCCTGCCCAGAGAACTGGAAGTAAAGCTCAAGGTTCATTCCCTGCATTTGAAGACGTTGTTCGAATTCCTGAAGCATACGGTTTACTTCGTTTTCAACCATTACTTCTGGAACTTCGATTTGAGCGTTTGCTCCAGCTTTTTCTACGACACTGTCACGAACTTGGTGCTCAGCTTCATGCTTCTTGCTGTCCTCAAGGCGTGTTCTGATTTTTGCTTTAAGTTCGTCCAAAGTTTCAACTTCGTCGTCTGCATCTTTAGCAAATTCATCATCAATTTCAGGAAGTTCTTTTGTTTTGATTTCGTGAAGAGTTACTTTAAATACTGCAGGTTTTCCAGCTAATTCAGCAGCGTGGTATTCTTCAGGGAAAGAAACTTCAACCTCTTTTGACTCGCCTGCAGAAACACCAACCAATTGCTCTTCAAAACCTGGTATAAAAGAACCTGATCCCAATTCTAGAGAATAGTTCTCAGCTTTTCCGCCTTCAAAAGCTTCACCATCAACAAAGCCCTCAAAGTCGATAATAACTGAATCACCATTTTCTGCTGGTCCTTCTTCTTTAACAACCAATTCAGCGTGGCGCTCTTGAAGAGATTTTAATTCTGCTTCCACTTCTTCGTCGGTAACGTTTGTATCGAATTCTTCTACTTCAAGACCTTTGTACTCACCAAGAGCAACTTCTGGCTTAACCTGAATAGTCGCTTTGAAAACAAGCTCTTTACCTTTTTCGATTTGTTCGACATCAATTTCTGGGCGGTCAATTGGCTCAATGCCAGTTTCATTAATAGCCTCAGAATATGCTTCTGGTAGAATAATATCAATTGCATCCTGGTAAAGAGATTCAATACCAAAACGCTTTTCAAACATTGGTCGAGGCATTTTTCCTTTACGGAAACCAGGAACATTAATTTGCTTTACTACTTTTTTAAACGCAGCGTCGAGACCCTCGTTTACCTTTTCCGCACTTACTTCAACTGTAAGGACACCGCGGTTTCCTTCTAACTTTTCCCATTTTGCTGACATACCGTTTTCCCTCCAACATCTATTCTCATTTCCATTTGTACGAATCTGTTATGAATACGTCTTGTCCTTCAAGTCAATATCCACGCACCATGTAATGCCCGTTTACTCACATTACAACCACTACATTATAACATAGGTTTATTTTCTTTCAACAGCGAAGGCTATATTATCGGATAAGAAATTTCTTCAAATTCTTTGATTTTGCTTACTGCGAGGTTTATATCTTCAATGGAGGCATTGTACCTGCCTCGAATTTCAAGCCTTTCCACATCCATCCCATGGTATTCAAGGGCCGTTAAATGGAACGCGGCAGCCCAGGCCTCAGGGCTTCCTGGCTCTAGTAAAAAAGGATAAGCAATGAAGAAATAACGTTCAATAAGGCTCTTCATATTTTCAAATAAAACAGGATCATCATGTTCGATTTCATTTCCAAGAAGGGAGATAATAGTGACCATTTCTTCCTGCGAATACATATCAGGGAGCGAAGCAGGAACCCAAGTCTCTTTCATTCCAAATTTTGTTACCTCTACCTCTTTCTCGTATTCCTGTTCTTTTAAAATATTGATTAAAATGGTCTTTAAAAAAGGATGACCATTTTCAGCAATTAAGTATGCTTTTATATCTTTCATAAAGGGTCTTATGTTTTGGTTGGAAAGCTTTGAAATCAGGAGAAGCTGTTCTTTCGGATCCTGCAAAGAAAATAGATTCAGTTCCTGCAGCTGCTCACTTTTTTCTTCCATCATTAGCAGTTCTTCATCACTTGGAACAGTAATATGGTTTTCGGCCATTCTTTTACTAAATTGAAGCAATGTTAAAAAATGATCTTGTTTTTCCCGCGGAACCTCTTTTTCATCTAAAAGAGCTTCAATAACAGAAACAATTTCGTCGTATTCATGAAGCTGGATCAGAATGGTTAAATACAAATCAACCATTTGCATATAGTCGCCTATCCCTTTAAACAACATCTCTTTTGCAAGTTCTCTAGCATTTTGATAGGAACCCGCTTCAAAATAGGATATAACCAATCCGAATAAAATATCGCTATTTTCCGGATCAAGTTCTTTCGCTTCCTCAAGATAACGAATGGCATCTCTATATTTTTTCTGCTGGAGGCTATCTATCCCTTTTTCAGTAAGCCTCTTTTCCAGGTCGGGAAAGAAGACAACATTGTCTGCCTGCTTTATTCGATCCTGTTTTTTCATTGTCAGTTACCGTCCTTATGGTTATTGTTGAAAACTAGTTTAGCATTTAAAAGGGGAAAAAACAAAAGCAGTGGGCTTTTGTAGATAATCTTTTTATTATGGACATAAAAAAAGCTTGCCGTTGTCGGCAAGCTGAATGGTTATGTAGTGTAAAAGTGGCGTCCCAGGAGAGATTCGAACTCCCGACCCACGCCTTAGAAGGGCGTTGCTCTATCCAGCTGAGCTACTGGGACATTTATTAAAGACAATATTTATTATATTAGGCTAGCATTTAAAAGTCAATACTCATTTTCACATTTTTTTTATAAGCAAGGGGGGAAATTACTCCCCTGCTTTTAATATATACCCTTTTGAGCTACTTTGAAAGTGTGAATTTTTTTGAAAGCTCTTTAAGCTCACCATTTTCAAGGTCAAAAACCTTTAAAACAATATCTTTTTCCTGAAAATCAAGAATTACATATGTTTTTTCCAGTCTGCGTCTTGGTAGACGAAGACTGCCTGGGTTTAGAAAGAGAATCCCATCCACTTCTTCGGCACCTAAAAGATGAGAATGCCCAAAGCACACCACATCGGCACCCACTTCTTTGGCTCGGTAGTGAAGATTCATTAAAGTTGATTTAACAGAATAATGATGGCCATGGGTAATAAAGATTTTTTTCCCACCAGCTTCTGCCGTCGTTTCGTTAGGAAATCCAGCTTCATAATCACAGTTCCCTCGGACTGTTAGGTAACCCTGAATAGAAGGATCTTCCTTCATAAGCTCAGAATCCCCACAATGAACCATTAAATCAACTTCATTTTCGTGCCTGTCCTTAATTAGCTGAAGTTCCTCTGTTAAACCATGGCTGTCACTAACTATCAGAACCTTGCTCATGACAAATCAGCTCTTTCAATTATTGATTCAAGAATCCCGCTTAATTCCTGTATAGCATTTGCCCTATGGCTGATTCTGTTTTTCTCCTCAGAAGGCAACTCCGCCATTGATTTACCTAATTCAGGAACAAAGAACACCGGATCATAACCGAACCCATTTATACCACGCCGTTCATTCAGGATTTCCCCCTCGCAGGTACCCGAAACTGTGATTGTCTCCTTTCCAGGAATGGCAATAGCTAAAGCACAATAAAATCGGGCACTGCGGTTCTCTTCAGCAACATTAGATAGCTCGTCCAGAACCTTATCTATATTAGCCTGATCGTCTTTCGGCTCTCCTGCATAACGTGCTGAATAAATCCCAGGCCTGCCATCCAAAGCGTCAACCATAAGTCCGGAATCATCCCCTATTACCATTTTGTTGAGTTGTTCTGATATCGTTTCCGCTTTTATTACTGCATTCTCCTCGAATGTTTCACCTGTTTCGTCTATGTCACCAATCTCAGGATAATCAAGAAGAGTACGTACTGAAATATTTTTAGAGGCAAAAAGGTGTTCAAATTCTTTTGCTTTACCCGGATTTTTGGTTGCAATTATAACTTCATTCACGATTATTTCTCCTCGTTATTTTTTCTTTTGTCTTCTATTTTATTAGAAATTTCCAAACCAAGAGCCATTTTTTGAATATCAAAAAGATTTGCTATACCTGTCTGTGCAGCTGCTAATAGTTCCTGAAGCTGACTATAGGAAAAAGTCGATTCCTCACCAGTCCCCTGAAGCTCAACAAATTCTCCGCTTCCAGTCATGACAATATTCATATCAACCTGTGCCTGAGAGTCTTCATGATAATTAAGATCTAATACAACTTCTTGATTTTCAAGTATACCTACACTAGTTGCTGCCAAGTAGTCTTTCACAGGAAATCTGGATATTGCCCCTTTTTCAAGGAGGCCATTTAAAGCTAAAGCCATTGCTGTATATGCCCCGGTAATAGAAGCTGTACGTGTGCCTCCGTCTGCCTGAATGACATCACAATCAATCCAAATTGTCTTTTCACCCAATGCCTCCAGATCGACAACTGCTCTCAAGGCACGTCCAATTAAACGCTGGATTTCCATTGTTCTTCCTGATACCTTTCCTTTCGAAGACTCTCTTATATTTCTTTGTCCTGTCGCCCTTGGAAGCATGGAATACTCTGCCGTAATCCACCCTTTTCCTCCGCCCCTCAAAAATGGGGGAACACGATCTTCTATGCTGGCAGTGCAAATGACCTTAGTATTTCCTACTGAAATTAGAACAGAACCTTCCGGATGGATCAAATAATTTGTTTCTATATGTACAGGTCTTAATTGTAGTTTTTCTCTTCCATCAAAACGCAAATTTTTTTCCTCCTTTTCTTAGGAACAACCTCACGTTGGCCTTCCCGCTTAGAAAAACTTGGCATTCGCCAAGTCCCTTTGGCTGATACCGCAGTTTTACTTATTGCGTTCAGAATTTATGGGTAAAATTCTGAACAGCTAAATAAAGAAGAGGCAGGCCTTCAGCCAACCTCTTCCATTGTCTCTATATAGTATAACAAAAAATTTTTTTTAAAAACTACCCGTATTTACTTTTTCAGGACGGGTAACAGGAGCAGTTAATTTCTTTCCATCTTCGTTTACTAGTTCTGTTTTGCCATTTACCGTTACTGCCACGCTTTCAATTCCCTTTTGCTCTGTTAAGGAAAGGACCAGCGAGTCTAGTAAATGCTGTGAAATGATCTTTTTGTCAAAGCTGCCGTATATAGAGTTATTGAAATTCAATGTTACCTTTCCATTCTCTACTTTAGGTGCTTCTTTCAATTTAACTGTTGGCAGGAAGTCGGAAACTAAATCCGACTTTTGATTCGGCCCTTTTACCAATTCCTCAACAATGGCTGTAATATTGTCCTTTTCAGTATTGCTTACACGCTTAGTGACAGGAACATAATAATAAGCTCCCTCTTTGCCGCCAATATAGTAAACAGTAACAGGCCTTGTATTTGTAATATCAAGTACATCTGCAGTATCAAGGTTGATACCACTGGCTCTTGAAAGACTTTCACTAATAGGTGTGCCATTTACCGGCATTTCTTTCAGCTCATGGCCCGCCATTTTTAGTTTAACTTTTTTAATAGAGTCAAACTGGGTCAGGGTCCAAGTTACCGATTGAAGGATTTTCATTTCATCCTCAGCTTTATAATTCTTAAATTCCTTTGAAAAGTCTACGCTTGCAATGCCTTCTTTAATATCAATAGTAAACTCAGTATCAGCTGGCAGCACTGCCCTGAATCCGTTAGGAAGGATTTCCGAAACCGGACCGCTATCTACCAGGTATTCCAGTGCCTGTTTGGCGACTGAGGCTGTCTTCGGCAGGGTTAAGGTCTGGGGAACCACATATCCATTTTTGTCAATTAAATATAGCTCTGTTTTAACTGCACCCTCTGCATTCTCCTTCTTTCCTGATGCAACGCTGCTGGTTTTTCCGCTTGTATAGGTCACACTTTTGGGCGGATCAATTTTTTTCTGGATTTCCGTATTAAACAGCCCACAGCCTGACAAAAGGACAGACGAAACAAGGACAGCTGAAACAATCGTTGTTGTTTTATTTTTGGACATTTAAATCCCTCCTGAGACAGTTTGTACTACATGTATACGAGCCTGCTCAGATTTTAGACCCTTAAAGAGAATATTTATGGACAATCTTTTAAAATATTTTAGGGATAGCCCATTTTTGAGGGACAAAACGCGTTCGAACTACAAAAAAATTTATTCAGCCGGTTAACGATGGACAAAAGCTGGCCGGGGCAGAAAAAGAATAGGAAGGGCAGACCGTGTTCAGGCTACAGAAAAAAGTTCTTCAATGGGTTAATGGACCAGCTTAAAGAATAACGCCCTTGAGTACTAAAAACAAAAAAACTCCCGCTCGGGGAGTTAATGTTCAAGCTTTATCATTTCCACATGATCAATCTTCTCACGAAGCCATTGTGAAGCGATTTGTGAAAAGATTGCCCTGGAGCCTGTAGTGTAAAATTCATGTACAGGTTCCTCATCATTCTCAGTTAACAAACCTTTATATTGAAGGATAGTGCTGATTTCTCTTGCTGTTTCATCCCCTGAGCTAATGACACTCACTTCCGGACCCATTATCTTTTTAATTAAGGGTTCAAGCAATGGATAGTGGGTACATCCCAGAATGAGAGTATCTAGCCTTTGATTTAATAAAGGCTGCAGCGCCTCGGAAACAATCTTTTCAGCGATACTTCCGCTATACTCACCGCTTTCCACAAGAGGGACGAACTTTGGACACGCAAGACTTTCAACATGCAGCCTGCTGTTTAACGCTTTTAAGGCTCTTTCATACGCTCCGCTTTTTACTGTTCCTATGGTTCCAATAATCCCTACCCTATAATTATTTGTTGTTTTAATAGCGGCGCGGGCACCAGGGAAAATAACACCAATTACAGGAATCGATAGTTCTTGCTGAATATCTTCCAATACAGCTGCAGTTGCTGTATTGCAGGCAATGACCAGCATTTTTATGTTTCTTTTCAAGAGAAATCTGGTCAATTGCCAGGTGAATTTTTTTACTTCGTATTTGGACCTTGGACCATAAGGGCATCGGGCTGTATCACCTAGATAAATGATTTTCTCATTTGGAAGCTGCCTCATGATTTCTCTGGCTACCGTAAGGCCGCCGACACCCGAATCCATTACTCCTATTGCCTGTTTCAAGCTTCTCTCCTCATTCTTTACGCATTTCTAAATGCAGCTTTGTTAAATTACCCTGTAGCACCTGAATTTCTTCGTCAGAGAAATTTATCAAAACAGCCTCTAGGTATCTTTGTCGCTTATTGATTACCTCTTCTATAATACGTTCTCCTTCTTCAAGCAAATGTATCCGGACAACGCGTCTGTCATTTGGATCCTTAACACGCATAACGAGCTTATTTTTTTCCATCCTATCAACAAGATCGGTTGTTGTGCTGCATGCAAGGTACATCTTATTGGAAAGGTCGCCTATCGTCATGTCCCCGTCTTCAAAAAGCCATTGAAGCGCTACAAATTGAGGCGGTGTAATGGTGTAGTTGCTTAATAGCTCTCTTCCCTTTTGCTTGATTATACCAGCTATGTAGCGTAAGTCCTTCTCAATATCAGCTACAATTGGCCTGTCCTTTTTAATAGTATCTTCGGCTTTCATTATTATACACTCCTATTCACCTAATGCAATTTGGGAAGCATTCCTAACCTGATGAATGACCGTCTGCATGATAGGATTTACGGCTTTCCTATTCTCTTATTTTCTACTTTTTCGATGGAAAATTCAAGAGGATACACTTATTTCTTATTGAAAGGGTGGTAATGCAGTCAAATTTAGTACCTGTTTTTAAAGTACACCTGTCATTTATCTGGTAAACCGCAATCTAGTCATCTTAGAAAAACTTGGCATCCGCCAAGTCCCTTTGGCGGATGACCTAGTTTTTCTTATGCGTTCAGAATTTAGGGATATAAATTCTGATTAGCTAAAAAATCAGGACCGGCCTAGTAATTAGGCCGGTCTAGATTACAATTCCAGCTCTCCCATACGGAGGAGCTCTACAACAGCTTGTGAACGCCCCTTAACCCCAAGCTTTTGCATTGCATTCGAAATATGATTTCGAACCGTTTTCTCGCTTATAAATAATTCACCAGCGATTTCTTTTGTTGTTTTGTCTTGAACCAACAGTTCGAATACTTCTCTTTCCCGTTTGGTGAGTAATGGCTTATGCGAAAATTCATTTTCCTTCAAGTATTGTAACCCTCCTTGCCTTCGCCAGTTATGAACCGTGGGATGGGTATATATTTAGTCACCATATCATATGTAATTGCATTAGCCGGAGTGACTGAATTTCCTTGAAGGAGAACGAAAACTAATAAAATATGAAAGGCTCTAGGCGTTTACCGAACTTTGTTTCAAGAACAACTTCTTCATCTCTTCCGTCCAGGGAGCTCCCTTGCCGGTTTTTTTCGACATTTGCACAACAGTCCCTCTGCCTGTAAAGCAAATGTCTCCATTATCCCTCTTACTCATATAATGAAGATCCACAGAAGAGGTTCCAATTTTATTGGCTTTTACAAATATTCTTAAACTTTGGTCATAAAACACTTGTTTTACATAATCGCATTGCAAATCCGCAACAACAGGAATGTTTTCACTTTCTGGCTTTACCCAATCCTGCATAAAACCCAGACTCTGAAAATAATTAATCCTTGCTTCCTCAAAGTAAGAAAAAGGAACTGTATTGTTTAAATGCCCAAACATGTCTGTTTCGGAAAACCGTACTTTTACAGGATGATAAAAAGAAAACTCTTTCTCCCATGAATCAATTTCTTCGATGTAATCCATTTTTGCCACTAATAATTCCACCTCCTATAAACTGAATCACTATTCATTTTTCTATTATATATTATTTTTGTAGAATTTTTAAAGAAATTAGATTAGAAATATTATTAAATTACCCCTAGATTTATCCTTAAAACGGGCTTTTCGATGACAAATCTTGATCGGGTTCCCTACAAACTTGTCCACGAGACGAAAATTAAAGGAACAAATCTCTTCAAATCTCCTTACGTTTTGTCCTCGAGACGGGGGGCCTGATTTTCTCACATTTGATTTTTATGGATAATGGCTCCAGTAAAATCACATGCAAAAAGGGTGCCCTAATTTTTTCGGGGGGCACCCTCCTTGTGGAATGAAGTTAAGTTAAATTATCAGTAAAATCAATCCTCGTCTTCAGCTTTTTTGTCGTGGAAGGTAAGAACGTACGTGCTTAATGCTGGTACTTTTACCTTATCACCATTCAATTTATCTAAAGCTTCATCGCTTGCCTTAACTCCATTAACAAGAATATCCCACTTCCCTTTGCGTGGAAGTTGAATTTCAACTGGGGTTCTGTTGGCGTTATAGGCTACGACAATTTTTTCTGCCTTATCTCCATTCGCATTTCCATCAAGGACATAAGCAACGGCATTTGCAGGAGCATCAATAAATTTAAGATGCTGCTTAATGTCATTCGCATTTGTCATTCGGAAAGCAGAGTGGCTTTTTCTAACCTTAACTAATCCTTTAAAATACTCTACCTCTGCGTTAAACTGGCTTCGGCGAGTCCAATCAAGCATATTGACTGCATCTCCCGCATTATAACTGTTCTCATTTCCGCCTTTTGTGCGCATGAATTCCTGGCCTGCATGGATGAAAGAAAGTCCCTGAGAGGTCAAAACAATAGATGTAGCAAGCTTATGCATTTGCTTGCGTACCTCCTCGCTATCACCTTTATTTGTTATAGCTAACTTATCCCAGAGTGTAAGGTTATCATGGGCTTCTACATATGATACAGTCTGTTCAGGATCTTGTGAGAAGGTCTTAATCTGGTCATTGTAATCAATTCCCCCAACAACCCCCTTCTTAACTCGAAGCTCCATGCCAGTTTTTCCATTTACAAAGCCTTTATCATTTCCATCAAAAACGCTTCCTTTTAAACCATCGCGAATATCATCGTTAAAATGAGCAATTCCCGGCATTTTTGCAGCATTCTTTTGATTTGCCTTCAAGGCCGGATCTAGAGCTGTTCCCAAATCCCAGCCTTCTCCAATAACAATAATAGATGGATCGATATTATCAAGTGCTTTTCTGACGGCATTCATTGTATCGATGTCGTGAATCCCCATTAAATCGAAGCGGAAACCATCGATATTGTATTCCTTTGCCCAATAAGTAACAGAGTCCACAATAAACTTCCTCATCATTTTATGCTCGGAGGCAGTATCATTTCCTACACCAGTTCCATTACTTAGGGAGCCGTCTTCGTTGTAACGGAAATAATAACCCGGTACAAGCTTATTAAAGTTTGATTCCTGTGCACTGAACATGTGATTATAAACAACGTCCATTACAACTCGAAGATTATTATCATGAAGTTTTTGAATCATTTGCTTCATTTCGTTAATTCTTACCGTAGGTGTATAAGGATCAGTTGAATATGAACCTTCCGGAACATTATAGTTTTTAGGATCGTATCCCCAGTTATATT
Source organism: Neobacillus sp. FW104-15D2 (assembly GCF_058790155.1). Lineage (NCBI taxonomy): Bacteria > Bacillati > Bacillota > Bacilli > Caryophanales > Bacillaceae > Neobacillus > Neobacillus sp. FW104-15D2. The sequence continues at coordinate 139,440 of NZ_JBYTCJ010000002.1, forward strand.
GAGGCTGATCCAGCTTAGTTTCATCTACACTTGCGGTGTTATAGTCATACATAGGAATAAACTGAACATGTGTAACACCAAGATCCTTAATATGGTCTAGTCCTGTTTTTACACCATTAGGGCCTCTTGTTCCTGTTTCAGCCACACCAAGGAACTTTCCACGATGAGCACTGCTTACGCCGCTTTTTGGATCAATGGTTAAATCGCGAATATGTGTCTCATAAATTATTGCATCCTCACGATTTTTAAATACTGGCTTAGTTGTTTTCCAATCTTTAGGGGTTGTTTCTTTTAGATTAATAACAGCGCCTTTGTCCCCGTTTACAGATGTTGCTCGGACATAAGGATCAACTGCTTCGTTCCAGGAGTCACCAATTTTCACCTTGTAGGTATACAACAAGCCCTTTTTATCACCAGGCAATTCCGCAGTCCAGGTACCCTTTTCAGAACGAGTCATTGTGATTTCAGTACCTGCAGTTGAATCCCATTTATCATAGGTTACAAGTTTAGCTTCACTTGCTGTTGGTGCCCAAAGGCGGAAGCTTGTTTTTTCCTTTGTATAGGTATTTCCAAGATCTTTTCCATCATAATAAAAACGGTCTTCAAAGGATTTGCTGCCAATAACTTTACCCATTTGAACAGTTGTCTGTCCAAACCCTTCCTTGCTGATGGTATACGTCTTAGACAAATCAAGTTCATCTTTTGTATAAACGACAACCTTGTTAGTCAAACCATCAGTAACTGTTCCAGCCGCTTCGACCTTATCAATTTCTGCGCCGTCAATAACGATACCTGGATTTTTACCTTCCTCAAGCGCAAATGGGAAGTTGGTTTCAAAGGTAATTTTGTTTAGTTCATCAATTGCAGCCTTTGTAATACGTGGTGAGCGGTCTATTTTGGCAGGATTATCATAAATCCGCTTTTGGCCTTGGGCCAGCCACACTTCGGCTTTTCCATCGGATGTGAAATTAGTAATAAATCGATTTTCATCAGGATCTTTTGCAGACCAGTCATCTTTTCTCACTATAAAACCAACCTTCGTAGCACCATTAAGGTTATCAAGTACAACAGTCCCCTGTTTGCCAAATGAGGTTGTTTTATCCAGTTTTACAGCCTGGCCATCAGACTTGTCAGTCCATACCCATAAATCCCAATTATTATAATTCAGATCATATCGGTAGTAATTGAATTTAACTTCTAAATGATTATAGGTTGGAATGTCTCGGTATTCACCATCCGGTGGAGTAGTATAAACCTTGTCATCTCCGGCTTTAATCCATACTTCATTCTGTCCATACCAGATGTTATCAATAAAACGGTCTCCGCCATCCTTTTCCCAGCTATCGGTCCGGACGATAAAACCTATTTTATTCCAATCCCCATCAACTGTAAGATCGGCCACTTTACCAAAGCTATCTGAGCCGGTAAAATTCATTACCTTGCCGCTCATTCCATCAGGCCATACCCAAAGGCTCCAATCCTTCGTATCTCCTGCTTTCGGCTGGTAATGGATTTTTATCTTTGTTGTAATTTTCTGCTGAGCAGGATCGACCTTTACAATTCTTGGGTTAAGTGCATCAAAAACAAAGACATAATTTTCACTGGTTGGTGGTATAAATGATAAATTAGGGTCTTCTTGCCAATTGCCATCCATTACATATTTGAAGTCAACCTTTTTCCCGGCTTCAAGAGCAATCGGCTGACTCTTCCAGACTTTATCTGCAGAGTCATAAGTTAGTGGTTTGTCTGCCCCACCCCAAGCTAGTGGATCAGAGCCTCTTACAACTACATTGTCGTAAACCTTGTTTCTATCAAGTGGAACATCATTGTATTGGAGTGATCCTTCTACTTTATAAATGGAGAATGAATTTGCTTTGCTATTAAACTTTAAATCTCCATTAGTATCATTTGTATATTCTGCTGTTCCAATCTGGTCTTTTAACGTCACATTGCTAATTTTTAATTGATTGTATAACTTGTTCACATCAATTTGTTGGTCAGATGCACCTTTGTTCACTACTACAAGGTATTGACCATTTTCGTCTGCTCTCTCGTATGCAAATACATTTTGAGTTGCAGTTAAGGATTTAAATGAACCCGTACGCAACGCACTAATATCATTGCGAAGCTTGATCATTTTCTTATAGTAGCTTTGCAGATCCAAGTTTTGCTTATCAGGATCCCAAGGCATCATTTCACGATAATAACGATCTTTCCAATCTGAAACTGAATCTGGGTCCTTACTCATTGAAAGTCCGACTTCATCGCCATAATAGATAATAGGTGAGCCAGGAAGTGTAAATTGAGTTCCAACTGCCAGCTCCATCTTTGTTACACCTGCTTTATATATAAAGCGAGGTTTATCATGGCTGTCAAGGAAAGAAGAAACAACATACTGTGATGGATATGTGGCAATATTTTCTTTAACTGTCTTGCTTAAATCCTCCATTGACTGATCATTGGCAAATGCATTAGTTAGTGCATCATTCATGCCAAAGTCTAAAGCACCATCGAGTTCACCAGCATAAGAATTAATCTTTTCCCTTGTGTCCCAAACTTCCCCAAAGATATAGGCATTTGGATTAATCTGCTTAACCTTATGGCGGAAGTCTGCCCAGTAGCTGTAGCTAGGACCTTTTGCATAATCCAGGCGGAATCCATCAAAGCCCAAATCGGTTAACCAAAATGGAACAACATCATTAATCATATAATTTCTTACTTCTGGATTATCATTGTTTAATTCAGGCAGCTCAGAAACTCCTGAAAAGGTTTTATACTGGTTGGGCCAATCTGTGAATGTGTACCAGTTGTAATAAGGACTGCCCTCTCCTTGAGCTTTTGCCGATTCAAAAAATGGATGCTGAGAGGATGAATGGTTTGCAACAAAGTCATATACCACCTTCATACCCATGTCATGAGCCTGGGCAAGCAATTGCTTCATTGTTTGCTCGTCCCCAAAGCGAGGGTTGATACCTTTAAAATTGGTTGGATGGTATCCATGTGAATATGGTCCTTCATATACTGGAGAAATCCAAATGGTATTAACTCCAAGGCCTTTAATATAGTCCAATTTGTTAATAACACCCTGGAGATCTCCACCCATCCAGCCTTTCAACTTCTCATCATTAGAAAGACCAGCGGATGCAGGGTCGTCATTGGAAGTATCTCCATTGTTAAAGCGGTCTACAAATACCTGATAAATGACTGCGTCTTTTGCCCAATTAGGAGACTTAAAGTGATCGACATAATAGCCAAAAGGCGTTGCCTGTTCTGTTTGTAGGCCATTGGAATCTGCGAATTGTGAACCTGTTCCACCTGTATTCCAAACATCCGTAATATATTTAACATCGGTGCCGTCTGGCTGTTTAGAAATAACTCCTTTATAGATAGTTGTTATTAGTCCATCTGCTGTGGTTCCTGCATCCTTTTCCTTTACCAGCGGAACTGCTTTACCAACTTCTGCAGTTCCCCTGCTTCCCTTTGGAAAAGTACCGTCAGTTGTATAGTAAATCGCACCGGCATTTACCGAATTATAATGTTTAACAGTTACAGTAACTGTTACGTCGTCATTGCTTGTTGGAATTTTTGGTGAATAGGCGTAATTATTATTTACATCCTTTGCAACTGGCATAGCACTCCAGCTTGTAACTGCATCGTTGTATACAGTACCTTCTGCTGTGAAAGCCGCTTGGCGATTTGAAGAAGCCTGTTCCTTAAACTTCTCATCCCCTAAAGAATAGAGGTAATTTAATGTATCCCCGGCATTTCCCGCCAGGGTTACTGCCCAGGTATCATCTGTCTGTTTTGTAAGAGGCGTAACCGTATAATTAAAACCGTTCAAAGAGGTACCGACGGTTGGTGTAGCCCAATCTGGCGTATTAGAAGGCAACTTAACTTTTAGTGTTAGTTTTCCAGTAAATTTTGAGAAATCAAGATTTACATCTACTGTTCTTTCCTGATCTGGATGGAAAACGAAGATATAATCTCCTGTTTGGGGCGGGGTAAATCGGAGATTTTCTCCTCCCATCCAATTTCCATCCGTAACAAACTTATATTCTACTTGTTTTCCCCCTGGGAGATTAATAGGCTGACTCTCCCATACGCCCTTTGTTTGGTTGTATGTAAGCGGGTTGTTGTCTGAACTCCAATCGAGCGATGCTGCATCTCCTCGCAGCACAACTTTGTCATACGTCTTGTCTGCAGCCGTTGCCTTTTGTGCAATCGGTGCCACAAACGTACTAAAAAGCAGTATAAACGCTAAAAACACACTGGATAAGCGTTTCATACCTTTCCTCCTCTTAAAATAGTATTTTTTGCGAAAACGTTTGCACAAAAGAGAATTGCAAACGTTTTCACATTTAAAGCGTACCACGCAAAAATATATTATACAAACAAATTCATCTGCGAAAATAGTAGTGTTTTTGACAAAGGATTTTGGAAGTTTCGACAAAAAAGGAAGGACTTTAGTCCTCCCTTAAATTGCTTTCGCATAGATGATATAACGTTTTGGTGCATTTCCGACATATCTGAATGGATAGCATGTAGTAATAATTAATTCTTCCTCTTTGTTTTGCAGGGTGATGATGCTTCTATCCTCTGCTTTTACAATCTTCGTCTTAATAATTTGATAGTTATAACTTCCATAGGGCATTTTTACCTCTAGGTTATCACCAATTTTGAGTTCTCCCAGCCTTTGAAAAACGGTATCCCGGTGACCTGATAAGACAATTTGTCCGTGACCCCCTGGATAAAATGATCCTTTATAGTGACCAACACCCTTTTTGAGGTCATCTCCATTTGTTCCTTCTACTACCGCTAATTCTGACTTTAATTTGGGCAAGGTAAGGATACCTATTGCATCACCAGAAATAGGAGTGAACTTCTTTTTCTGAATGGCAGGTGTTTTTGTATTAGCATTTTGGCTTGCAACCACCTTTTTTGCTTTTTTAAGGGTGCTGGCCTCTTTAATTCCTGAATCAGTAAGCTGCCATATTCCAGTGCCAAGGACACCTATACCGATAACCACGATTAACCATGGCAGAAAAGTTTTTAATTTCATCTTTTTTCCTCTTTCAAGAGCCAATATCTTTTTCATATTATAACAAATAAGGTGGGCTCTGTTGTTCAAAAGGCAGAAAAAAACCCCTTCCCAGCGGAAAGGAGCTTTTTAAAGTTATATACTATCGCTTCCAAAGAAGTTACGGAATCCCTGGAAGGTAGTATCTCTGTTAAGAGCTGCAATTGAAGTAGTCAAAGGAATACCTTTAGGGCAAGATTGAACGCAGTTTTGAGAGTTACCACAATTAGTGATTCCTCCGTCTCCCATGATTGCTTCCAAACGTTCTGCCTTATTTAGCTCACCTGTTGGATGAGCATTAAATAAGCGCACTTGAGACAATGGAGCTGGTCCAATAAAGTCTGATTTGCTGTTAACATTTGGACAAGCTTCCAAACATACACCACATGTCATACATTTTGAAAGTTCATAAGCCCACTGGCGTTTCTTCTCTGCCATACGTGGTCCCGGTCCCAAATCGTAAGTTCCATCGATCGGAATCCAAGCCTTTACCTTTTTGAGTGAATCAAACATTCTGCTGCGGTCAACCTGTAAGTCACGGACAACAGGGAATGTACGCATTGGTTCAAGCCGGATAGGCTGCTCAAGCTGGTCAACAAGGGCTGAACAGGATTGGCGCGGCTTACCGTTAATAACCATGGAACACGCACCGCAAACTTCCTCAAGGCAGTTCATTTCCCAAGTAATTGGACTTGTTTTTTCTCCCTTTGCATTTACAGGATTTCTGCGAATTTCCATTAGGGCAGAAATCACGTTCATATTGGGACGATATTCAATATCGAATTCTTCCGTATAAGGAGCAGAATCCGGGGTTTCCTGTCTAGAAATAATAAACTTTATTGTTTTATTTTCAGCCATGACGCTTCTACTCCTCCTTTGATTTTGAATAGTCGCGTTTACGCGGCTTAATTAAGGAAATATCTACATCCTCGTAGTGGAACGCAGGTGCAGATTTAGCATCCACGAACTTTGCCATAGTTGTTTTTAAGAAATCCTCGTCATTTCTTTCTGGGAAATCTGGCTTGTAATGCGCTCCGCGGCTTTCATTTCGATTTAGGGCACCAATTGTAATAACACGTGCAAGCTGCAGCATGTTTTGAAGCTGTCTTGTAAAGGCAGCTCCCTGGTTGCTCCATTTAGCGGTATCGTTAATATTAATATTTTGGTAACGTTCCAGAAGCTCTTGGAGCTTTTCGTCTGTCTTTTGAAGCTTGTCGTTATAGCGGACAACCGTTACGTTGTCAGTCATCCATTCTCCAAGTTCCTTATGAAGGACATATGCATTTTCCGTTCCGTTCAATGACATAATGCCGTTCCATTTATCTTCGTGTTCTCTCACATGCTGGTCATATAATGAAGAAGATAGGGAATCTGATCCCTTTTTCAATCCATTAACGTATTTAACAGCATTTGGTCCTGCAATCATCCCGCCGTATACGGCAGAAAGAAGTGAGTTTGCTCCAAGACGGTTAGCACCGTGCTGGGAAAAATCGCACTCTCCCGCTGCAAATAATCCAGGAATGTTAGTCATTTGATCATAATCAACCCAAAGTCCGCCCATTGAATAGTGGACAGCAGGGAAAATTTTCATTGGAAGCTTACGTGGGTCTTCACCCATGAACTTCTCATAAATCTCAATAATACCGCCAAGCTTAATATCCAATTCCTTTGGATCCTTATGGGAAAGATCAAGGAACACAGTGTTTTCACCATTAACACCAAGTTTCATGTCTACGCAAACATGGAAAATTTCACGTGTTGCAATATCCCTTGGAACAAGGTTTCCATATGCAGGGTATTTTTCCTCAAGGAAATACCAAGGCTTACCGTCCTTATAAGTCCAAACCCGACCGCCTTCACCACGTGCTGATTCACTCATCAATCTTAGCTTATCATCCCCTGGAATAGCTGTTGGGTGAATCTGAATAAACTCACCATTTGCATAATATGCACCCTGCTGATAAAGGATTGAAGCAGCAGAACCTGTATTAATAACGGAGTTGGTAGATTTACCGAAGATAATTCCAGGTCCGCCTGAAGCCATGATAACAGCATCAGCAGAGAAAGCTTTTATCTCCATCGATTTCAAGTTTTGAACTGTGACTCCGCGGCAAGCTCCCTCATCGTCAAGGACTGCCCCTAAAAACTCCCAGCCTTCATACTTTGTAACCAAGCCCGCAACTTCAAAGCGGCGTACCTGTTCATCCAATGCATAAAGGAGCTGCTGACCAGTAGTTGCACCAGCAAAAGCAGTACGGTGATGCTGTGTTCCACCAAAGCGTCGGAAGTCAAGTAATCCTTCAGGTGTACGGTTAAACATAACACCCATACGGTCAAATAAATGAATAATGCCCGGTGCAGCTTCACACATTGCTTTTACCGGAGGCTGATTAGCCAAAAAGTCTCCGCCATAGATTGTATCGTCAAAGTGGATCCAAGGAGAATCCCCTTCACCTTTTGTATTTACCGCTCCATTTATACCGCCCTGGGCACAAACAGAGTGAGATCGTTTAACAGGAACAAGTGAGAATAGCTCTACCGGTGTTCCAGATTCTGCAACCTTAATCGTTGCCATTAAGCCGGCCAAACCGCCGCCGACAATAATCACCTTTCCTTTAGCCATAGTGATTCACTCCCCTAAATACTGCAATCCTATTACATATAAAAAATTGCGAAGTCTATTAAATGAAAGAAACAAGTGCACTAATTCCTACATAAGAAAGCGCAACAAATAAAATGATGGTAACATATGTAGTAATTCGCTGTGATCTTGGTGTAATTGTAATACCCCAGCTAACAAGGAATGACCATAATCCATTGGCGAAGTGGAATACTGTAGAAAGAATTCCAACTACATAGAACCAGAACATAAATGGAGAAGAAAGGATGTTCTCCATCATCTGAAAGTTTACTTCCGTTCCAAAAGCTGCTGCAATTCTGGTCTCCCATACATGCCACGCAACAAAAATTAAAGTAATAACCCCTGAAACACGCTGAAGCATAAACATCCAGTTTCGGAAATAGCCATATCTGCCAACATTGTTATTAGCTGTAAAAGCAATATAAAGGCCATAGATTGCGTGGAAAAGCAAAGGCAAGAAAATAATAACCGTTTCTAGCAAAATGCGGAACGGCAGATTGCCCATAAAATTGGCAGCCTTATTAAACGAAGCTGCTCCTCCTGTTGCATAATGATTGACTACCAAGTGCTGCATCAGGAAAATCCCTACAGGAATTACCCCGAGCAATGAATGCAATCTTCGATAAAAAAACTCTCGATTACCAGCCATACATTACCCCCCTTAAATTATAGAGATGAATCAAGTTTTCTCTCTTTCTAAGAATTAAAACTATCATCACCTGACAAAGTAAATACCCCTTTGTAACAATACTGTGAACATGTTCATTTTACTCCCATCATTTTGTACCGTCAAGAAAACGTATACATAAAAGTCTTATATTTAAAAAATTTTTTAAATATATTGATAGTGACAAAATTGTTTAAACAAGCATGAAATTGAAGCCTGTTCGCCCTTATATATAAAGACTTTTTGAAGATATTGCCGAATAATGAAAAAATTTCGTATGCAATTTTTCAATTTTAAAAAATTATACCAAAAGAATGGGTATACTAAAATAACAATATTTTAATAGGCTGAATTTACTTTATTCCAAAAAAAATGCTTAAATCCAATACAAATTGTATATAATAGACTAATAGAAAGAGGGGAGAGCTTTGAAAGAACATACATCTGCTGAACTTGAAGCATCTAATCAAACTGAGAATCCGGACTTGTTTGGATATGAACTTTTGCGCGGAGACCTTCTGCCAGCGTTATTAGGCAAGGACACCCCGGAAATCTTATATTGGGCTGGCAAACATCTGGCCAGAAAGCACCCGCTTAAAAGCCTTTTAGAAATTAACGACTTTTTTATACGAGCCTTCTGGGGATCTCTCGAGCTAAAAGTTGAGGATAAAAATGAAATGGAATTTGAATTGGCAAGCCCGTTAATGGTTTCACGAGTAAAATCCAAGTCCGAACACTTTTTTCAGCTTGAGGCGGGCTTCCTTGCTCAGCAAATTGAATTCTTAAAAAATGCAGTTACTGAAGCATTTGAGCACCCTTTAAAAAAGGACTCAAAGGTAAAATTTACTGTAAAGTGGGATCATAAAGACACCCTATAAAAGGAAAACGAAGCAACTAGTTTTGCTGTCATCCAAATACATTAACAAAAAGCTTTCACCGAAAATCATGGGTGAAAGCTTTTAATTTTGGTCTTTCATAAAAATAAGCCAAATGATTTTTTTATCTTTTTACAGCCTGGTATTCCTTAGCTAAATCAAATGCGTTATGAAGCACTTCAACCGCTTTAAGCATACTTGTTTCTGCAACAACAGCGGATACTTTAATTTCTGATGTACTTACCATTTTCACATAAATTCCGTTATCAGCAAGAACCTTGAACATTTCTGCTGCAACGCCTGGATTGGAAACCATGCCGGAACCGACAATAGATACCTTTGCGAGCTTCATTTCCCATTCTACCTGGTCATACTCAAGAACGGCCCTGTTTTCCTCAAGAACCTTTAATGTATTCTCGAGATCCTCTGTCTTAATTGAGAAAGAAAGATTGGTTTCATTGGATTCAGTGGTACTCTGAATGATAATATCAACATTTATATGGTTTTTTGCAAGGGTAGTAAAGATTGTTGATAATCCAGTCAAATAATTATGCAATCCAAATATTGTCACTCTTGTTATTTCATCCTCAAAAGCAATTCCGCGGACAACTAAATTTTCCTCCATCTTTGGTTCCTCCTCAATAATTGTGCCTGATACTTTCTCCATGCTTGAACGAACCTCGAGAGGCACGCTATAATTCTTGGCAAATTCAACCGCTCTTGGATGAAGAACCCCTGCACCCAAATTGGCAAGCTCCAGCATTTCATCATAGGAAACTGCCAGGAGTTTTCGAGCATCCTTTACATATCTAGGGTCTGTTGTATATACTCCCGTAACATCAGTATAAATATCGCATTTATCTGCTTTTAAAGCTGCTGCAAGTGCTACTGCTGTTGTATCTGACCCGCCGCGTCCAAGAGTGGTTATTTCTCCGGAATCGGTAATCCCCTGGAAACCTGCAACTATAACAACTTTCCCTTCAGAGAGCTGCTTTTTAATTGAATCCGTTTCAATTTTTAATATACGTGCATTACCATGTACAGGTTCTGTATGTATACCCGCTTGCCAGCCTGTAAAAGATACAGAATCGGTCCCCTGGCTTTTTAAAGCCATAGCCAGCAGGGAGATTGTAATCTGTTCGCCTGTTGTTAAAAGCATATCCATTTCCCGCTTATCCGGCTGGGCGGATAACTCCTTTGCAAGACTAACCAGATGATCGGTTGTTTTACCCATAGCTGAAACAACAACAACAACGTCATTGCCTCTTAGCTTTTCCTCCTTGACTCTCTCTGCCACATTCAAGATTCTTTCCGCACTGCCAACAGAAGTCCCTCCAAATTTTTGAACAATTAATCCCACTTTTTTCCCCTTCTTTCCGGTTTTTCAGAGCTGATTTATTTCAGTTTTCCCCATTAGAAAAACTCGGCATTCGCCAAGTCCTTTTTGGCGGATACCCTAGTTTTTCTTATGCGTTCAGAATTTATGGATATAAATTCTGATTAGCTAAAAAAACAAAAAAGCAATGAGAGATTATCTCATTGCTTTGAACACGAATAAAAAACATACGCGTACAATGTGAGATAGCTCTCCAGGGTTTGTACCCTGACAATCCGGCATTTATTCAATACAGGACCAGCAAAGAAGGTGATGAGTCCTTCACTGCTTCGGCGGATAATCCCTTTCACGGCCCTTCCCGGAAGCTCACTCTTCTCCAGGCCATTACTCTTGATTCCCGCACCTCTACCTACACTTTAATACTATAAAGTGATAGTAATATAAAGTTTTTTAAATTATAGCATAACTATAATTTCCTGACAATGCTTATTCCTGAAGTTTTTTTTGCAGCTCTTCTGCTACGTTTAGCGGAATTCCAGCTTCCAAAAGTTCTTCAAGTCCTGCTTCCTTCATCTTCTTAACCGATCCAAAATGTTTAAGCAATAACTTTTTCCTCTTTTCTCCAATGCCCTGGATATCATCAAGGAGAGAATGAAAAGCTGTTTTCCCCCGGGTCTCCCGGTGGAAAGTGATAGCGAACCGGTGAACTTCATCCTGAATTCTTTGCAGCAAATAAAATTCCTGGCTGTTTCTTCCTAATGGAATAATTTCTAAAGGATTTCCGTATAGAAGCTGGGAGGTTCTGTGTTTCACATCTTTTACCAATCCTGAAAGAGGAATATCCAGACCCAACTCATTTTCCAATACATCTCTAACAGCTTCAACGTGCCCTTTTCCTCCGTCAATGATAATTAAATCAGGAAGGGGAAGTGATTCTTTTAGAACTCTTGTGTATCTTCTTCTAACAACTTCCCTCATTGATTCATAATCATCCGGACCCTTTACGGATTTAATCTTATATTTGCGATACTCTCTTTTATTTGCTTTTCCATCCTGAAAAACAACCAGTGCTGAAACAGGATCAGTTCCCTGAATATTAGAGTTATCAAAAGCCTCAATCCGGTGAGGCGTATAGATGCCAAGAAGGCTTCCAAGGTTCTCAACTGCTTTAATGGAACGCTCTTCATCCCTTTCAATAAGCGAGAACTTCTCATTTAAAGCAATTCGGGAATTTTTAATGGCAAGTTTTACAAGCTCTTTTTTTTGCCCTCTTTGCGGCTTTAGAACTTTAACTTCCAATAGCTGTTCGGCAAGTGCAGTATCCATTTCGTCTGGAATTAGAATTTCCTTTGGCTTGATATGGTTTGCTTTTTCATAAAACTGGCCAAGATAGGTTAAGATTTCTTCTTCAGGCTCGTTGTATATTGGGAACAAGGAGACATCCCGTTCGATTAATTTTCCCTGACGGACAAAAAACACCTGAACACACATCCATCCTTTATCAACCGCATAGCCAAATACATCCCGGTCGGTAAAGTCAGTTGTAGTCATTTTCTGCTTTTCCATGGTTGTTTCTATATGAGCAATTTTATCCCGGTATTCCTTAGCCCTTTCAAAATCTAAACTCTCTGCTGCAAGGGTCATTTTTTCTGTAAGTTCATTCTTAATCTCTTTATAACCACCATTAAGAAAACGAGTAATATCATCGGTAATTTGTTTGTATTGTTCTGCTGCAATATCCTTTACACACGGAGCAAGACATTGTCCCAAATGATAATACAGGCAGACTCGGTCCGGGAGGGTGGAACATTTTCGAAGAGGATAGATTCTATCCAGCAGCTTTTTGGTTTCATTGGCTGCCTGAACATTTGGATAGGGACCAAAGTATTTTCCTTTATCCTTTTTAACCTTCCTTGTGATAATCAGCTTTGGATGTCTTTCCGCTGTAAGTTTTATAAAAGGATAAGTTTTATCGTCCTTAAGCATGATGTTATATTTAGGATCATGCTTCTTAATTAAATTTAATTCAAGAATAAGCGCCTCTATATCCGACGACGTAACAATGTATTCAAAGTCCTCAATTTCATTTACAAGCCTGAGGGTTTTTCCATCATGAGAGCCTGTGAAGTAAGAGCGGACACGGTTTTTCAGAACTTTTGCCTTTCCCACATAGATGATAGTACCCTGACGGTCTTTCATCAAATAGCAGCCAGGCTGATCCGGCAGCAATGTGAGTTTTTGCTTTATGATCTCATTCATTCTTGCTACCTCCCATTTATATATGTTATATCATGAGAAACACTTTACAAACAATAATTAGATAAGCATATGGCCGTTTCCGTCTTTAGCCTCTGACTGCTTTTTGCAGGGTATTTAAATATCTGATACTAAACGGCAAAAGAAGAGCAAAGATTAGCTCTGCTCTTCATCTTTATTATTTTAAGTTTTTAACTTCTGTCAAGGTATTATTAAGTTCATCTGCTGCTGCGGAAAGGGTGTTTACATCTAGCGGTTCAGATTTGGCCCCCGCCTCAATGGTATGAAGTGGAGTTTCTACTTTTTCATACAATTCTTTGTCTTTATCCTTTACGTTATCTTCGAACTTTTCCCAGGATTCTTCAAGTTCTTCCCCACTCTTTTTCACCTTAGCAGAATCTTTATCGTTTAGCTGTGTTTTCAACTCGGCTATGGTTTTTTGCATTTCTTTTGCTCCTTCGCTGATTGAAGTACCGCTATTTGTTTTTTCAGCCTTTTCGTCTTCATTTCCCCCGCCACAGGCCGCAAGTGAGAATGATAAAGAAAGTATGATTGGTAAGATAAGTTTAGGCGATTTCATTTAAATTTCCTCCAGATTGCACCTTCATTTTGTTATCTTTTCTTTTATTTATAATTGCTGCGATAACCGCAATAATCAGGAGAAGCAATTGTGGGATGAAACTTTCCCAGGTTGAATATAAAGCAAAAAAGTCGATAGTTGGTATTGGTGCTTGGGTAGCTGGCAAGAGTCCTGCAAGCTGCAGGCCATGGATACCCATCCCTGCAAATTTGAAGCACAAATAGAACATTAATATACTTGATACCAGGAAGAACGGCCTCATAGGAATTTTTAAGCCTACTTTTAGGATTAGATAAGATAACACAGCTAGAATAGCTAAACCAATTGCAATGCCTAAGAGTAAAGATGTCAGTTTAATAGATGACGCCATCCCAATAAAGAATAAGACAGTTTCTGTTCCTTCACGGAAAACAGCCAGGAACGATAAGAGGGCCAGTGAAAGGAGGCTTCCCTTATTTAAGGCATTAGTGCTTTGGGTTCTAATGTATCTCTGCCATTCTGAAATACTTGATTTGCTGTGGAGCCAATAGCTCATATAAAGAAGCATAGCTGCAGCAAAAACACCAGTCCATCCAGCAATAAGGAAATTGTTGCTGCCAAATGTACCTGCAGAGAATAATAAGTTAACAATTGCCCCAAGAATAATACTTATTCCCAGTCCAGATCCCACCCCTAACCAAATCCATTTCCCCTTATTTTCATGCCCCGATTTTTTTAAGAATCCAAGTAAAGCGACAATAACAAGCAGAGCTTCTAATCCTTCACGCAAAAGAATCGTTATCGCATCCATCATGTTGTAGCTTGTTTTTGCAACAAGAGGTGAAAGGTAATCTCTCATACCTTCAATTGTCTTTTTGGCATCTTTTATATCTGCCGGCTTTGATGAAAGCATGGCATAGGAAGAAACCATATCTCTTTCTGCATCACTATAGACCTTTGAAGACTGTGTAAGGACAACTCCTTCAACGTTTAACCAGGATTTACGAAACTTCTCTATATCATTTCTGGCACCTTCAATATCATTATCATCAATTTTGGATAAAGATCGGTTTAGCAAGGTAACCAGTTCAGAAACATTCCCTGTTTTGCCAGTATTATTGTTATTTTTATCCGGGCCATCCGTAAACTTTCCATCTGTAAACTTTTCATTGGTTTCTTTCAATTCAAGAAGAGCATTTTTTACCTTCATCTGATCTGTAGGCTGCTGTGCAAATGAAAATGATACCATACCCATTTTATCTTCAATTTCACGATAAGCATGAGAAGATTTCTTTTTAATGCCATCCTCAATTGAAAGCCATGTTGAATTAAACTTCTTAAATTGTTCAGAAGCTTTTTCCAAATCACCTTTGTCAACTGACGCAATCGTTTCGTTAATAATTATGTTTGCCTTGGTCATATCTTCTGTTGCACTTGCAGCATAGCTATTTGTTGGGAGGGCTATATATGCTGCAAGTAATATTAATAAAGCCGTAATAAATTTAAGTTTCATAGTTTCCTCCTTATGTATTGACTATCTATTATGTTTTATAAATGAAAATCGTTTTCAATTACAATAAAAATTATATATTCATTGAGAATGAATGTCAATGTCATTTGAGTGAACAAGCAAGGAGAAATGCACATTACTACTTTTATTTGTAGGATGTGTTAAAGCATATGGTTGATTACTATGTTGATTTAAGTGGAAGGCGCGAGACTCCGCGAAAATGGTGCGCATTTCCTTTGCGCGTGGGCCGATTCCATAATGCAAATTCTCGGGAAAAGCTGGCCAGGAGGGAGACCTCGCAGGCGCAAAGCGCCGAGGAGGCTCCCGGTTCGCCCGCGGAAAGAGAGCGATGTGAGCGAAAATCTACCAGTCCAGTTTAACAGAGACTATTTGTAAAAGTTTTGCAAAATAAAAACCCCCAGCTGTAGGCTGAGAGTTAACTATCTATATATTAGATGTGCTTTTGCAGAACACTTGCAAGAGCATCTTTTGGCTGAAAGCCAACAACTTTATCTACTACTTCTCCGTCTTTCAATACCAACAATGTTGGGATGCTCATAACGCCGAATTTAGCAGCTGTTTCCTGGTTATCATCTACATCAAGTTTAGTGATTTTTACTTTATCGCCCATTTCTGAGTCAAGTTCTTCTAGAACTGGAGCTATCATTTTGCAAGGTCCGCACCATGGAGCCCAGAAGTCAACAAGCACTAAGCCTGATCCAGTTTCAGCTGAAAAAGTTTGGTCTGTAACGTGTGAAATTGCCATTGGAATTTCCTCCTAAATTTAATACTCAAATACTACGGAAAGTATATCATCGATTTACAAATCATGCTAATAATTTGTTTCTGATGTATTTTTACCCTTTTTCAATAAAACTATTCATTAAACAAAGGAAACCGGCCGGCATTGCCGGCCGGTTTTACCCTGGAACTATGATTTATGAGGAGGGAATTATTATGAATGTACCTTAAGCTTTTTAAATTCTTCTGTAAGCATTGGCACTACTTCAAAAAGGTCTCCAACGATTCCATAATCTGCAACCTTGAAGATGTTGGCTTCAGGATCCTTATTAATAGCGACAATGACCTTAGAATTGGACATACCCGCTAGGTGCTGGATAGCTCCTGAAATTCCACATGCAATGTAAAGGTCGGGTGTTACTACTTTACCTGTCTGGCCAATTTGAAGTGAATAATCACAATAATCTGCGTCACAGGCTCCACGTGATGCTCCGACTGCTCCGCCTAAGACATTTGCAAGTTCCTTTAATGGCTCAAAGCCTTCTTCGCTCTTTACGCCTCGTCCACCCGCAATAATAACTTTTGCTTCTGAAAGATCAACACCTTCCGTTGCTTTGCGGACAACTTCCTTAATAACAGATCTAAGATCCTTTACATCAACTGAAAGGCTTGTTACTTCTCCTGATCTGCTATCATCCTTTTCAAGCGGTGCAATGTTATTTGGACGAATCGTTGCAAAAACCAATCCATCTGTTACAATTTTCTTTTCAAATGCTTTACCGGAATAAATAGGACGTGTAAATACAATGTTTCCTCCTGCTGCTTCCACATCAGTAGCATCGGAGATTAATCCAGATGAAAGTTTTGCTGCAATTTTTGGTGCAAGGTCTTTTCCAAGAGCTGTATGACCAAAAATTAATCCTTCAGGCTGTTCCTGTTCCACTGCAGCCAAGATGGCCTGCGAATAACCGTCCGGAGTATATTGTTTTAATTTATCGTTTTCTATTGTCAGCACTCGGTCTGCACCGGCTGCAACCATTTCATTTGCTAAAGCGCTTACAGACTCCCCAGCCAAAACAGCTACAACTTCTCCGCCTTCAGCAACTGTTTTACCTGCAGCAACTGCCTCAAAAGATACATTACGCAATGCGCCGTCTCGTACTTCACCTAAAACTAATACTTTTCTAGCCATTCTATTACCTCCTGCTTGAATTGTTGTCTTAAGGATTAAATTACTTTTGCTTCGGTGTGGAGCAGTTTAACAAGTTCCTTTACCTGATCGGTAAGTTCACCCTGAAGCACTTTACCAGCCTCTTTCTTTGGAGGAAGATAGATTTCAATTGTTTTTGTTTTTGCTTCAACATCGTCTTCTTCCAAATCCAGATCATCTAGCTCTAGCTCATCAAGCGGCTTCTTTTTTGCTTTCATGATGCCCGGCAGGGATGGATATCTTGGCTCATTTAATCCCTGTTGTGCCGTAACCAGTAAAGGTAGCGTTGTTTCAATAACTTCGGAATCTCCCTCAACATCGCGGGTAACAGTTGCAGTAGTACCGTTAATTTCAAGATTTGTAATAGTGGTTACGTATGAAATGCCCAGCATTTCAGCTACACGAGGACCAACTTGACCAGACCCTCCGTCAATAGCTACATTTCCTCCGATAATGAGATCTGCATCTTTATCCTTTAAGTATTCAGCCAGGATTTTAGCAGTTGTATATTGATCACCATTTTCTACATCATCTTCAGTGTTAATGAGAACGGCTTTATCAGCACCCATAGCCAGTGCAGTGCGAAGCTGCTTTTCGGTTTCTTCGTTTCCTACAGAAACGACAGTAACTTCTCCGCCCTGTGCATCTCTTACTTGGATTGCCTCTTCAACTGCATACTCGTCGTAAGGATTAATGATAAACTCGGCACCATCCTCATTGATTTTACCGCCGGAAATAGTAATTTTTTCTTCAGTGTCAAATGTTCTTTTTAGCAAAACATAAATATTCATAGTTTCCCTCCTAAGAATTCAAACATTTTTTCTGTTCTAAAGATTAAAAAAATTTTATTTAAAAAATTTTTTTGCTTTGAGAAGCGGGAACTAACTATTCCCGCTATATCATTTCCCTTTAAATTCAGGCTCTCTCTTTTCCATAAAAGCCCGAATGCCTTCCTGTCCATCTTCAGACAAAAATACTTGTCCAAAAAGTTCAGCTTCTTTGTTTACTCCATTGTAAAATTCCTCAGTCTTCGAGAAATTAAGCAATTCAATGGCAGCCTTTAATGCCATAGGACTCTTTTTGGCAATCTTCTTAGCAATCTTATATGCATTTTCCAAAACTTGCTCTTCAGGATAGGCATGATTCGCCAAGCCAAATTGCACAGCCTCCAACCCGGTTATCGGATCAGAAGTAAAAAGCATTTCAGCAGCCCTGGCAGTTCCTACAAATTTCGGCAGTCTCTGAGATCCGGCAAATCCGGGAACAAGGCCAAGCTGTAATTCCGGAAGGCCCAATTTTGCTGTTTCACTGACAAGCCTAAAATGGCAGGCCATAGCAATTTCCAGGCCACCCCCCAGTGCTGCACCGTGAATAGCTGCAATAATTGGTTTTGGGAACCTTTCCATCCTGTCGAATAAATCCTGGCCATATTTCGCAAGCTTCGAAAAATCTTCACCTGTTTGAATAGATGTAAACTCCTTAATGTCTGCACCTGCCGAAAAGAAACGCCCTTCGCCATGAACAATAATTGCCCTGACTTCTTCATTTGTTTCAATTTCATCAAGCAACGAGGATAATTCCCTCAAAAGGCCTGATGAAAGGGCATTGGCAGGAGGCCGCTGAATCGTTATGGTAGCGATTCTGTCTGCAGCCGACCATTTTAAGTATTCCATATCAATCCCTCCTATGGCTAAAGAAACAATATTTATGATCCGCGCAACCCGCTGATGAGCAGCTGATGTACCGGCTTATAAAGGGCCTGCAAGTCGTATTTTTGATCATTCATCACCCAGGATGTCACTGTTTCATCCATCGTACCGAAGATCATTTGCCTTGCAAGTCTGACATCCAGCTGCTGGGAAAACTCTCCGCTTTCTTTGCCCTCATTTAGAATTTTATCAATCAACTTTAAATACCCTTTAAGTACATCATTTATCCTTAAACGAAGTTCCTTATTGGATTGTCTTAACTCTAATTGAGTTACTATGGCAAGATGGCGGTCACTTGACAGCAGGTTAAAGTGCGTCTCAATCATCATTAATAACTTCTCTGCTGCGCTTTCTTTTCCTGCCATCATTTCATTTAAATTTTCAATAAGGCTGCCCATTTTTTCTTCGAAGAGAGAGATTAAAATATCTTCTTTATTCTTAAAATACAAATAAATGGTTCCATCAGCGACGCCCGCCTGTTTGGCTATTTTTGATACCTGAGCCTGATGATAGCCATTTTCAGCTATTACTATAACAGCAGCATCGATAATCTGCTTATATTTCGGTTTGTTTTTTTTCAATTTATCCCCTCCCTCAAAGCCGTATTTCCCTTTGAAGCATTAATAGCTTTCATGGAAATACAAAATGGAGCTTGTAAAACATGAAGTATATAAAAAACGGTATAACTATCAATGAAAAGTGAATGAATAGTCATTCATATTTTAATAATAGTTAGATACCGCTTTTCTGTCAAGAAATACAGTTCTATTTTTATATTATATTTTTTACTAAAAAGCTTCAAGCGGACAAGCCTTATTTTTCAAAAATAAAGAGCCCCTTTCCGGCTCAAAAATTAAGCATGTTTTTGGCCTTGATCCTCTATTTTTTTCTTTTCTTCTTCTACAAGTGCTCTCCTCAGGATTTTTCCAACTGCAGTTTTGGGAAGTTCCTGTCTGAACTCATAAATACGTGGCACTTTATATGCAGCAAGATGCTGGCGGACAAATTTGTTTAGTTCTTCTTCTGTAATTTTTGTCCCTTCTTTTAATACAACATATGCCTTAACGGTTTCACCCCGGTATGGATCCGGAATCCCTGCAGCGACAACTTCCTGTACATCAGGATGCTCATATAATACTTCTTCAATTTCTCTCGGATATATATTATAGCCTCCAGCTATTATCATATCTTTCTTTCTGTCTACTACGTAAAAGTAACCATCTTCATCCATGTAGCCAAGATCTCCAGTTAACAGCCAGCCATCCCTTAAAGTCTGTGCTGTATCCTCAGGCCTGTTCCAATAGCCCTTCATCACCTGTGGCCCTTTAATAGCAATTTCTCCAATTTCGCCAGCTGAGAGCCTTTCACCAGTTTCCATTGAAAAAATAGCCGCATTAGTATCAGGCCATGGGACTCCAATACTTCCTTTTATTCTGGGACGGTCCCAGAGAAAATTGGAATGTGTAACAGGTGAGGACTCAGTTAAACCGTAGCCTTCTACTAACTTTCCTCCAGTTACTTCTTCAAATTTTTGCTGTACCTCTACAGGAAGTGGTGCGGACCCGCTTATGCACGAATCGATTGATGACAGATCATACTTTTTAATATCTGGATGATTCAAGAGCCCAATGTAAATGGTGGGAGCTCCTGGAAAAAGCGTAGGTTTTTGTTTTTGAATCGTTTTAAGAGTGGCCGCCGCATCGAATTTAGGCAGGAGCACCATTTTATAGGCTTGCATTACTGATAGAATCATAACAGTTGTCATTCCATAAACATGGAAGAATGGCAGCAGTCCAAGTACTGTTTCTTCACCGCGTTTGCACTTGTACATCCATGCCTGGCACATAGATGCATTGGCAATCAAATTTTTATGGGTTAGCATGACTCCTTTTGGGAACCCTGTTGTTCCGCCCGTATATTGCAATAGAGCTAGATCCTCTTCAAAATCATACTCATGCTCTTTCACATCTCTGGCAGGCTGCTTTAGGATTTCTGTCAGCAAGTGAGAGTTTCCTTCATGCTTGACATTAACCACTATGCCATACTGTTTTTTCTGAATAAATGGATAAACAAGATTTTTGGGAAACGGCAAATAGTCCTTGAGAGCGGTTACAATGATGTCTTTTAAATCGGTTTTGGACATAACTTTGGATACCCGTGGATAAAGGATATCCATGCAAACAATGGCTTTTGATCCTGAATCAATCATTTGGTATTCCAGTTCCCTCTCCATATATAGCGGGTTTGTCTGAACCACTACTCCTCCTGCCATTAAAATACCGAAGTAACTGATAACAGATTGTGGTGAATTAGGAAGCATAATAGCTACCCTGTCACCTTTAGTGATTCCAATTTCCTGAAGATACCCTGCGAACTTTTTTGCTGATTCATACAGCTTTGTATAGGATAAATCCTTTCCCATAAAATGAATGGCTATTTTGTTAGGAAACTCCTCGACAGCCTTTTTCAAATAAGCCTGAACAGGCTGGGATGAATACTCCAGGCTGGAAGGGATTTCGTCTGGATAGTTTTTAATCCATGGTCTTGTTTCAATCATGTAAACCCTCCTTTTTGAATTGTTATAAAATTCTAATTACTTCCGCCTATTATAATATAATCATTTTTTTTAAACAAATAGAACACCTTTTGAAATTCGACAAAATAATTTAGAAAACTTAGCGATAGCCAAGCCTTTAGTGAGAACAGAGCTATAATTGATTTCGTTCAAAATAAATTCTAAATAAATAAAAAATGGCCGCCCAAAAGGACAGCCCTAATTTTTTACTATTTTGCAAAAAACAACATATAACCCAGCCCGATTAGCAAAAATAAGCCGCACAGTACCAGTAGGATTTTTGCCAGCTTCTCCAATTCCAATCTCTCCTTATTTAATCCCTGCACCAATGACATAGGAAAGGCCTATTGAGATAACCATTGATATAAATCCAACAGCTCGGTTGTCATTTTTAATTTCATGGTCGATATTGAACTTGGGTGTTAGGAATTCATAAATAAAGTAGCCAGCCAGCAAAAGGATAAATCCATAAATCCCCCAACTAATCATGTTCATTAGAGAATTATGCTGAGCGATTGAATGACGAAAAATATTTATGATGCCAAATATCTTTCCGCCTGTTGCCATAGCAACCGCCATATTTCCATTTTTTATTTCTTCCCAATTTTTATATTTTGTTACCAGTTCAAAAACAGCCATAAAGACAATTAAACATAAAATGACCACACTGTAATTAGCTGCTGTCAGTGTATATTTATTCTCCCAAAATCGGTCCATATCCCATTCTCCCCGGACTTTATTTAAACTCTGCAATGGTTACGCCTGTTCCTCCCTCTCCCGCATCACCGAAGCGGATTTTTTTGACGGAACGGTGGTTTTTCAGGTATTCCTGAACACCTTGCCTTAATGCCCCTGTTCCTTTACCGTGTATAATCGATACTCTGGGATATCCGGCCAATAGGGCGTCATCCAAGTATTTTTCTACCCTCATTAAGGCATTTTCATATCGCTCACCACGGAGATCGAGTTCTAGGCTGACATGGAAGTCTTTCCCCTTTATGGTAGTAACAGCACGTTTTTCGGTTTGTTTTGGAGTTGATAAATACTCCAAATCCTTTTCTTCAACTTTCATCTTTAAAATACCAATTTGGACATTCCATGCATGACCTGATGTTTTATCAAGAAGAGTTCCCTTTTGATCAAAAGTAAGAACTTTAA
Organism: Neobacillus sp. FW104-15D2; assembly: GCF_058790155.1. Taxonomy (NCBI): domain Bacteria; kingdom Bacillati; phylum Bacillota; class Bacilli; order Caryophanales; family Bacillaceae; genus Neobacillus; species Neobacillus sp. FW104-15D2. Next base: position 161,754 of record NZ_JBYTCJ010000002.1, read on the forward strand.
CTTCATCCCCGGGCTTAAAGGTCCTTTTTTGGTCCTTTTGAGCCGTCTGCCGGCCTGATCTCTTGACGTCAGGAGCAGCTTCTGCCAAGCGTTTTTTTGCATCAATTAATTCATGTTCCTTTATATCCGCATTCTTCTCAAGCCTCATTTTTCGAAGATCGCGAATAATTTTTTCCGCCTCTTCTTTGGCTTGCTCTACAATATCTTCTGCCTGAGAAGCAGCCTTATCAAATAGATTATCCTTATGATTATAATAGTCAGCCATCTGTTTTTGCATATCGTTATGAAGTCTCTCAGCCTGCTTTAAAAAGTCATTTGCTTCTTCACGATCACGTTCAGCCTGCCGTCTGCTTTCCTCAAGGGAAGCAATCATTTTATCAATCTGATTGGTATCTGCACTCACATGGGAACGGGCCACATTGATAACCTGTTCATCAAGACCAAGCCTTTTTGATATCTCGAACGCATTACTTCGGCCTGGAACACCAAGTAAGAGCTTATAAGTTGGACTAAGTGTCTCTACATCAAATTCCACACTTGCATTCATAACACCTTTACGGTCATAGCCATATGCTTTCAACTCAGGATAGTGAGTAGTTGCAATAACTCGGGCTCCACGTTTATTTACTTCATCAAGAATGGAAATGGCCAGGGCAGCCCCTTCCTGCGGGTCAGTTCCTGCACCAAGTTCATCAAACAGAATCAGGCTATTGAAATCTGCCTTTTTTAAAATATCCACGATATTAACCATATGAGATGAGAATGTACTTAAGCTTTGTTCAATCGATTGTTCATCACCAATGTCTGCATACACAGAATCAAATACAGCCAATTCAGACCCATCAAGTGCAGGTATTTGCAGGCCAGATTGCGCCATAAGAGTACACAATCCAACTGTTTTCAAAGTAACGGTTTTACCGCCTGTATTTGGACCTGTAATAACAATGATTGTAAAGTCTCTGCCAAGAAGGATATCATTGGCTACCACTTCATTTATGGGAATGAGCGGATGGCGTGCCTTATATAAAGAAATCCGGCCTTCATTATTCATTAGAGGTTTTGATCCCTTTATCTGCCTGCTATACCTTGCTTTTGCAAAGATAAAATCAAGGCTTCCCATAACTTCAACAATAATGCTGAGCTCTCCTTCAAATTCAGCGGTTTGGGCAGAAAGATCAGCTAAAATCCGTTCGATTTCAAGCTGTTCCTTTACCCGTATGTCCTGAAGGGCATTATTAAGCTGAACAATAGCCTGTGGCTCTATAAACAAAGTCTGCCCTGAAGAACTTTGATCATGAATAATACCGCCATAATGCCCTCTGTACTCCTGCTTTACTGGAATAACAAACCGGTCATTACGAATGGTAATGATCGCATCCGATAGCATCTTTTGTGCACTGGAGGATCTGATCATTCCCTCGAGTCTTTCTCTTACACGGGCCTGGTTTGCTCTGATTTGGCTTCTTAGTGACCTCAAAAGTTCACTGGCACTGTCAAGAACATCTCCGCTCTCATCAATTGAATTTTTAATTGATTCTTCTAGTTTTGCCAATGGGATGATTCTTTCTGCTTTTTCAGAGAGAATTGGAACCTTGATATCCTCTTCAGCCAAATCCTCAATAAACCGCTTTATTTGCCTGCTGGCATGAATGGTACTGGAGATCTGGACAAGTTCTGAGGGGCTTAAAACACCGCCAATTACAGCCCTTTTAATATGGGCACGTATATCAAAAATTCCGGATAAGGGAACATTTCCTTTTAATCTTAATACCATTGCCGCCTCATCTGTTTCTTCCTGAAGGCGAACTACTTTATCGAAATCCGCTGATGGTACCAGATTCTTAATTTCATCTCTTCCCAATGATGATGATGCATGGCCCATCAGCTGTTCTTTTATCTTTGCATATTCTAATACCTTTAAAGCATTCCGCTGCATGGAGATAATCCTCCTATTATTCTTAGTCAGTTCGAGCGTGACGGTTATGAAGGAAGTCAAGAAGATCATTTTTTTCAAGTGCATTAATTACATTTGATGTTTTGATCCACCCTTTTCTTGCTGCCCCAGCCCCTATTTCCATATGTTCCAGTGTATCCATTTTATGTGCATCTGTATTAATAACAATTTTCACGCCAGCATCCTGGGCTTTCCTTAAATTTTCATATGAAAGATCAAGTCTGTGAGGATTTGCGTTTAATTCAAGAACTGTATTTGTTTCCCTTGCCAATTGAATCAGCATGTCCATATCAACATCGTACCCTTCCCGCCTGCCAATTAGCCTTCCAGTAGGGTGGGCAATGATATCAACATGAATATTGGTTAATGCATTTTTTAATCTTTGCATTATTTTTTCTCTTGGTTGCGAAAAGGAAGAATGGATGGAGGCGATAACAATATCCAGCCCCTCAAGCAGCTCATTTTCATAATCAAGCGAGCCATCGGGAAGGATATCCATTTCTATCCCAGACAGTATGATAATATCATCGTACTTTTCGTTAAGTTTTTTAATTTCTTCCCTTTGCTGAAGCAGCCTTTCAGGGGTTAGGCCGTTTGCAACCCTTAAAAATTGCGAATGGTCTGTAATAGCCAGATATTGATATCCTCTTTCCCTGCAGGCCTCAACCATTTCTTCGATGGAATGGGCTCCATCGCTCCACGTTGAATGCATATGAAGATCGCCTTTTATATCATCAATAGAAATAAGTTTTTCAGCTGGACGGAACTCTTCCACTTCGGTCCCATCCTCTCTAATTTCAGGAGGAATAAAAGGAAGTCCAAAATGATGATAAAATTCTTCTTCAGATGAAAATGTGAGAATCTCACCGGTTTCGTTATTTTCTACTCCATATTCGCTGATTTTTTCACCGCGTTCCTTTGCCAGCTGCCTCATTCTTACATTATGTTCCTTAGAACCAGTAAAATGATGAAGCGCTGTAGCAAATTCATTAGGCTCAACCAGCCTAAAATCAACCGAAATATCATAGTCCAGGGCAAAAGTTAAAGATACCTTTGTATCTCCGGCCCCAATTACTTCTTTAATTTTGGAAAAAGCAAGGAGCTTGTCCTTAACAGCCTCCGGACTTTCTGTTGCAATAATAAAATCCAGATCCTTTATTGTTTCTCTCATACGTCTCAAACTTCCAGCTCGTGAAAAACGAATGATTTCAGGAATCTCTGAAAGGCTTTTCTCTATACTCTCTGCAATTGGCAGCATGTAGGCAATAGGAAGCCTTTCCGGCCTGGTCCCAAAATTCTCAATAGCAAGAAGGATTTTATCTTCTGTTTTCTTCCCGAAGCCTGGCAGGGAATGTACCTTTCCCGCACGGCAGGCTTCTTCAAGGTCGGCAATATCTTCAATCCCAAGCTCTTGATAAAGCTTGGCAATTTTCTTACCGCCCAGACCGGGCAGGTCAAGGAGAGGAATCAGCCCATTGGGCACCTCCTCCTGAAGCTCCTTCAGTACATTTGATTCGCCATCAATCATATACTCTTCTATAACTGCTGCCGTTCCCTTACCAATTCCGGAAATAGCAGTAAAGTCTTCAATTTCTGTTAAACTCCGGTTATCCGCCTCCAAAGCACCGGCAGCTTTACGAAAGGCTGATATTTTAAAAGGATTTTCACCCTTTAGTTCCAAATAAATAGCAATTGCTTCCAAAAGGTGAATAACATCTTTTTTGTTTATTTCCATTTATAACACCGCCCTTAAAATTTTAATTTGGACTCTCCAATATAAATCATTCAAACCGTTAGAAAAACTTGGCATTCGCCAAGTCCCATTGGCGGATGCCCTAGTTTTACTTATGCGTTCAGAATTTAGGGATATAAATTCTGATTAGCGAACAAAAGGCGCAAGCGCCCTGATCAGATGATGAAAGGCTAAAATCGCCACTTCCTTTGGCAACGCCTTTCTGACCCGCTTCCTCGAAAGGCTAAAGCTTTTTCATCGTGCGATGCAGATGCTTCCGAAGCTTTCCTTGTCCTGTGGGCCTCCGACAGGAATAAGTTAAAGTTATCCACAAGGTAATAATTTATAATTTCTTAAACGAAGAAAAACTTCTCTGTCACAGAGAAGTTGGAGCTCCGACATAGGCAATCCAAAGCTTTTTCAGCTGGTCGGAGAGAACCGGTGTATGATTCACAATCGCATCCGCCAGGAAAGACCTGTCAAGTGGTCCCTGAAGAACTTCTATTGGAATTAAGGCAGCTATATATAATAATATAAAAAGGACAAAATAAATCTCTATAAAACCAAGAATGCCTCCTCCAAGAGTGTTTAACTGTTTTAATACTGGCAGGTGGGCAATAAAGTCAAGCATTGCTCCAATAATTCGGAGAAGAATTTTAACGGCAAAAAAGATAATCGCAAAAGAAATAGCCCTGTAAAAAGCAGCTTCCATATCGGCGCTGTCTGTCAGAAGCTTAAGCGTGCTGTTTTCTCCCAGGCTTGGATATGGAATCCAAAGTGTAAGCTTTGGTGCCAGGTCATCATAATAAGTTCTTGCTGCAATGTAAGCAATTATAAAGCCTACTAAATGAAATAGCTGCATGATTAAGCCTCTTTTAAGGCCTACAAAAAAACCAATAATTAAAATAATAATAATTGCTAAATCCAACATGTATTTCAGCCCTTTTCCCTTTCCATTTCAGCTTGAAGCCGTTCCAATTGGTCTTTAATTTTTATATAATCATTGACGGCATTTAACGCTGTCAATACGGCAAGCCTATTTACTTCAAGTGATGGATTCTTGGAACCTATTTGACGCATTTTATCATCAACCAGCGAAGCAACCATACTGATATGACTTGAGCTTTCTTCACCAATAATGATATATTGCTGTCCGTATATATCTACTGCAGTCCGGTTTTTATGTTGGTTCGACAACGTAAATGCCTCCATTCAAAGAATCCTAATCTATATCATATCATGAACGAATATCAGCAGAAAAGCCAAACAGTTTCAGAGGCCGTTCTCCTCCCTTTCGAATAAGTGGGAGCGAGTATATTCCAGAGAAAAAATAAAGCAAAATCAAAAGGAGAATGTTATTTTGGCTAACGCGGTTATTGTATTAGAAACAAACGAATTAAATAAATTAAAAGAATTCTATCGTCCCTACCTTCTTGAAAAGGTTCCCCAGGGAGGTTTATTTTCAGCAAAAACTCCTGCCTGTGTGATTACTGCCTATAAATCAGGAAAGGTTTTATTTCAGGGAGGCGGCAGTGAAGCAGAAGCCTTAAAATGGGGAAATGCTTCTGCCAAGTCAGCTCCTGCCAAAAAAACAGGGAAAAGCTCCACTGGACTGCCTCCCCAAATCAGTTCCATGTCGGCTATTGGTTCTGATGAAGTAGGCACCGGTGATTTTTTTGGACCGATAACCGTTGTAGCCGCTTATGTTAGAAAAGAGGACATTCCATTATTAAAGGAGTTAGGAGTCAAAGACTCTAAAGACTTAAACGATGTTAAAATTATAGAAATTGCGCGGCAGATAAAAGACATTATACCGCATAGTCTAATACCTTTACATAACGAAAAGTACAACCAGCTTCAGCAATCGGGAATGTCACAGGGAAAAATGAAGGCCATCCTTCACAACAAAGCAATATTAAATGTTCTCGATAAAATAGCTCCTACCAAGCCTGATGCTATCCTTATTGATCAATTTGTTGAGGCTGAATCCTATTATCGGCACTTAAAAGGGCAGAAAGTAATTGCAAAGGAAAATGTTTATTTCAGCACCAAAGCAGAAGGCATCCATCTGGCTGTTGCAGCTGCGTCCATATTAGCCAGATATGCATTTGTCCAATATTTTGAGAAGTTAAGCAGTTCTGCAGGATTTACGATTCCAAAAGGCGCCGGCGCCCAAGTTGATGTGGCGGCTGCAAAATTGATTATGGCCAAAGGTAAAGATGTGCTGCCTAAATTCGTCAAACTCCATTTTGCTAACACAGGAAAAGCAATGAATCTCGTTAATAAGAAAAAAGGCATCTGATAACTTTGAAAAAGTGGATCACTATTTTTAAAAAGCATCGACGACAGATGCTTTTTTTTGTTACAATTAATGTAAAATTTTTGAAACTTTTCTAACTTGTGGTGCGTATAAGTGTCAATGATGAATTCCAGAATTTAAATTTACTTAAGGAGGGGGGATTATGGAGTTATTTGGAACTCCCATAGAAACTATTTATCTATACACCCTTTTTATTATTGGTGCTCTTACAGTGCTTTTTATCTTCTTTGGGGATGCAGCACATGGCACTGCTGCAGGGCTGGATTTCTTAAATCCGGTAATTGTGCTCGCATTTATTACCTTTATGTCTGCAACTGGCTACATATTGGAAAAAGTAACGAGTCTGAATAGCTACCTCATACTTGTTATTGCGGTTATTATTTCTTTTATTCTTGATGTCATATTAAATATTTTTGTTCTTCTTCCCCTTTCAAAAGCCGAAGAGTCCCTTGTTTATACAGCAGAGTCCCTTAATGGGCGGGTCGGCAAAGTAATTATTACCATTCCGGCCAATGGCTTTGGGGAAGTAGTTTTGGAAAGTACGAGTGGGATGATATCAAAATCTGCCCGGAGCTTTGATGATTCTACAATTAAAGAGGGAGCAACTGTTTTAGTAATAGATGCAGAAACAGGCTTTTTAACAGTTAAAGAATATGAGCATCCATTTTAGGAGGGGAAGAAGTGTTTATTTGGATTGTTGTAGCTATTGTTACATTTATTTTACTTGCTTTTATTGGTGTATTTATCAAAAAGTATCATACCGCAGGTCCTGATGAGGCTTTGATTGTAACTGGCAGTTATTTAGGCAGTAAAAATGTTCATATAGATGAATCCGGAAATAAAATTAAAATTATCCGCGGCGGTGGTGCTTTTATCCTGCCTATTTTCCAACAGGCAAAGCCTTTAAGCCTCCTCTCTAGCAAGCTGGATGTCAATACACATGAGGTTTATACAGAACAGGGTGTTCCTGTTATGGCGGATGGCACTGCAATTATAAAAATCGGCGGATCCATCGGAGAAATCGCGACAGCCGCTGAACAATTTTTAGGAAAAACAAAGGAAGACCGAGAAAGTGAGGCCCGTGAGGTTTTAGAGGGCCACCTCCGTTCTATTCTGGGATCAATGACCGTTGAAGAGATTTATAAAAACCGTGAAAAGTTTTCCCAGGAGGTCCAGCGTGTAGCATCTCAAGATCTGGCTAAAATGGGACTAATGATTGTCTCCTTTACAATCAAGGATGTCCGAGACAAAAACGGCTATCTGGAATCACTGGGAAAACCACGAATTGCCCAGGTTAAACGTGATGCCGATATCGCAACTGCAGAAGCAGATAAAGAAACCAGAATTAAGCGTGCCGAAGCAGCAAAGGATGCGAAACGTTCGGAATTAGAAAGAGCAACTGAAATTGCTGAGGCAGAAAAAACGAATCTATTAAAAGTAGCAGAATATCGCCGTGAACAGGATATAGCAAAAGCGCGAGCCGACCAGGCATATGATCTGGAGACTGCACGTGCCAAACAAGAGGTAACCGAGCAGGAAATGCAGGTTAAAATTGTTGAGCGCCAAAAGCAAATTGAATTGGAAGAAAAGGAAATATTGAGACGCGAAAGACAGTATGATTCTGAGGTTAAGAAAAAAGCCGATGCGGACCGCTACTCTGTAGAACAGGCTGCTGCTGCAAGCAAAGCGAAACTAATGGCAGAAGCGGATGCAGAAAAGTACCGGGTTGAAGCAATGGCTAAAGCTGATGCCGAACGTGTCCGAGTAGACGGAGTTGCAAAAGCCGATGCTCAGCGTGCACAGGGTGAGACAGAAGCAGAAGTAATTAGAATGAAGGGGCTTGCAGAGGCAGAAGCAAAACGTAAAATTGCCGAAGCTTTTGAGCAATTCGGCCAGGCTGCAGTTTTAGATATGGTTCTTAAAATGCTTCCACAGTATGCAAAAGAAATTGCAAGTCCGCTATCCAATATTGATAAAATAACAGTAGTTGATACCGGCAGTGACTCCGCATCAGGGGGCGCAAATAAAATAACCTCTTATGCAACTAATTTAATGTCAACCATGCAGGAATCATTAAAAGCATCTTCAGGGCTTGATGTAAAAGAGCTTATCGAAAATCTGTCAGGGAAAAGAAACATCCGGGCAAGCATTGACGAGTTAATTGAATCACAGGCTGTTCAATCTGATTCTCTAGTAGAAAGCAAATAAGAAAAAGGGAGACCTCACCGTTTTGGCAGGTCTCCCTTTTCCTTTACTTAGCCTCTTAAAACCGCTCCGGCTTTTTCTTTAAGCGCCTCTAAAACCTTCTCATGAACCTTTGTTACTTCTTCATCGGTCAAAGTTTTTTCAGGGTCCTCATATTTCAGTGAAAAGGCAATGGATTTCTTACCTGCTTCCATGCGATCCCCTTCGTATAAGTCAAATACCTGTACGTCTTTAAGCAACTTTCCGCCTGCCTCGGCAATAATTTCTTTTAATTGGCCTGAGGCAGTTTCTTTTTCCGCTACAAGAGCGATATCTCTTGTAATGGACGGGAAACGTGGAATCGCATTGTAGTGAAGCGGTTCCGTACTTGCTTCAAGGACCGCTTTTAAGGAAAGTTCAAATACAAAAGTATCCTTTAGGTCAAAATTCTTTTGCATGGTTGGATGAACCTGGCCAACAAAGCCAATCTTAGCACCATTGAGAAGGATCTCAGCCGTACGGCCTGGATGCAAACCATCCATTTTTGACTGGACATAGTTGATTTGGCTTGAAACTCCAAGCTTATTAAATAAACCTTCAAGAATACCTTTTAGGACATAGAAGTCCACAGGCTTCTTCTCTCCCTGCCAGGAATGGCTATGCCAAACACCTGTTATGGCTGCTGCAAGATGTTCTCTTTCCTCTGGCAGCTCGTCACCCTTATTGGCAAGGAATACTGCACCGGTTTCATATACACCGAAACTTTCGTTCTGGCGGGCGCTATTGTATTTTAATACTTCCAGCAATTGTGGCACAATGCTTAGACGAAGCATGCTTCTGTCTTCGCTCATCGGCATCGCAAGGCTGATAGCATCTCCATTTTCTATTGCAAATTGAGCTACTCTTTCTTCACTTGTTAATGAGTAGGTAATGGCCTGGTAAAGCCCTGCTCCTTCAAGGAAATGCCGGACAACACGGCGTTTTTGCTGATACCCTGTTAAATGCCCAGGTGTAGAGGAACCTTCCGGCAGTGTTTTTGGAATATTATCATAGCCATATAAACGGGCCACTTCTTCGATTAAATCCTCTTCAATTCTAATGTCACCGCGTCTTGTTGGTACCGTAACTGTAATAGTATCTTCTTCTGTATTGGTATCAAATTGAAGCCTTGCAAATATATCTTCAACCACGGTCATAGACAATTCAGTTCCCAGCACACGATTGATTTTTTCAAGAGTTATGGAAATAACTGCAGGTTCCACTGTTAAGGTATCCACCTCTACAGATCCTCCTAGCACTTCCCCATCTGCATACTTTGCCATCAAATAGGCTGCGCGGTCTCCGGAAACTCTTACACGATTTGGATCAACGCCTTTTTCAAAACGGGCACTAGCTTCACTTCTTAATCCATGATCCTTTGAAGCCTTTCTTACTGCTGCTCCGCTAAAATAAGCTGATTCAAGCAAGACAGTGGTTGTTTCAGAGGAAACTTCTGAGTTTGCTCCACCCATAACCCCAGCTAAAGCAACCGGCTCCTTGCCATTAGTAATAACTAGGTGGTCTGCAGACAATGTTCTTTTTACATCATCAAGAGTAACCATTGTTTCGCCTTTAGTTGCTCTTCGAACGACGATTTCCTTTGAACCAAGGCGGTCATAGTCAAAGGCATGAAGCGGCTGGCCATATTCCAGCAAAATGTAGTTGGTAATATCAACAACATTATTATGCGGTCGAATACCTGCTGCCATTAAACGCGTTTGCATCCATAATGGAGATGGAGCAATTTTTACATTTCGGATTACCTTTGCTACATATAGCGGATTGCCATCCTTGGCCTCAACCTTAATATCAATATAGTCAGAAGCCATATCTGAAGAAGATTCAAGACTAACATCAGGTAATTTTACTTCTCTACCTAAAATAGCTGCCACTTCATAAGCAACCCCAAGCATGCTTAGGCAATCTGAACGGTTTGGAGTCAGGCCAAGTTCCAGGACTGAGTCATCACGGTTTAAAGCCTCGATAGCGTCTGTTCCTACTTCTGCATCTCCCGGAAAAACAAAGATGCCTTCTGCATACTCTTTCGGAACAATTTTCCCCTCCATGCCAAGCTCCTGAAGAGAACAAATCATTCCATTTGATTCTTCACCGCGAAGCTTTGCACGTTTGATTTTGAAATTACCGGGCAGTACCGCTCCAACCTTGGCAACAGCAACTTTTTGGCCTTGTGCAACATTGGGAGCCCCGCAAATGATCTGGATAGGTGCCTCATCTCCGACATCTACAAGACATTTGTTTAATTTATCTGCATTAGGATGCTGTTCACGCTCGACTACATAACCGATAACAACACCCTTAATTCCTTCATTCAGGGTTTCGACACCTTCAACTTCAATTCCGCTCTTAGTAATTTTTTCAGCCAGCTCTTCAGGTGTTATGCCGGATAGATCAACATAGTCCTGCAGCCATTTATATGATACGAACATTTTTGTTCCTCCTATATCAACCGGATTATTGGGTTATTACTCATGCCTTGAAAACTGTGTTAAGAACCGGACATCATTAGTGTAAAAATGGCGGATATCGTCAATGCCATATTTCAGCATGGCAATTCGCTCAGGTCCCATTCCAAATGCAAAACCGGTATACTTTTTCGAATCGAATCCAGCCATTTCAAGTACATTAGGATGAACCATACCTGCTCCCAAAATTTCAATCCAGCCTGTTCCTTTACAGACACTGCAGCCTTTTCCGCCGCAAATTTTACAGGAAATATCCATCTCTACAGATGGTTCAGTGAAAGGAAAAAAGCTTGGTCTTAAGCGGATTTCTCTGTCTTCACCAAAGATTTTTTTTGCAAATACTTCGAGTGTCCCTTTCAGGTCACTCATCCGGATATTCTCATCAATAACCAAACCTTCAATTTGCATAAATTGATGGGAATGGGTCGCATCATCATTATCTCTGCGGTAAACTTTTCCTGGACAGATAATCTTTACAGGGCCTTTTCCCTGATGCTTCTCCATTGTGCGCGCCTGGACAGGAGATGTATGTGTGCGTAATAGAAGTTCTTCTGAAATATAGAAGGAATCCTGCATATCCCTTGCCGGATGGCCTTTTGGAAGGTTAAGTGCCTCAAAATTATAATAATCTTTTTCAACCTCTGGGCCTTCGGCAACCTGATAGCCCATGCCGATAAATAAGTCTTCAATTTCTTCAATGATCTTGGTTAATGGATGGTGGCTTCCAGTTTTTACTGGACGTCCTGGCAGGGTAACATCAATTGTTTCAGATGCTAGTTTTTCAAGAACCTCAGCTTCCTCCAGTTCCTTTTGTTTTTCTTCCAACTTCACAGATATAGCCTCGCGCACTTCATTGACAAGCGCACCCATTTTAGGGCGTTCCTCAGCCGAAAGCTTTCCCATTCCTCTCAGAACCTCTGTAATTGGTCCCTTTTTCCCCAAATAGGCCACTCGTACTTCATTTAACTCTTTTAGGTTTCCAGATTGCTCAATCTTTTGAAGTGCTTCAGTTTGCAATTCCTGTAAACGTTCCTGCATCAATAAATCCTCCTTTTTCTTTTATGTATTCCGAATAGAAGATCCCTGAAAAAAAACAAAAAACCTCCTCCCTGGAAAGGGACGAGGTTCTATTTCGCGGTACCACCCTTGTAAACACGCTATGTATACATAACATTGTGTTCGCTTCATTCGGATAACGGCTTATGCCGGTGCATCTTTACACAAAAAGCAGCTGCTTTTTGTGGTCCCGATGCCAACTCGGGAGGTGAACTTCCCCTGTATCCTCCATAAAAGTGCTCTCAGTCCCGGGCACTTTCTCCCTGAATGGTTTCACACAAGGTACTTTTCTCCGTCTTGGTCATTTAGAATATTGATTTTGTTGTTAATTATATAATAAGTTTAGTTTGGTTTCAAACTGATTTACGACTTTCTTAAGTAATATAAAAGGATGCCAGTGGCTATAGCAACATTAAGTGATTCACTTTTGCCGTAAATAGGAATATATAGGTTCCTTGTTGTTTTAGAAAGAACCTCTTTGCTAACCCCACTGCCCTCATTACCTACTGCGAGAGCAAAGGTTTTTGAAGGAGCGGTTTCCGTATATATACTCCCATTTTCCAGGGCTGTTCCGTATACAGGGATTTCTTTGCTTAAAAGCTGGTCAATCCATTCAGATAAATTCCCTCTTATGATCGGAAGGTGAAAGTGACTGCCCTGCGCCGACCGGAGAACTTTGGAATTATAAATATCAACACTGCCCTGTCCAACAATAACGGCGTCAATACCAGCCGCATCAGCCGTCCGGACCATAGTCCCGAGGTTCCCGGGGTCCTGCACTGCATCAATCAGCAGGAAGGTTTTCGCATCAGTTATGGAAGCCTCAGCTTGTTTGCATACAGCAAATACCCCTTGTGGTGCCTCTGTTTCAGAAATAGCTTTTGCTACCTCCTCCGTAATGATTGTTACCGGAATGGATTCATAATCCCAGCTGTGAGGCAGATCAGTCTCCTCTGAATAGATCAGTTCTTCCACCATTTCTTTTTGTTTTAATGCTTCCTCTACAAGATGAAAACCTTCCATTATAAATGTCCCGGTTAAATCCCGTTCCTTTTTCGTATGAAGTTTTTTCCATTGTTTAACCTTAGGGTTCTTTGAAGAGTGAATATGATTCAACACAGTCTCTCCTTTTTCCTTTTCATGATTTTCTAATTATATCTTAACCACAATACATAATAAAACCTAAATCAGAAAAAGCTATGAAAAGAAATGCGGAAGCACCCTTTTAACACTATGGGGTAAATGGGCTTTTCTTAGGGTGCTGGAGCAAACATTATCAAGTTTGATAACGAGTAATTTGATACTAAAAAGAAAAAAGTAAAAGGAGTGAATCAAATTGAATTTCAATTTACGAAATGCCATTATACACAATGTAACCGGAAACACACAGGATCAACTTGAAGATACAATTGTGGACGCCATTCAGAATGGGGAAGAAAAAATGCTTCCTGGATTGGGAGTCCTTTTTGAAGTAATCTGGCAAAATTCTTCCGAAGACGACAAGAAAGAAATGCTTGAAACACTTGAAAATGGTTTAAAACAGTAAGGACTTATGACTGCCAGCTCATGTTGGCAGTTTTTTTATTGGAATATGAATTGGAACTATTTCATACCTATGCTACAAAAATAGTGGGGCTTTCTACAATTTCTTTGTCCAAGGGGATCATTTACAATTTAAGAAGGTTTTCTACATAAAAAAGTATACTTTCCACAAAAAGAAAAGCTGATTCTTAGGATAAATAATATCCTTTAGAATCAGCTGCATCTATTCTTATTCAAATGTTAATTTATCAACAGTTTCACGATCTAAACGCTTGATTACTTCAACAATCAGTTTCACTGTGTTTTCGTAATCATCACGGTGGAGCATTGCAGCATGTGAATGGATATAACGTGTTGCAATACAAATAGCAAGCGCTGGTACACCATTATGGGTAAGGTGAATAGTTCCTGCATCAGTACCGCCGCCAGGAATTGCCTCAAATTGATAAGGGATATGGAATTCATCTGCAATATCTGTTACAAAATCACGCAGCCCTTTATGTCCTACCATGGACGCATCGTAAAGTACGATTTGTGGTCCATTTCCCATTTTGCCCATAGCTTCTTTTTCCGAAACCCCCGGTGTATCTCCAGCAATACCTACATCGACAGCAATACCGATGTCAGGATTAATTTTAGTTGCGGCTGTACGTGCACCGCGAAGTCCAACCTCTTCCTGAACATTGCCAACACCGTAAACCACATTTGGATGGTCAGTATCTTTTAATTGTTTAAGGACGTCAATTGCAATGGCACAGCCAATGCGGTTATCCCATGCTTTGGCAAGCAGCATTTTCTCATTGTTCATAACAGTAAATTCAAAATAAGGAACTACCATGTCTCCAGGGCGGACTCCCCAAGATTCTGCTTCCTCGCGGCTGGATGCACCGATATCAATGAACATATCCTTGATATCAACCGGTTTTTTGCGTGCTTCAGCAGGCAATATATGAGGTGGCTTGGAACCAATGATTCCAGTTACATCGCCTTTTCTTGTTGCGATCGTAACGCGCTGGGCAAGCATAACCTGTCCCCACCAGCCTCCAACTGTCTGGAAGCGCAAAAATCCTTTATCATCAACTTGAGTAATCATAAAGCCAACCTCATCAAGGTGACCCGCTACCATGATTTTAGGACCGCCCTCTTTACCTGTTTTTTTGGCAATTAAGCTTCCTAACCCATCGGTAGTAATTTCATCAGCGAATGGAGCTATGTATTTTTTCATTACTTCGCGCACTTCTCGTTCATTACCTGGTATGCCTTTGGCATCTGTTAAATCCTTAAGCATTGTTAGAGTTTCATCTAATTGTGCCATTTTTTTACCCCCTTCATATGTACATTCTTAATTATAACGAATCCCGAAGAAGATGTACAAATTTTCTGGCTAATAGCCTTTTTTCTGCCTTTCATAATTTACTTCATTTTTTCGGAAATATGCCTCTTCTATTTCCTTAGTGGTAAAGTTCAGTCTGGCGGCAAGGCCTAGGTAATCTGTCAAAAGTTTTGCAAATTGTTCTAAATTACGAGTTCTTGCAAATTCATTAGCTGTTTGATATACGGCCAAGAACTGGGCTGTAACTGAATTGCCCTGAACCTCATTTGGAACCAAAAACTCCATTTTATCGAACTTCATTTCGATTCCAAGTGATAATATAAAATGCACTCCATCTACATATTCTTCAAGTATAATTTCTCTTGATGAAGAGGGTTTTAAGCTCCAAAACTTGAAGCAGCGGGTTTCATTTGCCAATTCTCCCAGTTCTACGAGCAGGGCAAGAAGTTTTTTTTCAAATAAATCCTCTTTCTCTAATCCATGTTTCTTTTCGATATGTGCATCAAGTGATTTTTGCATTTCAAACAATTTTTCTAAATTCATATGTATCGCCCATTTCTTGTTTTAATTGAACCTTTTTTCCTACGCTTTCGTAAGGAGAAAAAAAGCTGATTAAGGTTTTGCGCATTAATTTAATCATGCTCATTTTCTTTTACTTTTTCTTGCTTTTAAAACGATTACGATCGGAAATGCAGCATAATAAAGCTCTCAAATAGAAGCAATACTGTATGATGGATTTTCCCTCTAGTATTGAAAGTAATTTCCTTCTTACTTATAAAGGTGTTCTTTTTGAAGTTGAAAAATATGTTGGTCCATTAAAGAGTTCCTTTGAGGTTGAAATTCACCTTCGTTAAAAGGAATCGAGAATTCCATAATAGAATTGTTAGACCATTTTTAGGTTAATATAAACAAATGCCAAAAATTCAATAACTGCAAGCAGAGGAAATCCTATCATAAAAGATAAATGCTTTGTTTTATGCTGTACATTTGCATTCCCATTAAAGTGCCTATGGCACCCCCAAATAAAGCTACAAGCCATAAAGTTTTTTCTGGAATCCTGTACTGATGCTTAATAGCCCTCTGTTTATCTGCCTTCATGGTAAGCAGCCCTATGAAATTCATTAGTACATAAGCCGCCAGTATTAATGTTTTACCGTCCATTTTTCCCCTTCCCCCTAATGTATAAAAAGCCATTCTCATCTAAGAGAATGGCTTATATATTAATTACTTATTGTTTTGTTGTTTTGCTGCTTCAGCTAATTGAGCAAATGCATTTGCATCGCTAACTGCTAATTCAGCAAGCATCTTGCGGTTTACTTCGATACCAGCAAGCTTTAAACCGTGCATTAAACGGCTGTAAGAAAGACCGTTCATACGAGCTGCTGCATTGATACGAGTGATCCAAAGTTTACGGAAGTCGCGTTTTTTCTGACGACGGTCACGGAATGCATATTGTAATGATTTCATAACCTGTTGGTTAGCAACTTTGTATAATGTATGTTTAGAACCGTAATAACCTTTTGCTAATTTAAGAACTCTTTTACGACGCTTGCGCGTTACAGTACCGCCTTTTACACGTGGCATGTAATTTCCCTCCTATATATGACTCGATCTTCGAGATTACTTCATGTTTGTTAATAATTGACGAATACGTTTGAAGTCACCTTTAGAAACAAGTGATGATTTGCGAAGCTTACGCTTTGCTTTAGTAGATTTGTTTGCAAATAAGTGGCTTGTATAAGCGTGGTCACGCTTTAACTGGCCAGAGCCAGTCTTCTTGAAACGCTTTGCAGCGCCACGGTGTGTTTTCATTTTTGGCATTTTGGAATTCCTCCCTATTACTTGTCGATTTTAGGTGCTAAAACGAGGAACATGCTCCGTCCGTCCATTTTTGGATGGGACTCAATTGTAGCAACTTCCTTGCACGCTTCAGCAAAACGGTCCAGTACCTTCTGACCGATCTCTTTATGGGTAATTGCCCGGCCTTTAAAGCGGATCGAGGCTTTTACCTTATCGCCCTTTTCAAGGAACTTAATTGCATTGCGAAGCTTAGTATTAAAATCGTGCTCATCAATTGTAGGGCTCAGACGAACCTCTTTAGTAGTGATGATCTTTTGATTTTTACGAGCTTCTTTATCTTTCTTTTGCTGCTCGAATTTAAACTTTCCATAATCCATAATTCGGGCTACCGGTGGCTTGGCAGTTGGTGCAACAAGCACCAAGTCAAGATTAACGCGTCCGGCTATTTCTAGAGCTTCATTTTTAGACTTAATGCCAAGCTGCTCGCCGTTCTGGTCAATCAGACGGACTTCGCGAGCACGAATACCATCGTTTAACAGCATATCTTTACTAATAATTAGCCACCTCCAAGGTTTTATAACGAATACATGTCCGGGTCAAGAAATTAATAGGATAAGCTATTATCCCTGCATTACTCCGCCAGACACCAGGCTGATCACAAAAGCCAGCAGCCGCAGGCTATATATGGCCGGATATTCCAGCGTTCCCTTCACAAACAAAAAAGTGCGGATGTAAGACACCCACACTTTACGAAAACACATTAAAGGTTCTAGTTCGTTTACGTAAAACCTGCCAACTGCTAAGATCGCGTCAATCAGGTGAGAAGCGGGTGCTTCTTCTTTTCCCAAAAACTCGTATTCAATTTTACCTTTGTAACTATATCATATAGAAACATTAGATGTCAAACGAATCACTTTCATCACAACGCTTTGTATCATATCAAAATAAAATACATTTTACAATACCTTTATTACATTTTTTATTTTTGCTGCTGATTTTTGAATAAAAATTCTCTTAAAATACTTTCTTGATTTTCGCTCCGGACGTTCGCTTTCCACGGGCGGTCTGGGAGTCTCCCACCTTTGTCCCAATCAATTTAGCGTAAAGAAACAAATTGCTTTATAACCTTCTAAAAATCCTTAAACAAAAAGAGAGGGAAAAGGCTCCCTCTCAAGATATGTTGATATTATCTTTTTACTTCATTTTTCAAAGAAGCAATAAATTGGTCAAATGGAATAGTTTCGGATTTTTGTTCACCGTATTTTCTTACGTTGACTGCGTTTTCTTCCACTTCTTTATCCCCAACTACAAGCATATAAGGAATTTTTTGCATTTGAGCTTCACGGATCTTGTAGCCGATTTTTTCATCCCGGCTATCCATTTCAACCCTAAAACCTTCACTATGAAGCTGCTCCAAAACTTTTTTAGCATAATCGTGATGGGCATCAGGAGATACTGGGATAACCTGCACTTGAACCGGAGCAAGCCATGTTGGGAAAGCTCCTTTATATTCTTCGATAAGGAAAGCAACAAAGCGTTCCATTGTAGATACAACACCGCGGTGGATGACAACCGGACGGTGCTGCTTGCCATCCTCACCGATATAAGTCAGGTCAAACCTTTCAGGTAGAAGGAAGTCGAGCTGGACAGTTGAAAGAGTTTCATCCTTACCCAGAGCTGTTCTAACCTGAACATCTAGTTTAGGGCCATAAAAGGCTGCCTCTCCCTCAGCTTCAAAGTATTCCAGGCCGAGTTCATCCATTGCTTCTTTCAGCATGCTTTGAGCTTTTTCCCACATTGCATCATCATCAAAATATTTTTCTTTATCCTGAGGATCGCGATAAGAAAGGCGGAAAGAATAATCCTTCAAATCAAAATCCTTATATACATCAAGAACCAGGCTGACAACACGCTGGAATTCTTCCTTGATTTGGTCAGGCCTTACAAAGATATGTGCATCATTTAAAGTCATTCCGCGAACCCGCTGTAGTCCTGAAAGGGCACCGGACATTTCATAACGGTGCATTAAGCCAAGTTCAGCTATTCGAATAGGAAGCTCCCGATAGCTGTGAATGCTATTTTTATAAACCATCATGTGATGAGGACAGTTCATTGGACGAAGAACAAGCTGCTCATTATCCATCTCCATGACAGGGAACATATCATCCTGGTAATGGTCCCAGTGTCCTGAAGTTTTGTAAAGGTCCACACTTCCCATTATTGGAGTGTAAACATGGCTGTATCCAAGTCTTTCTTCCTTGTCGACAATGTAACGTTCTACAATCCGGCGGATAGTTGCACCTTTAGGAAGCCAAAGTGGAAGCCCCTGCCCAACCTTTTGAGATGTAGTGAACAGGCTTAATTCTTTACCAAGCTTCCGATGGTCTCGTTCTTTTGCTTCTTCCAGAAGTCGAAGGTGTTCTGCAAGATCTTCCTTCTTAAAGAAGGCTGTGCCATAAATTCGCTGGAGCATTTTATTATCACTGTTACCTCTCCAGTACGCACCAGCAATATTCAGAAGCTTGAACTCTTTAATTTTACCTGTTGAAGGTACGTGTACCCCCCGGCAAAGGTCAAAAAATTCGCCCTGTTCGTAAATTGTTACTGTTTCATCTTCAGGGATCGCGTCAATCAATTCAAGCTTGTATTGGTCACCAATTTCCTCAAAAAGCCTTTTAGCTTCATTGCGGCTGACTTCCTTGCGCACAATTTCAATATTCTCGTTAACGATTTTTGCCATTTCTTTTTCGATTTTTGGAAGGTCTTCTGGTGTCAGGGACTCTTCAAGATCGATATCATAGTAGAAACCGCCTTCTATCACTGGACCTACTCCTAATTTAGCATTAGGATAAATTCTTTTAATCGCTTGTGCCATTAAATGGGCTGTGCTGTGGCGAAGGACTTCAAGGGCATCTCCTGAGTCTGGTGTCACAATTTCTATGGAACCATCCAAATTGATTGGACGGCGAAGATCATACAGTTGTCCATTCCATTTCCCCGCAATTGCTTTTTTCTTGAGGCCCGGGCTAATGGAAGCAGCGATGTCTTCAGTCGTTGTACCCGCAGCAAACTCCTTTACTGCTCCATCTGGAAACGCTATTTTCACAACTTCTGACATGGTAACTCCTCCTTTTCATTATGGATGCTGATAAACCCGGAACTATTGACGGTTATCCCAGCAACAAAAAAAATAAAAATAAAAAAACCCGTCCCTGGTAAAGGGACGAGTTTTAATAAACACGTGGTTCCACCCAATTTTCCGGCATGTAAAATCACCGGCTTGTGGGCAGTGTAACGGCTGCATCCGTCAGCTATTAGTCGTTCAGTATAAAACAGAACTTTCACAGCCGAAGTTTAAAGGCGGTAAGCACTCAATTCGTGTTAGGAAGTTTTCAGCACTCTTCCCTCTCTGGAAACCGTAAATGAATACCCATGTCCTTATCATCACTTTTAATGTTTAAAGTTAATTACTGTCCAGTTTAAGCACCCAGCGAGTTTACATCTCAGAAATACTTCTTGATGCATACGTCGCTTAACAAGAGCTTACGCTTTTCTAATTACTATGTACGTAATTATAATTATTATAAATGGAAAAATCAAGCGGACAAAAGTATTTTTTTAAAAATAGGTGTTATAAAAGTTGCTTCTGGCATCCACTTTTAAATTTTTAGTTCGTGTCATTGGCTGCAGAGGTTTCCCTGTCAGCTGCAATGCTCTCAGGAAACTCAGATAGATTCTTAATCACAACCCTTTCTTCAAAAATATTTTGGATTGTCCGAATTAACGGCTGATCTCTATCCTTCGTATAGACAAGGATGGACTCAGGTGCAATCGACAGAAGCGGCGCAATCGAAACAGAATCTACATAAACCGGATGATTGATTAGTAATCGTCTGTCGATCATCTTTATCAGTTCATTTTTCTTGATAGGAATAAACTGTCCAGTATAAAAGGTAATTTCATCGTCAAAGACAGCATGAATACAGGTATAGGAAGATGGCTGCCTCGACAAAAAGTCTCTTAAAGTCTGGACAAACATTTGATATTCCTGTTCCATTTTATATTCATCAATGGCTATTTCCGCATAATTCTCAAGAAGTTTAAGATATTGCCGGAGACGAAATTGGACAAACGAATCAAATGAGAAGCAAGCGTTCTCCACAACCATTTGGCCAACAGCTTCAGGTACTATATTTTCATCCTCAGGATTGCACAAAAAAGATTTTAGACCCTTTCTGTTTCCTTCCAAAATAGAATAGAAAATGCAAGTAATTTCCTGCTGCTCTTCCGGATCTTCGTAATAAAAACGTTGTTTAAGGACATTTATGAACCAATCATCTTTTTTAGGTCCATATATAAACTGGCAAAGACCATCTGTGAGTACTCTGTCACAGTTATTCGGCAGTGTTATTGTAAATATATATCGATCTTCACCAAGAAGAATTTTTTCTTGTTCCTCTTCCGGCAATTGCTGTTTAATTATTTTAAATAAGCTAATTGCATCATTTTTGCTTTGAAAAGTAATTTCGATCAACCAGATCCCCCCATCTTCCAGAATCTCTGTTTAATGTATATGGGGGATTGTCCGAAATTAGAATGGGGAACGATAGTAAAAAAACTTGATGAAAATCGAGCTTGCTTACAGTCATTTTTTTGTAGAGCAGGCCTGAATTTGAAATGAGGGCCAACTGGAGGACACGGCTAGGTACAGTACTGGCCTTGAAACGGTGAATAAGAATGTCCAATCCAATAGGATATCTCAATAAAATAAGAAAAGCACAAGCGCCCGTTCAGCGACGTATGGACTGGGGCCCACTTCGACTGAGATAAAGGATACACGAAATGCAAAGCATTTCGATGTTGACTTATCGTAGGGAGAAGCGGGATGGACACTAGTCGCTGGGTGCTGGAGCTAGACAATTTAATAGGTAAAACTTTATACTTTCCTATCCAGTCAAAAAGGGGGTTCGGAATAGCATTCCGAACCCCCTTTCGGTCGACAACGAAAAAACTGCCGGACCTCTCCAGCAGTTTTTTCGGCTTAATATATTAATTCCGCAGATTTGGCCCGTCTATTTGTATTGGCTCTGTTAAATAACGGATACGTTCCATAATCCTCTTTGCTTTCATTTTTTCTTCTTCTCCACGCTGGCTGTAAGTTAAATGATGCTCAAGCCCCTGAAAGTCAAAGTTTGAAGTGAAAAAAGTGGGAAGATCTTCAAGCATACGGAACTGTAGAATAGGTCCAATAACTTCATCCCTGGTCCAGCTAGACATAGCCTCCGCACCAATATCGTCTAACATTAGCACTGGTTCCCTTTTCAGCTTCTCAATTTTTTCATTTAAGGTTGCATCAGCGATAGAGCTCTTCATTTCACGCAGTAATTCTGGAACATAAACGATCATGGAAGAAATTTGATCCTCTGCCAGCTTATTGGCGATGGCACCCAGAAGATAAGACTTTCCAACACCAAATTTCCCATAAAGAAATAAACCTTTTTGTTTTTGCCCCCGCTTGTAATTCATCACAAACGAAGCGGCTTTATCAACAGCGTCCATTTTACCTTCACTGATTTTAAGTGAGTCAAAGGTTGCAGTTAAGATTTCTCTAGGTACGTATATACTTTTAATTAGTTTTTGGTTTTTCTGTTTTTCATCGTGCATGACTTTTCTTGGACAGCGGTCATACTGTACATCAATGGAGTTTCTATTCAAAACAAGCCTTGGATGGTAACCCTGCATGATATTTATACAGCCCTCCAGGCTTGGACAACGGTTGCATTCTTTACTCTGATTAGTATATTCAAACAGCTTACCAATGCTTTTTTCAATCATTTCTGAGGTAATATCGCCCTGATGCTCCATTAAAAAGTATTTCACATCAGGATGATTTAAGGTATCGTTCCGCATTTTTTCGTATCTCTTTTGAAAATTCTCATTCGAAGCAAGCCTTTTTAATGTCTGGTTAATTCTCTCCATACCCAATCACCTCCTATTTGCGAAGAGCCTTTAACTTTTCTTCAAGAGCCCGTTTCTTCAAATCAATATCATTTTGGTCAGCCGTATTAACCGATGGTTTATTCTCGGTGGTCTCATCAAACCAGTCAGGAAGAAATTCAGTCCGAATCGGTTTCTTCTTCGAAGCGGGCCTCCCTGCCGTTTTGTTCTCAGTCCAGCTAATGTACTTGCTGTGTTCATTTTTAGCGAGCTCTATTGCTTCTTTTACCGTTTTAACCTGTTTCCTGCTCCAATGGCTTGCCAGCTTTTCAACATAGCCTTTTGTCAGTTTCATATCCGTTTTTAACATAACAAAATGAATAAGTACATTAATAACTCCTGGAAGAAGCTTTTGCTTGAACATGACTTCTTCAATTATTTGCATATCTGACTTCGAGGGATCTCCGCCGCCTGAAAGATCTTTTAAAAATTGGAGAGGTGAAGCTGTTTCCATATAATGCATCAGCTTTTCTTCTTTTGTCTTTGGCTCGTCATGGAGAACTTTATGAATAGCGGGCTGGGATCTTTCAATTAAAGATGGAAGATCGTCATAGTGTATAAACTGATACCAGTCTCTGGCTGCCTTTCTTAACTCTTCGACATCTATTTCATTCTCTTCATCGACAGCACTTAAAACAATATTTTTCATCTGCATGGGGTCGATTCCATATAAAAAAGCAAGGTTACTGATTACATCCTTTACCTTTTGATTTAAGGCCTTTCTTGGAACAAGAGAATCGGTTAAACCAGATAACAGCAGATCAAAGTCAAAGGATGCAGTATTAACTTGTACCCCTTTTTGCCCATGTCTCCCTACAAAAACCTGTTCATCCTCCGCCTCAAGCTCTCGGGAATTATCCTGCATATACTGTATAGAACCTGGAGCTGCTGATACATATACATCCTGAAAGGATTTTGTTACTTCTTTATATTCATGTTCGTCTGGTATTTTGTGGTCGCTAAAAAAGCGTTTTAACCGTGCGAAATGATTTTTTCCAATTTTGCGATATAGATAAATATTCAGCATGCCATCAAGGAAAAACTGCTCCGGAGTTAGTGGCGATTGAAGTTCATAGATAAAAGCCCGCTCACCATCTTCAGTTTTGACATATGTCTTTATAAGACCGATGCCTTCAAGCTTTAACCGTGCCTCATATATATCTTTCAAATTCATATCCATTAAATTCATTAAAAGATGATGGGATGAAGATTCGGACCATAAACGATTTGCTTCAAGTTCACCCCAAAGTGTCATGTATAAGCTAAAACAGCTGCTGCCAATTAGCGGCTGATATAAAAACGTCAGGACTTTCCGGTCATAGTCATGGAGGAGCCCATCTGCTGCAACGATGTACCTATCGATAGGAACAAGTTCCTGCCAGTGCTGCGCCATCTGTTTCAAACCTTTCTTAAAGAGTAAAAAAGAGCCAAAGATTGATGCTTCAGCTCTTAGGATTGCCCTCTTTTAATCAAATCCCTTAATTCATCTATAAATACATTAATATCTTTGAACTGACGATAAACAGAAGCAAACCGGACATAGGCAACCTCATCGACAGTGGCGAGCCTGTCCATTACCATCTCACCTACTATTTCACTGTTTATCTCGGAGGTTCCCTGGCTTCTCAGTTCTTTTTCTACATCTGCAGTAATGTCTTCAAGAACTTTTAATGCAACCGGACGCTTTTCGCAGGCTTTAATTAGCCCCCGCAAAATTTTATCCCGGCTGAATTCTTCTCGTGTTCCTTCTTTTTTGACCACAATTAGCGGTATTTCTTCTATTTTCTCAAAAGTAGTAAATCGGAAACCGCATTCCTCGCATTCACGACGGCGCCGCGTTGCCCGCCCCTCGTCAACCGGACGGGAGTCAAGCACGCGTGTTCCGATATTTTGACATGAAGGGCACTTCATTCCATCAGCTCCATCTTTTCTATAAGAGTCGCGGTAAACCTAATAAAAAATATTTCTTCAATACGCTTCTTTAATATTATTTTATAAAAAAGAATTAGTTTATACAAGACTTACTATTATACGTTTTTCCCTGCTCCCGTATATGTATGGAGCTTACTGAGGCGGTTGTAATAACCCGCAATCTGCTTCCTTAGAGCCGGGCGCAAGCCGGTTAGGGACATTTTTTCGGATGATATATTAAAATCCACAGCAGTTTCAAGAGGTTTTACAGATATCACTGTTGCAATCAGAAAGCTTTGCAAGGGACTTTTTACCTCGACTGCTATTTCGCCATGTTCCTTGGAAACACTGATTATCCTGCAGTTTGGATCATTGCGGAACATTTCTTCAACCGATTGAAAAAGTTTATGAAAATTAGCTTTGTAATAATGAGTCCTTAGCTGCTCATCTGTTTGGCCTTCAGCTGTTTCAATTTGTTTTTGATAGCGGCTAAAAATACTGCTAAAAATGCCCATTAACCTCTTCCTTTACGTCTTTTCTTTATATTTTACCTTAAGAACCCATATTAGAAAAACTTCGCATTCGCCAGTTTTTTTCGAGATGCCCTTCTTATCATGTTCCAAAGTCACATCCTCGAAAAAGCTTTGCTTTTTCTTCGTGCGAGGCAAAGCTGACGAAACTTTCCTTGTCCTGCCGTACGTTCAGTATTCATGAATATAAATTCCGTTTAGCAAATAAAAAGAGGTGTATTCAAAATACACCTCTTTACGGTCAATTTCACATTATTATTATAATAATTAAAGAACTTTTGCCTGCTTTACATGCACAGGACCCATTCCACGAGGAATTTCAATGTTTTCGCGTGTTTGTGCATTTAATGCTTCCGCAATAAAGTCAGCAGCAATATTTGGGTTTAAATCTCCACATGTGTAAACATCAATGCTTGCATAACCATGCTCAGGGAAGCTGTGAATTGTTAGATGTGATTCAGAAATAATAACAACTCCGCTTACACCTTGAGGTGCGAATTTATGAAAAGCAACTTCGCGAATTTCAGCACCCGATTTTAAAGCAGCTTCTACAAATGTTTGTTCAATAAAATCCATATCATTCAATTTTTCAAAGTCGCATCCCCATAGTTCGGAAATGACGTGGCGTCCCATTGTTTCCATAATAACTTTCCCCCTCGTACATTTTTGTTCTTCCTGAAACCCTGATATTGACGGTATCTTCTAACTACCACGGGGGAAAGTTAGTCCAGAGAGGTCCTAACCCTTTAAGTAATTAACCTATACCTAATCTCAAGAAGTTCACGTTGACTAGTATACTTTGTTTATATTTTTTTTGCAACCTATCATATTAAAATTTTTCACATTAATTTTTCAAAATAATTTGCACGGGCATTTAGCAATAAGCACAGTTTCAGATCACAGGATTTGTGCGAGATTTTTTTTGTATAGAGTAAGCCAAAAAATAGTGGGGAGACATTTCTGAAGCCTCCCCGATTAATTGCTTCCTGTACTGAATGGATATCCCTTTAACACATAAAGATTGCTGCCCTGTTAGGCAGCAATCTCTTATTTTTAATATTTATATTATCCGACTTTCACCTGTGATTCACTTGCCATTGCTTCAGCAACATACATAGTAAGATCTACTACACGAGAAGAATAGCCCCATTCATTGTCGTACCAGGCTAGGACCTTCACCTTTTGACCGCCCATAACTAAAGTAGAAAGACCATCAATAACAGCTGAATGTTCGTCAGTATTGAAATCTACTGAAACTAGCGGTTCAGTAGTAAATCCAAGAATGCCCTTTAATGGCCCAGTTGCTGCCTCAATAAAAGCATCATTGATTTCATCCAAAGTTACTTCCTTCTTTAAATCTACAACTAAATCAACAAGAGAAACATTTGGTGTAGGGACACGAAGAGCCATTCCGTGAATTTTCCCTTTGAGCTGGGGAAGAACTAGAGATAATGCCTTTGCCGCACCTGTGGAAGTCGGTATGATTGACTGACCGCATGCGCGAGCCCTTCTTAAATCCTTATGAGGATTATCAATATTTTTCTGATCGTTTGTATAAGCATGAACAGTTGTCATGAGTCCATTAACTATGCCGAATTTTTCATCAAGTACCTTAGCCACCGGCGCAAGGCAATTGGTTGTACAGGACGCATTTGAAATAACATGGTGCTTAGACGGATCCAATTTATTTTCATTAACTCCCATAACAATCGTGATATCTTCATTTTTTCCAGGTGCTGTTAAAATAACCTTTTTGGCACCCGCTTCAAGATGAAGGCTTGCTTTATCATAAGAATTAAATTTTCCTGTCGCTTCTATTACTATATCAATATTCATTTCCTTCCAAGGGAGCAATTCTGGATTCCTATTATCGAGCAATTGAACTCTTTTGCCATTAACGATCAATTCATTATCAAAAGGAACCACTTCGCCTTCGAACTGGCCATGGGTTGTGTCATATTTAATTAGATGCGCTAATGTTTCTGCCGGATAACTAGCATTAATTGCCACTACCTCAAGACTATTTTCAAGAATGGCTTTCCTAAAAACCATTCTTCCAATTCTCCCAAAACCGTTTATTGCTATTCTTGCTTTCATTGTACGGCCCCTTCCGTATTAATGTTATACTCAATCGCTTGTATATTAGTAATTAGTATAACATATTTAAAAGCTTTTGCGATACCAAAAGAGTGGAATTATCAAAATGTTCCACTATTCTGAACTTTAAAGGGTTTATTTAGGTTTTTAAAAAAAATCTTTATCTTTTATTGCTGCTTTTTCTTCCTGCGAGGAAGCAGACAAAGCTTGCCTAGTCCTGTGCCTTTTGCCTGACTAGGACTTCCTTTGAATAGCAGAAGCCTTTCCTTCGTGCGGTGATATAGCTGAAGAAGCCTTCGTGACCTGTCCGTCGTGCGGTCAGCATTTATGGATATAGATTTTGATTAGCTAAAAAGATGCAAGCCCCTTTTAGGCTAATGTCGCCATTCCCATGAAAAAGCTAATCCACTTTATAGGAACATCGCATATTCCCACTATAAAAAACTTCGTTTAACAGGAATGGGAACAAAAAAAGAGAAGGCCACCCTTCTCAATGTGTTATACTTTATTCACTTTATCCAGCTTTCCAGGATAGAGTCTAACTGTTTTTTTGTTTCTTCTATTGTACCGTTATTATCAATAACGGCATTTGCCAAATTAATTTTTATCTTTAAATCCATTTGTGACTTTATTCTAGCCTCAGCTTCTTCCCTAGATAAACCATTCCTGCTCATCAGCCTCGACAACTGCACTGGGGCATCCACATAAACAAGAATAGTCTTATCAGCCATGTATTCCAAGCGGCTTTCGAATAATAGCGGGATATCCAGAACAACTGCTTTTTCTCCTCTATTAACGGCTATTTCTCTTTTGTCATTCATTCGCCTGCGAACATCAGGATGAACAATCTCATTTAACACCCGGCGCTTCTCTTCATTATGAAATATAATGGACCCAAGCTTTGGCCTGTCAATACCCCCATCTGGCAAGAGTATATCTGAACCAAAGTTTTCAACAATTTTAAGATATGCAGGTTCGCCTGTTTCCACCGCAAGACGTGCTTCAACATCTGCATCAACAACCGTAATTCCTTTTTCTTTTAACATAGTGGATACTGTGCTTTTTCCACTGGCAATACCGCCAGTTAGTCCGATTATTAGTGCCATTGATAATTCCTTTCAGTGTTATAATTTCCATATTCCAATCACAATTAATAATATTCCTGGAAGGAATGTAAGCTTTTGCACCCAATCGCTTTTTGAAAAAAAGGTGCCGCTCTTGATTCCCATAATGACGAAAAGCGAACTCATTACCGCTACAGAACCAGCCAGATAAAAAGGGGAATATCCAAGCATTGCTGCCCCCACCCCTGCACCAAAAGCATCCATGGACAGTGCTGTTCCAAGCAAAAGTGCTTCTATGCCTGTTATGGTCCCTGATTGGTCAAAGTCAGCTGATAGTGGCCTTTTCAGTATATTAATGACAAGACCCAGAGAACGGATCTCAAAGTTAACTATTGTTTTTTCGCGATTTTCCTGTTCTCTGTTTTTTTCTGGCTTAAAAAATTGATATAATACCCAGACTCCCAAAATAATAAGGATCATACCGCCAAGTCCCGCTGTAATCCCAGGCGAAAGTATCCTTTGAAGACCATGCCCTATGGTTACCGCAAGCATAAGGGAGACAGCTGAGCATGCGGCAATAATTAAAACAGACTTAAAGGGCATGACCATTTTCCGGAGGCCGTAGGTAAAGCCAACACTAAAACTGTCAAGACTGACAGCAAAAGCGAGAATAAAAAGTGAAAGAATGTGAACCATGAAAAGAGCTCCTTCCTGTCAATCATCACGATAGTATATGAAAGGAGCCTTTCCCGTGTCATTCAAAAAGCAACAGCAAAAATTGGGATTATCAAGTCAATGGACCTGGCCAGGACTACGGCTATATCTTGTTCAGCTATAAATTTAAAGCTTTTGGCAGTTAGGGCAAAAGTGGGTACCCCTTCCTCCCACAACCGTTTTCTCAATAGGTTTGCCGCAGGTTTTACATTCTTCACCTTTACGGCTGTATACAAGTAAATCAAGCTGAAACATTCCCATTTGTCCCTGGGAGTTTACATAGGAGCGAATCGTGCTTCCTCCTTTTTCCACTGCCTCGTTTAGTGTTGAAATAATTTCTCTGTGCAGCCTGGTTGTTTCCTCCTCCGTAAGTTCGTTAGCAGACCTTTCGGGATGAATCCCCGCTCTGAAAAGTGCTTCGTCGACATAAATGTTACCAAGTCCAACAAGGTTTGTTTGATCTAAAAGGGCGGTTTTTAGCTTACGGTTCGTTTTCTTGAGTCTGCTATTCAGGAATTCAAGAGTAAAATCTTCAGAAAAAGGCTCGGGGCCAAGCTGGCTGAGAGGAGGAATAGAAAATTCCTCCCCTTTCTTGAATAGATGCATGGTTCCAAATTTCCTAACATCCTTGTATCTTAGTTCTGTTCCATCACTAAAATAAAAAATAACATGTACATGTTTATCAACAGGTTCATCTTCTGTATACAGTCCGTATTTTCCTTCCATTCTCAAATGAGAAACCAAGGCAAAGTGGTCAGTATAAATAATCAGGAACTTACCTCTTCTGCCAATGTCAAGGATGGTTTCTCCTTTTAGGGCATCAATAAACTGCGTGGCCTCTTCAGGCTTCTTAACAATCTTTGGCCAGAGAACAGTGATATCTTTAATTTGTTTGTGAAGAACTAAATGTTGCAGTGTCCTTCTTACCGTTTCAACCTCAGGAAGCTCCGGCATATTTATCTCCTCCTGCTAATTCATTGCTGCTTTTAATTATTTTGCATCGAACCAGGTTGGACCATAAGAATAATCTACCTTTAGAGGTACATTTAATTCGATCGCGTTTTCCATGACCTCTGGAACGATTTTTTTTAGTATCTCAATTTCTTCCTCTGGTGCTTCGAAGATTAATTCATCGTGCACCTGGAGCAGAAGTCGTGATTTTAAACCTTGTTCAGCGAGTTTGTCAGCCATCTCTATCATAGCTTTCTTGATAATATCTGCCGCACTGCCTTGAATTGGCGTGTTCATTGCAGTTCTTTCTGCAAAGCTTCTCAGGTTAAAGTTACGGCTTGTAATCTCAGGAATATATCTTCTTCTTTGCATCAAAGTTGATACATAGCCTTTTTGCTTTGCAAGCTTAACAATGTCATCCATATATTCCTGTACGCCAGGATAGCTATGCAGATATCTTTCTATAAACCTTCCTGCTTCTTTTCGTGTAATACTTAGGCTCTGAGACAGTCCAAAATCACTGATTCCATAGACAATACCAAAGTTTACCGCCTTTGCATGGCGCCTCATATTGGAGGTTACTTCGTCTGCTTCAACATGAAAAACTTCCATTGCTGTTTTAGTATGAATATCGAGATCCTCTTTAAAGGCCTGTATTAATTTATCATCATTTGCAATATGGGCAAGCACACGCAGTTCAATCTGAGAATAGTCAGCCGCAAAGATCAGCCAGCCCTCTTCTGAAGGAATAAAGGCCTGTCGAATCTTTTTGCCTTCCTCCAGCCTGATAGGGATATTCTGCAGGTTTGGATCGGTAGAGCTTAATCTTCCTGTTTGAGTCAGAGCCTGATTAAATCTGGTATGAATTTTCCCCGTTTTAGGGTCTATTACCTTCAAAAGACCTTCTATATAGGTAGACTGCAACTTTCCGAGCTGTCTATATTCAAGGATTTGTTCGATGATCTCATGATCGCCGGCCAGCTTTTCAAGAACGTCCGCCGATGTGGAATATCCAGTTTTAGTTTTCTTCAAAACAGGAAGATTTAATTTTTCAAACAAAATTACACCTAACTGTTTTGGAGAATTAATATTAAAGGATTCCCCAGCAAGCTCGTGAATTCTGCCTTCTATTTCATTCAGACGCTGGTTAATTTCCTGTCCCTGTTTTTTAAGCCTTTCAACATCAACCTTAATGCCGGTATATTCCATGTCGGCTAAAATAAGGGAGAGGGGCATTTCAAGCTTGCGAAACAATTCTTCCTGCTGGTTTTCTATTAATTCTTTTTCGAGCTTTTCCCTCAGTTCTTGCATGGCCAGGCTTTTTCTAACAAGATGCTCTGCAAGCTTCTCCTCTTCCGGGATTCTTCGCTTTGCACCTTTTCCATAAAAACTTTCATCTGAATCCACAAGGTTTATTCCATACCTTTTTGCAATGGATGCGATATCCTCTAGTCCTTCAGAAGGGTTAAGAATATATGGAGCAATAAATACATCAAAGGTACTTCCTTTTAAATGGATTCCTCTCTTTCGGAGTGAAACCTCAGACCTTTTCGCGTCGTAAACTGTTTTAGTTTTGCTTTCGTCCTCAGCCCATTCCTTAAATACTGGGGAGTTTAATGCTGCTTTTGCAGGGAGGAAATAATGACCCGTTTCATTGACAAGCGAAAAGCCAATTATATCTGCAGTTTGATAATTATCCTCCAGCATTTCTACATAAAAGTAATTGTCATCAGTAAACATGCCGGCATTAATATCATTTTCATTTACAATGACAAACTCAATCTCATCAAGATCTTCCTTTTGAATCTCAACTGGCTCATCGCCAAGCTTGTCCAGCAGTGAATTAAAGCCGAGTTCTTTAAATAGCGGAATCAGCTTTTCGCGTATCATTCCCTCATACTCTAGCTCGCTCAAATCAACTTCTACAGGAGCTTCTCTGGTGATGGTAGCGAGTTCCTTGCTCATGATAGCCTGTTCCTTAAACTCTGAAAGCTTTTCTTTAAGTTTATTGCCGCTTACACTCTCAATTGAATTCAAAAGATTTTCTACAGTAGAAAATTCCTTCAATAACTTAATGGCTGTTTTTTCTCCAACACCAGGAACACCAGGAATGTTATCGGAAGCGTCTCCCATCAGACCTTTCATATCAATAATTTGATCAGGGGTTAACCCATACTTCTCCTTAATATGCTCAGGGGTATATTCTTCAATATCGGTAATCCCTTTTCTGGTAATTCCAACCCGAGTCTTATCCGAGGCCAGCTGTGTTAAGTCCTTGTCTCCAGAAATTACCCGAACATCGAAGCCCTCTTTTTCTCCAAGCAGGGACAATGTACCAATAATATCATCAGCTTCATAGTTTTCGAGCTGATATCGTGAAATCCCGTACGAATCAAGGAGCTCCTGAATAAATGGAAATTGCTCGGATAATTCAGAAGGAGTTTTTTGCCTTCCGCCTTTATACTCGCTAAAGGTCTTATGCCGGAATGTTGTTTTACCGGCATCAAAAGCAACCAGTATATGAGTTGGTTTTTCATCCTCAAGTATTCTCATTAGCATCATCGCAAAACCGTATACTGCATTTGTATGTATTCCCTTATCGTTATTAAGCAGCGGCAGGGCAAAAAAAGCACGGTAAGCTATACTGTTCCCGTCAATAAGAACTAGTTTCTTTTTTTCCATAATGTTTCCTCCTCTTATACTTGTTTAGTAAGCCATCTATTTAAAGAGAATTATTCTATGTTAAAGATTCCTTAATATTTTATCATGACAGGAAAGGGAAAGGAAAATTGAGGGTTGAAGGAAATGCGTAGGGGTCATTTACAACATATTGATTGCTCCACCTATAAGGTCCGTGCACTTTCATAAATAGAAAGAGCGAAAGCGGGGTCTGCTTTCGCTCTTTCTTGTTTGGCTCCTAGGATGAAGGGGCTTACAGCTATTATCTTACAGAAGAAGTATTAATAGAAAATGAATTCTCTGTAAAGATTCTGTAAATTTTCCCTTCCTCCACTAAAACCATTACTTTAATTTCCTTGGACAATCCCTAAATAATTCAATGGTAAATTGACTTCCAGTCCCTACCTTGCTTTTAACAGTTATATTACCTTGATGGGCTTCAATGATGTGCTTCACGATTGCCAGTCCAAGGCCTGTCCCCCCAGAGTTTCGGCTTCTCGCCCTGTCTACTCTATAAAACCTCTCAAATACCCTAGGTATTTCCTCTTTTTCTATCCCAATTCCAGTGTCTTTTACGCTTACAAAAACTTTTTCTTTTACTCCCTGGATTTTCACTTTTACCAATCCATTGGTTGGAGTATAAGCAATTGCATTGGTTATAAGGTTAATAAACACTTGTTTCAGCCGGTATACATCACCTTCTATAAATAGATGATCTTCCGAACACTCTACTTGCAGCTCTATTTCTTTAGAATCAGCTTTGTTTCTTAACATAGTGATGACTTCCTCAATAATGGCCAGTAGATTAAACTGGGTGATATTAAGTGCGAAGCCATGCTGTTCTATCTTTGAAAGATCAAGCAAGTCCTGTATTAACGATTGAAGCCTATCGCTTTCTTTTAAAATTATCGACAAAAAAGCTTCCAAGGTTTCTTTGTTATCCATCGCCCCTTCAAGAAGAGTTTCCGAGAACCCTTTGATAGAAGTTACAGGCGTTTTTAATTCATGGGAAACATTTGCTACGAAATCTTTTCTCATCTGTTCCAATTTTTTAAGCTCGGTAATATCATGAAAAACCAGCAATACACCTTTCCATACATGATTTGAACCGATTATAGGAACACCATATACCTGAAAGGATCTTCTTTCAATTCC
This sequence comes from Neobacillus sp. FW104-15D2, assembly GCF_058790155.1. Taxonomy (NCBI): domain Bacteria; kingdom Bacillati; phylum Bacillota; class Bacilli; order Caryophanales; family Bacillaceae; genus Neobacillus; species Neobacillus sp. FW104-15D2. The sequence continues at coordinate 195,295 of NZ_JBYTCJ010000002.1, forward strand.
AATATTAAGATACATCTGTCTGCTGGCTTTTTGTTCTGTCATAAAGATTTCTTCTATTAGTCTGCAAATTTCTTTATGTTCTATTACCTCATAATAAAGCTGATATAAATAATCTGACGGATTGATATGAAAAATTTCCTTGTAGCCCTTGTTAATCAGGTTAATATATCCCCGGCTATCTATAAGAATAAGCCCGCTTCCCATATTTTCTATGAGGGCGCTAAGCCTGTCCTGCTGCATTTCCTGGGCTCTCACCATTTCCTCAAGATTTCGTGCCAGCGCATTTATAGATGAACTGAGCATTCCGGTTTCATCCATACTATCCTCATATGTCCTCGCTCTATAATTTCCTTTTGCCAATTCGATAGCAACCTGAGTAGCGGATTCAATTGGCTTCGCATACCTCGCAGCAACCCTCGATCCCAGCAGGAAAATGACAGCAAGGGCAATCCCAAGGCTGGCCGAGATCAGCCACCATATACCTCTGTAAGCCTTTTTGAGTTCACCAGTTTCCGTACTGATAAACACATAGCCAGTAATTATGTGGTTTTCTACAATTGGTTTCCAGTAATAGTGAAGATCTGTTCCGTCCTGAACTTCTAGCCTGGTCTGCCGCGAGGACTTTTTTGGAATAGATTTTCTTATTATATCTTCATGAAGACCTTCCTGGGCCCCTTCTTTTGTTCCTGTATCTATTAAAATTTTACCCTGACTGTCTGTTAGAGTAATCCTTGTCCCCAGCATGTTGCTGATTTCATTAATATCCTTCCTGTTAAAAGAAGAAATACCGCCTTTATCAATAACTTCCTTTTCTAAAAGGGCTGTTTCCTTTTTCAGCCTCTCATTAAAAGAGTGAACATAATAATTTTTGAACAATTGTCCCAGCAGGATGCCAAGCCCCAAAAATACTCCTGCGATTAATGTAATAATGGCTATAAGAAGCTTTGTGCGAAATCTGGTCATTCCCCTTTGGGCTCCTCCAGCTTATATCCAAGCCCGCGGATTGTTTTGATATAGGCTGGCTTTTTTGTGTCAGCCTCAATTTTTTCCCTAAGGTGAGAAACATGAACATCCACAATTCTTGTATCCCCAGCGAAATCGTAGTTCCACACAGCACTCAACAGCTGGTCCCTTGTTAGTACACGGTTTTTATTTTGAGCCAGGAATAAAAGAAGCTCAAACTCTTTTAAGGTCAGTTCTAGGGTCTCTCCTTTAAACACAGCTACATATTGGTCTGGAAATAAGTGAAGATCTCCGATAATAATTGTATCTTCTTTTACAGTTTCTGCCTCGTTCTTATCAGGCAGATTCTGTGTTCTTCTAAGAATTGCTTTTACCCTTGCAATTACCTCTCTCGGGCTAAACGGTTTTATCATATAGTCGTCTGCACCCAGTTCAAGGCCAAGAATTTTATCTAATTCATCGTCTTTTGCTGTCAGCATTAAAATAGGAGTCATGACTCTTTGCTGCCGCAGTTCCTTGCAGACTTCCATTCCATCCATCTTAGGAAGCATTAAATCAAGGACAATAATGTCTGGCTTTTCTGTCAGAGCAAGTTCTCTTCCTTCCTCGCCATCCATCGCTGTTATTACATCAAAACCTGCCTGCTCCAAATTATATTGTAGCAAAGTAACAATTGATTGCTCATCATCAACAACAAGCACTTTGTTTTTCATAAAAGCCTCCGCTAAAAGAATTAACCCCTTTTTGTACCCCTTCATAACTATAATATAATAAATAAAAGAAAGAGGGCAACGTGGAGAAGCTTGGTTTGAACTTGGTGCGGTTAAATACTGTTACAGCTTAATCAAAAAAAGCGTTTTGGAGATAAGTTTTAAGGACGCAAAAAGGCAGGGCGCCTTTTCCTGGAGCCCTGCCATAGCAATCGAAGAATTAAAAGTTTTCAAGTGCTCCGCCATCCATTGTACGCAGCTTAAACGGTGGGCATACTTTTATTTGGCCTTCTATTACCTTTTCATTTTTTTCATTTTCAGCCGAAACTTTAATGACAACCCAATGGTTTTTCTTGTCTACTTCGGTTACTTCAAAAAGAAACTCCACCGTTCCATAGTGAAAAACTGGTTTCGGAAACTCGAGTTGCTGGCTTAAAATATGGCTTCCAGGGCCTGGCAAATACCTCGAAACAGCAGAGGTTATCATACCTGTAAGCATTATACCGGGGACAATTGGCTTTAGGTAAGGTGTCTGTGATGCATAATCATGCTGGATATATAAAGGGTTGGCATCATCAGTTAATCCAAGGTATAAAAGAAGATCCTTATCTTCTATTTTTTCCGTAAAGGACAGTTTCTCGCCAACAGACATTTCTTCTATTCTTCTACCGATCTTTCTTTTCTTTCCCAAAACCATTTTAGTCTCACCCCTTCATTGTAAACGTTTACAATATAACAGAAGAAAAATTCGGGGCTATATTTCTCCCCGAATTTTTTTCATCGTTTAGGATATTATAGATTTTTACCTTGCGGATAACTCCGAACTAGGTTATTGTAATCCAGTTCCAGCGCCCAGCCCCTCGGGGTCATAAGCCAAATCACTTCAGACTACGTGATTCGTCTTATGCCTGTCGGAGGCCCACAGGATGTGGGTTAGGAAGGCGTTGCCACAGGATGTGGCGATTTTAGCCTTTCATCATTAAAGTAGGGCACTTGCGCTTTTTGTTCTTGTATCTTTCCGCCGATGACAGTTTGTAAACTTTTATTATGCTAAAACAGCCATTACATTACGTACTGCATCCGCAGATTTATCTAATGCTGCTTTTTCGTCTTCCTTAAGGTCAAGTTCAATTATCTTTTCAATACCATTTCCGCCAAGGATGGTTGGTACACCAAGATAAATTCCATCATATCCATATTCACCTTCAAGATAAGCAATGGTAGGAAGAACGCGGCGCTGGTCTTTTAGAATTGCTTCGCACATTTCAACAAGGGAAGCTGCAGGTGCATAATAGGCACTTCCATTGCCCAGAAGGTTAACAATTTCGCCGCCGCCTTTGCGTGTACGTTCAACTATAGCATCAAGACGCTCTTTGGGAATTAATGTTTCCAAAGGAATGCCCCCAGCATAGGAGTAACGTACAAGAGGAACCATATCGTCTCCATGTCCGCCAAGAACAAAGCCTGTAACGTCTTTTACTGAAAGGTTTAATTCTTGAGCCACAAATGTGCGGAAACGTGCAGTATCAAGCACTCCTGATTGACCAATTACACGGTTCTTAGGGAAACCTGACTCCTTAAATACTGTATAAGTCATAGCATCAACAGGATTGGTTAATACCACAATGGTACAGTTAGGAGAATACTTCACAATCTCCTGTGTTACACTCTTCATTACCTTTTGATTTGTTTGAACTAAATCATCACGACTCATTCCAGGTTTGCGGGCGATACCAGCAGTAATGACGACAATATTGGAATCACGAGTATCTTCGTAATTGGCAGTACCAGTGATATTTGCATCGAATCCTTGGACCGGACTAGCTTCAAGCATATCTAAAGCTTTCCCTTTTGTAGGGTTTTCAGCCTGTGGGATATCAACTAAAACCACATCGCCAAGTTCTTTCTGGGCAAGTAAAAATGCAGTTGTTGCTCCAGTAAATCCACCACCAATAACTGATACCTTTTTACGTGTATTCGTCATCTTATTCTCCTCCTTGAAATGAAAGTAAATATGTTATAGAAAGAATCTTATGTAAAGGGGCCTCTGCGAAACAGGCCCCTTTTGAATAGAAACATTTAGTTTATGGTATTAAGCGGGATAATTTCTTATTCCATGTTCTTGATTAATTCGTCGCCGAACTCAGAAGCTTTAACCTCAGTAGCTCCATCCATCAATCTTGCAAAGTCATAAGTTACAACTTTAGAAGCAATTGTTTTTTCCATGGACTTCACGATAAGATTTGCAGCTTCGGTCCAGCCAAGGTGTTCTAGCATAAGTACTCCTGAAAGAATAACAGAAGATGGATTAACTTTGTCTAAACCTGCATATTTCGGAGCTGTTCCGTGCGTTGCTTCAAAAATAGCATGGCCAGTTTCGTAATTAATATTTGCTCCAGGAGCAATACCAATTCCGCCAACCTGTGCTGCAAGAGCATCAGAAATATAGTCTCCGTTCAGGTTCATTGTAGCAACCACGTCGAACTCTTTTGGACGTGTAAGGATTTGCTGTAGGAAAATATCAGCGATTGCATCTTTAACGATGAGTTTTCCTGCTGCTTCAGCCTCAGCCTGTGCTTTGTTTGCAGCTTCGGAACCCTGCTCTTCTTTGATGCGGTCATATTGAGCCCAAGTAAATACCTTGTCTCCAAATTCCTTTTCAGCAAGCTCGTAACCCCAGTTTTTAAATGCGCCTTCTGTATATTTCATGATATTCCCTTTATGTACTATAGTTAAAGATTTGCGGCCTTCTTTAAGAGCATAGTTAACGGCAGCACGTACAAGGCGGGTAGTTCCTTCCTGTGATATAGGCTTAATACCAATACCAGAAGTCTCTGGGAATCTGATTTTATTAACTCCCATTTCATTTTGAAGAAAGCTGATTACTTTTTTAACTGCTTCAGATCCTTTTTCATACTCAATACCTGCATAGATATCTTCAGTGTTCTCACGGAAAATAACCATATCAGTATCCTCTGGACGTTTTACAGGAGAAGGAACTCCTTCAAACCATCTAACAGGACGCAAGCATACGAATAGATCTAATTCCTGGCGCAGAGCAACGTTCAGGGAACGGATTCCTCCGCCTACAGGAGTTGTTAAAGGACCCTTAATAGCAATCAAATACTCATTAATGACATCAAGTGTTTCCTTTGGAAGCCACTCACCTGTTTGATTGAACGCTTTTTCACCTGCTAAAACTTCTTTCCAGACAAATTTGCGTTCTCCCTTATATGCCTTTTCAACCGCTGCATCAAGTACTCGTACAGAAGCTGCCCAGATATCAGGACCAGTTCCGTCTCCCTCGATGAATGGAATAACTGGATTGTTTGGTACGTTTAATACACCGTTTGTTACCGTAATTTTTTCACCTTGCATTGTTTTTTTCTCCCTTCAATGTCAGTAAAAACGTGAATCCCCGGCTGAAAGCTTGTCTAGTAATGGCCAAACCCGGAAATAGTTTATTCCTTTAGCCTCAAGATTCACCACTGCTGTTATCTTATACTTAATCAAAGGTTAGGAGGCAAAAGCCCCTAACCTTTTACAGTACATTCCCATTACAACAATTTTTTCGAAAAAAGTAAATATTAAAGCCCTCTGTCTTCAACAGGAACGTATTTCTGCATTCCTGGGCCAGTATATTCTGCACGCGGACGAATTAGGCGGTTGTTTTCATACTGCTCGAGAATATGTGCAAGCCAACCTGATACACGGCTTACAGCAAAAATTGGCGTGAACAGATCATGGTCAATACCAAGACTGTGGTACATGGATGCAGAATAGAAGTCCACGTTTGGCGGAAGATTCTTCTCGCTAGTCACAATGGCCTCAATTTTTTTAGACATATCAAACCAGTGTGGCTCGCCAGTAAGCTTGGTAAGCTTCTCGGACATTTCCCTTAAATGCTTAGCACGAGGATCGCCCAAACGGTATACTCTGTGGCCAAATCCCATAATTTTCTCTTTGTTGTTAAGTTTTTCACGGATTGCAGGCTCAACATTTTCAACCGTACCAATTTCCTTAAGCATTTTCATAACAGCCTCATTGGCACCGCCATGAAGAGGTCCTTTTAACGCTCCAATAGCTGCTGTTATACCTGAATAAATATCTGATAAAGTAGCAACACAGACACGAGCAGTGAATGTAGATGCATTCAATTCGTGATCCGCATGAAGGACTAATGCTTTATCTAATGCTTCAACGGCAATTGCTTCAGGTTCTTTTCCAGAGAGCATATACAGGAAGTTAGCGGCAAAATCCAAATCTTTTCTTGGCGCAACTGGCTCCAGCCCTTTTCGGACCCTGGAAAAAGCTGCCACAATGGCAGGCATTTTAGCCTGAAGGCGGATGGCTTTTCTTAGATTTGCATCTTCCTCCATTACGTCAGCCTCTTCATCATAGAGGCCAAGCAGTGAAACAGCAGATCTAAGCGCTGCCATCGGATGCACTTTTTGGATTGGGTACATTTTAAAGTGCTCCAGCAATTCTTTTGGAAGCTCCATATTTTCAGCAAGCTGCTGCTTTAATTCCTTTAGTTCATTCAATGTTGGAAGTTTACGGTGCCATAACAGGTAGATTATTTCTTCGAAACTGGCATTGTCCGCAAGATCATCGATATTATAGCCTACATAGGTAAGTGTATCATCGATAATTGAACTGATGGATGAAGTTGTTGCCACTACCCCTTCAAGACCCCTTGTTACTGTCATAAAAATCTCTCCTTTTATTCGTATTTCCCCATTACCCATTTGTCTGTTTAAACATCTATCGGCTGCAAAGCAGCCAAGCCGTTTATTTGATAGCAGAATGCCTTTTCATATCTTCGGGCCACCTTAGCACCTTTATAAAATGAAGAAGGTTTGGATCCTGTCGATCCACAGACCGATGAATAACTTCTTTTTACCCCTTCTCAAAATCTTTTAATCTGGCAATCTTAGTTGAGCGTGCGCTCGGAAACCAATTAAATACTTACATGGAATAAATACTATTCCCATGTAATATAACAAATAAATAAAGTATATGTAAAAAAGGATGCGCTTACAAGAACTATTATAAACAATTATCTGATTTTTGTGAACGAAAACGTTCCAAAAAGGTGAAAAATTATTATTTTACAAGAAAAGCAAAGTTACTCTATTTAGGAAATAAAAGGGAAAGAGACTTATTTTTAATGTTGGGCAGCCTCTTTCCTAAGTTTCTATATTGGTTTGCCCCGGAGATAATGGCTACTTTATAAAATCAATGATCCTCATGGCCGTATATGCTATTCCCGCACCGATCAAGGGGCCAACCGCTACACCTTTAAACACTGAAACGGCAAGAATAGTGCCCAGAACCAAAGCTGTTGTAATTTGAGGGTCTTCCGCTAATAAAGAGACTCCTCCCTTCGCCAGCAATGCAACAAGAATTCCGGAAATAAGCGCAATCCATGCAAAGGGTGATTTAAAAGAACTGGACAAATCCCGAAAGCCTATTTCTCCGCTTGCTATGGGAGCTAGCACAGCTATTGTGATGATAGTTACCCCCCAGTTTATTCCTTTTGACTGCAAAAAAGAAAAAGATTTTCCCTCTAATCCAATAATTTTTAATAAAATTAAGACACCAACAGCTATCATTAAAGATTGATTTTTTGCAATTAATCCAATTACCAAGAGCAGAATCAGAAAAATAGTTGGCTGATTCATGATTTTTCACTCCCTTCATACAACATCTAATTATTTCAGCATAATTTTTTCACCTGTAAAAGCTAAATAGGATCTGCCTTCCGATTTATGACAAAAGCTATAAAAAATTGTGACTCTTATGAATATTAATCGTGGAAAATTATGCAATTTTTTTCATAAAATGATAAACTACAACTATCTATAGTAGAGACAAATTATTTAGGAGGATTGGAATTGAATTCAGTGTACATAGCCCGTACTTTGCGATTCCTTCTGGTTATCGGGGTCATAATTGGCGGAGCATTAGCCTTTTATTTTTTATCAAAGGTAACATACCCATTTTTAATAGGACTTATTTTGGCTTTCCTAATTAATCCGCTAGTTAATTTCTTTGAGAAAAAAAGCAGGATGCCCCGGCCACTTGCAGTGTTTGCAGCTCTGATCATACTTTTCGCTGTTTTTGCAGGACTCGTCACCCTCTTGATTGCAGAAATTGTTTCAGGAGCCAATTATCTTGCTTCAGTAGTACCAAACCATCTTGATACGCTAATAGCTTTTATTGAGGATACAATAGCAGCACAGATTATCCCCCTTTATAACGAGATTGCAGGAGCCTTTAATAAACTGGATGCCGGCCAGCAGGGAACTATTATGGAAAATATCCAAAATGTAGGAAAACAAATTGGAGGAACAATCGGTTCCTTTATTAAAAACTTTTTTGGAAATATACCAACTATTATTGCCTGGTTTCCAAATGCTGCAACCATTACTATTTTCTCGATGCTGGCTACTTTTTTTATCAGCAAGGATTGGTACAGGTTTTCAGCAATCGGTGGAAAAATTTTACCCAACAGAGCTATCGCGAGTACACAAACTGTGTTTGCTGATTTGAAAAAAGCGCTTTTTGGCTTTTTCAAGGCCCAACTTACCTTAATTTCCATTACTACCGTTATTATTCTAGTCGGCCTTCTTATTCTCCGTGTAGATTATGCAGTAACCATTGCTCTTGTTTGCGGAATTGTTGATATTATTCCCTATCTGGGAACGGGATCCGTATTTGTCCCGTGGATTATTTATGAGGTAATAGGCGGAAATATGGGTCTGGCCATTGGGCTTGGTGTCCTGTATATTATTGTCCTAGTCCAACGGCAGATTATGGAGCCAAAAATTCTTTCATCCAGCATCGGCCTGGATCCGCTGGCTACATTAATCGCCTTGTTTGTCGGTTTTAAAACTATTGGCTTTTTGGGTCTGATTCTCGGGCCTGTGGTCCTTGTTGTTTTCAGTGCATTAAAAAGAGCCAATGTTTTCCGGGATTTATGGATATATATCAAAGGCAGTGAAATATGAGTAAAGCCCAATCGCTCGTCAGCGAATAAGCTGTTCACAGATGCTTCTCACTATTTACAGGCAAAAGGCAGCCTGTCTTTGCGATGTTGCTTCAAGGGAGCTTTCCTTTATGGAGCGAAATCAATAGGCAAGTCCAACAGACCAGACCATTTAATACAAAAGGCCCTATTTGATCAATAGATCAGAAGGGCCTTTGTTTTATTTTAATATCTTTATTCTTCCTCTGTTAATTCTGTTTTTAAACCAGGTTCTGAGAAGATATTTGAAAAACACCCTCGTTAGGGGAAGTAAAAGCAAGAATCCTAGGATATCAGTAATAAAACCAGGCGTTACAAGAAGGGTTCCTCCGACCAAAATGCAGATTCCGTCCAAAACCGCATCCCCCGGTATTTGCCCGGAGCTTAATTCTGCCTGCGCTCTCCGCAACGTTCTTAACCCCTGGCTTTTTGCAAGATAGGCTCCAACTACCCCGGTGAATAAAATTAAGAAGACAGTTGGAAAAACACCTATTGCTTTTCCAGATAAAAGTAAGATACTAATATCTGCAGCAGGTATAAGAATAATTAATAAAATTAATAATGGCATGATCTTCCCCCCCTATAGCTAACACCTATAGAAAAAGAAGGGGAATTCCCCCTTCTTATATATTATAAATTATAGAACACTTGCATGCCCGTTGTAAATTACTCCACGCATAGCATCAACTGTAATTTCCTGGCCATCTCTGAATAATTCCATTGCATTTTCCAACCCAACAATGACCGGAATACCAAGGTTTAATCCTACCACAGCTGCATGGCTGGTAAGCCCGCCTTCAACTGTTATCAATGCACTGCATTTTTCGATTGCAGGAACCATTTCACGGTCAGACCCAATTGTTACTAGTATGCTGCCCGCTTTTACTTTATCTAAAGCCTCAGGAGCATTTTGTGCAAGAACAACACGCCCGTATGCCGATTTACGGCCAATACCTTGTCCTTTAGCCAGGATATCACCTACAACATGAATTTTCATCAAGTTTGTTGTTCCTGCTTCACCGACAGGAACCCCTGCTGTAATAACAACTACATCTCCATGTTTAACAATTCCGCTATTTACACTTTCCTCAACTGCTACATCAAGCATTTCGTCAGTTGTTGTGGCTTCCTTACCCAGTTGTGGATAAACACCCCAAACAAGATTTAATCTTCTCGAAACCCCTTCATTTGATGTAACAGCAACTATTGGTGCTTTAGGGCGGTATTTAGAGATCATTCTCGCAGTATGTCCGCTTTCTGTCGGAGTAACAATTGCATTAACCTCAAGATTTAAAGCAGTGTGCGCAACAGATTGACCAATTGCATCTGTCATATTATGCTCTGTATCCTTACTGCGGTTCGAAAGAATATCTTTGTGGTCTAGAGCTTGTTCAGCTCTGGAAGCAATATTATGCATGGTTTGAACAGCTTCCACAGGATACGACCCGGCAGCAGTCTCACCAGATAGCATGATAGCATCTGTACCATCAAAAATGGCATTAGCTACGTCACTAGCTTCTGCACGTGTAGGGCGTGGATTACGCTGCATGGAATCCAGCATTTGAGTTGCTGTTATAACCGGCTTTCCAAGAGCATTACATTTTTTGATAAGCATCTTTTGAACCAACGGTACTTCTTCTGCTGGAATCTCAACACCCAAGTCACCACGGGCAACCATTAAACCATCGGAAACTTCCAGAATTTCATCAATATTGTCCACGCCTTCCTGGTTTTCAATCTTAGGAATAATGTGGATGTGAGCAGCATTATTTTCTTCTAATAACTGTTTGATCTCGAGAACGTCTTTTGCTCTGCGGACAAAAGAAGCTGCAATAAAATCGATGCCCTGTTCAATTCCGAAAAGAATATCTTGTGTGTCCTTTTCTGTGATACCTGGGAGGTTAACAGATACTCCCGGTACATTGACACCCTTTTTATTTTTTAATGTACCACTGTTTAAAATTCGTGTATGAATTTCCCCAGCAGCATTATCAATCTTTGTAACTTCAAGACCAATTAATCCATCATCAAGCAGAATTTTCGAACCAATATGAACATCTTCAATTAGACCTGGATAAGTAATAGAAAATTTATCTGTAGTACCTTCAACTTCCGTCATGGAAACAATAATATTATTGCCGCTTGTCAGCTCTATTGCACCATTCACCATATTATTTGTACGAATTTCAGGCCCTTTTGTATCGAGCAGAATTGCTACTTTTTTGCCTGTGTTTTCCGCAGCTATACGAATATTTTGGATACGCTGGCCATGCTCTTGAAAATCCCCGTGTGAAAAGTTTAAACGGGAAACGTTCATACCCGCATTGATAAGCTCAGTTAACTTTTCAACAGTTTCACTTGCCGGGCCAATCGTACAGACTATTTTAGTTTTGCGTAACATTTTGTTTCCTCCTCGTTCTTCTAAGCAGCTTAGATAGATAATTCCATTGAAAGTTTATAAATATCTAGGTCGATTGTATGCTTTCTAGCTAAAGCTTCAATTATGTCATAATCAACCAGACTGTTTTTCTCAATTCCTACCGCACGTCCGCCTTTGCCATCCATTAACAGTTCAACTGCTCTGGCACCAAGACGGCTGGCAAGAACCCGATCACGAGCTGTTGGGGAACCGCCACGTTGGATGTGTCCCAAAACAGAGACCCTTGTTTCATAGCTGCTTGCTTCCTCAAGGTTATTTGCAAAATCAACTGCCCCACATACGCCTTCAGCAATCACAATAATACTGTGTTTTTTGCCGCGCTCATGGCCTTTACGAAGCCTTGCAGCAATCTCTTGTATATCATAATTTTCTTCCGGGATCAGAATGGTTTCTGCTCCGCCTGCTAAACCTGCCCAAAGAGCGATATCTCCTGCATCTCGGCCCATTACTTCAATGATAAAGGTTCTTTCATGTGAAGTTGCTGTATCACGGATTTTATCAATTGCATCAATAACAGTATTCAATGCTGTATCAAAACCGATCGTAAACTCAGTGCCAGGAATATCATTATCGATAGTACCTGGAACTCCTACACAGGGATATCCTTGTTCTGTTAAAGCCTTTGCTCCCCGATAGGAACCGTCTCCGCCTATTACGACAAGTCCTTCAATACCACGTGCTTTTAATTGCTCAATTCCTTTTTGCTGGCCTTCTTTAGTTTTAAATTCAAGGCAGCGTGCAGATTGAAGCATGGTTCCGCCGCGATGAATAATATCTCCAACTGATCCTAATTCAAGTTTCTTTATGTTTCCGGTGATAAGACCGGAATATCCTCCGTAGATTCCATAAACCTCCAAATCATGATAAATAGCTTTCCGGACAACTGCACGGATAGCTGCATTCATGCCTGGGGAATCCCCTCCGCTAGTAAGTACGCCTATTTTTTTCATTCATATCACCCCGTAGGTCGATTTAAAATATGTAAATACTTTTAATAAAAATTCTTAATTTTTCTCTTTAATCTTCTATCTTCTTATTATAAACATAATAACTGGGAATATTTCTAAAATAACATGAAGAAAACCCTATAACAACCTTATCCTGTTGCTAAAATCAATAGACGGAATTATTTGTTAAATGAAAACGTTTAATAATTGAGTGTAAGCGGATTCACTTCGTTAATGTGTTAACATTTTGTGAATATCAAAAAAGAAACGTGCTCCTAAGAGCACGCTGTTAATTTACCCCAATGACCTCTTCAGAAAACGAAAAGTCCCCAATTTTTCTGTATTTTTCATACCGGGCGGAAATTAATTCACTTTCATTGAGCTGCAGCAGCTTTTTTAATGAACCCTTAAGAACATTTTCAATTTCAGATGCTTGTTGTTTAACATCCTTCTGGGCTCCGCCCTTTACTTCGGGAATTATTTCATCAACTATACCAAGTTCTTTTAAATCAGGAGCAGTTATTCTCATTGATTCAGCAGCACGCTTTGCTTGAGAAGCATCCTTCCAAAGTATTGCGGCTGCTCCTTCAGGAGAAATAACAGAGTAAGTAGAGTTTTCAAGCATATGAATATAATTTCCTACACCAAGAGCTAATGCTCCTCCACTTCCGCCTTCCCCAATTACTATTGAAATCACCGGTACTTTTAAACCCGCCATTTCAAATAGATTACGGGCAATTGCCTCGCTTTGTCCGCGTTCCTCAGCAGCCTTTCCTGGATAGGCTCCTTTTGTATCAATAAAGCAAATAATTGGGCGTTTAAACTTTTCAGCTTGTTTCATCAGCCTTAAAGCCTTTCTATAGCCTTCCGGATGAGGCATACCGAAATTCCTACGTATGTTCTCTTTTGTATCCTTACCCCTCTGATGTCCAATAACGGTCACAGGAAGGCCTTGGAAGTTTGCTACACCTGCAACAATAGCTTCATCATCACCGAAGACCCTGTCTCCATGGCATTCGAAGAAATCTTCAAACAAAAAGCCAATATAATCCAAAGTGGTTGGCCTGTTAGGATGTCTGGCAATTTGCACACGGTCCCATGGTTTTAAATGATCATAAATATCTTTTTCCAGCTTTTCAAGGCGTACCTCAAGCTTTTCTATTTCAGCTGTAAAGTCCACGTCAGCTGTTTTAGTGAACTCTCTTAGTTCGATTATTTTTTTTCTTAACTCAATAATCGGCTTTTCAAATTCCAATTCCCCTACCAATTAAGTTCACCCCCAGGCTGATGGATTGAAAGCAGCGAACCAATTTTGTCTTTTAATTCAAGCCGTGAAATAACGGCATCTAATTGGCCATGCTTTAACAGGAATTCTGCTGTTTGGAAATCTTCCGGCAGATCCTCTCTAATGGTTTGTTCGATTATTCTTCTTCCAGCAAAACCGATTAATGCCCCTGGTTCAGCAAAATTATAATCCCCAAGTGAAGCAAAGCTAGCAGAAACTCCTCCTGTCGTAGGATGAGTCATAATGGAAATAAATAATCCCCCATTATCGCTGAATCTTTTCAGCGCTACACTGGTTTTAGCCATTTGCATCAGACTGACAACACCCTCCTGCATACGCGCACCGCCAGAAGCTGTAAAGATAATGAAGGGAACCGATAATTCATCTGCTTTTTCAATAGCTAATGTAATTTTCTCTCCCACAACTGAACCCATGCTTCCCATACGGAAGGTGGCATCCATAATAGCAACCACTACAGGAAAGTTGTTCACATTTCCCATTCCTGTAACTACAGCTTCATTGATACCTGTTTTTTGTCTGTCTTTCTCAAGTTTTTCTAAATAATCAGGGAAATTAAGCGGATTCCTGGAGATCATATCTTCATGAATTTCAATAAAAGTTCCCTCATCCAAGAAACTTTCGAGGCGCTCAGCCGAATTCATTTGATGGTGATGTCCGCAATGCAGACAAACCTTTTGATTTTTTAATAATTCTTTTGTATACATTATTTTCTTGCAATCAGGACATTTTGTCATTATTCCTTCAGGTAAATCCTGCTTGGCTGTTTCTGAAGGAATCGTTGCATATTTTTTCTTTTTAGTCTTTGTGAAAAGTTCTTTCAGCAAGGTGAAACCTCCCTCATTCGTAAAGCCAAGATAATGGCTAAATTTCTCCCATCCGTCTCCAACCCCGAGTGGTCAGACCACTCTTTGTATAAAAAGCGCCTACCCTGCTTGTTAGTAGGCTTGTCTTGTTCACTATAAAGTAAACCTTTCTAAAAAACTGTTAGATTTTGTCGGCGGAAATCGACAAATTTCTAAGCTGACGATAGGCAGACAGCAATTCAGCCACGTCCATTGCTTCGATTGCTTCTATAAGCCTTATATATCCGTCTTTTGAATGCTGCTCTTCCTTAAACATTAAAGAATTAAAGTAATCCTTTAATATGATCCACATTCTGAGGAATAAATGGTTGTCCGCCATTTCAATGATCCGATAAAAAAACTCATCATCGTTTACAGCATAACTGTGTTCAACCTTTTCCCTTAAAGCCTGAAGATCATCTGCATTTTGCCGCTTTAATGCAAGCTGAAGGCAATCCATCTCGATATAATATTTAGTTTCAATAACATCTCTTTTTGCCTTTTCATCTTCCAGAATAAAGGTACTAAGGAGCTGGACAAGATGGTGTCCGCGAAAATCTCTTAAAAATGTACCTTCTCCCCTTCTGGTTTCAATCAGTCCAAGCAATTCCAATGCTCTGAGCGCTTCCCGAACTGAAGATCGCCCAACATTCAGGCGCTCTGATAATTCGCGTTCGGAAGGAATTTTGTCACCAGAATTCAAACGGTTCGCAGTGATCAATTCCCTTAACTGTTTAACAATTTCAATATATACTTTAGAGCTCTGGTTTGTATCTTTCACAATGGCTTTACTCACTTTTTCCGATACTTGCAAGCCTCATCGTTTTTTCTTTTACCTCCGCAGGATCAACCTTTAAGCGGGCTACACCTGTCTCCATTGCCGCTTTTGCTACAGCAGAAGCTACTTCAGGGGCAACCCGTGGATCAAATGGTCCAGGAATTACGTAATCCTCGCTAAGTTCATCTTCACGAATTAAACTTGCAATAGCCTCAACAGCAGCTACCTTCATTTTTTCATTGATATGGGTAGCACGCACATCAAGAGCCCCACGGAAAATTCCTGGAAAAGCAAGGACGTTATTTACTTGGTTAGGGAAATCGGAACGCCCTGTTCCAATAACTCTTGCACCCGCTTCCCTCGCAATATCCGGCATAATCTCAGGAACAGGATTTGCCATTGCAAAAATAATGGCATCTTTGTTCATTGTTTGAACCATTTCACTTGTTAAAGCACCTGCAACAGAAACTCCGATAAAGACATCTGCACCCTTTATGACATCTTCCAGATTTCCATGTATATTATTACGGTTTGTAAATTTAGCGACTTCGTCCTTAACTGCATTCATGCCTTGTGGACGGCCTTCATAAATAGCACCCTTTGTATCACACATAATGATATCCCGGACGCCATAGCTGTAAAGAAGCTTAATAATGGCTATACCAGCTGCTCCTGCGCCATTGGCAACAACCTTAATTTCTGTCATTTTCTTGCCCGTAATTTTAAGAGCATTAACAAGACCCGCAACAGTTACAATAGCTGTCCCATGCTGATCATCATGGAAAACTGGTATATTCGTTTCTTTTTTCAGCCTTTCCTCTATGACAAAACAGTTCGGTGCTGCAATATCCTCAAGGTTTACCCCGCCAAAGGTAGGCTCTAGCAATTTTACTGTTTCAATAATTTTTTCCACATCTGTTGTATTAAGACAAATTGGAAAAGCGTCAACGCCTGCAAAGCTCTTGAACAATACAGCTTTACCTTCCATAACAGGGAGTGCGGCTGCAGGGCCAATATTACCTAGACCGAGTACGGCCGTTCCATCTGATACAACAGCAACCATATTGCCTTTCATTGTATAATCATATACTGTTTCAGGTTTTTCATATATTTCTTTACAAGGTTCTGCAACCCCAGGAGAGTAAGCAAGGCTTAAATCCTTTGCATTCTGGACAGAAACTTTTGATTTTGATTCCAGTTTCCCCTGATTAATGCGGTGCATATGCAAAGCTTCTTCACGTAAAGTCAAGGCAATGTCACTCCTTTGATTATCAAAAAGGTAATAGGCAAAATATTAAATTATTAAATGAATTATATTCTAGTGGTCAGACCACGAATGTCTAATAAACAATATAACATATCTTGTATAGATGTAAAGAATTAATCTCTTAAAATAACGTTCTCCTCTCCCAGCAAATCCTTGAGAAGATCAATGAATACCGTCCCTGGATTAACAAAGCTTTCTTTAGTCAGCCTGACGGTTGTTTTGGAGCCCCCGTAATAAAGAACAACAGGAGTATTGCCTTTATACTTGCCTAAAAGTTGTTTAAGCTCCTGAAGAAATGCCGGTTTTTCCATTTCTTTAATAATTTTTAAATATAATACTGTTTGCGAGGAAGCATGGGACTTAAGCCAATCGGTAAGCAGATCGGCACGCTGGATAATAAATTGCAATTCTCCTCCGCGCTCTTCAGCCTTTCCTTCTATTACCGCCAAATTCCCCTGTACAAGGACTGCAGAAAATTTTCGGTACACGTCAGGAAAAGCAACGGCTTCCATTTCACCGCTTGAATCACTTATGGTTAAAAAAGCCATTGAATCGCCTTTTTTAGTGCGGATTTTTTTGGAAGCAGTAATATAAACACCTGCAGAACAGCGTTTTCCCTTATTTATTTCACCAAATAAAGCAATTGCTCCTTTATCCTTAAGTTCTTTTTCATAAATAGAAACAGGATGGTCTGAAAGATAAAATCCCAGAACTTCTTTTTCTAAATTTAGCTTATCCTCAAGCCGAATTGGATCCACCTTAACGTATTTTGGCTTAAGCATCATGGCTTCTTCTGCAAAAAGCTGTAATTGGCTGGCATCATCTGGATTAACTAGCTGGGCATGTTCAATTGCAACATCAATACTGGCAAGAAGTACGGCACGGTCTTCCCCAAATTCATCAAGACATCCAGAGTAAACTAATGCTTCAAGCGTTTTTCGATTTAAGACCTTTTGAGAAACGCGAAGGCAAAGATCAAATAAATCATCAAATTTTTTCTTTTTTCTAACCTGAAAAATCTCTTTGAGGGCTGTTGCCCCAACACCTTTGATTCCACCAAGTCCAAAACGGATCGCAGCATTTTCAGCACCAAAAGAAAAAGGGCTGTTATTAACAGAAGGTGGAAGGATAGTAATCTCCTTCTGTCTGGCTTCCCGAATGTACTGGGCAGTCTTCGTTTCGTTTCCCATGGCAGTACTCAAAAGGCCTGCCATAAAATGCACGGCATAATGGGTTTTTAAATAAGCGAGCTGGTAAGCAATCAAACTGTATGCCACTGCATGGCTCCTGTTAAATCCATAGTTGGCGAATTTAACGATTAAATCGTAAATATCATTTGCAAGCAGTTTGTCATATCCCTTTTGAAGGGCCCCCTGAACAAAATGTTCCCTTTCTCTGTCAAGTGTTTCCTTTTGTTTTTTAGAAACTGCTCTCCTTAATAAGTCGGCTTCTCCCAAAGAAAATCCAGCCATGATAGATGCAATTTGCAATAGTGATAGGTAAGCATTTGATGTAATCTCCAGCTTTTCCCCCACTCCACACCGTGCATGCGACTTTCACCGCACACGGCGTTCCATCAAGAAATAAATTCATTTATTATCTAATAAGGTTTTCAATGATTTCAAATTTGAGGCTTTAAATATTTGGTTATATCGCTTCTATTTTACATTTCCTTCTCAGTGTGTTTAACTTCCGAATTTGTTCATCATTAAGGTTTAACTCATTTAACAGTTCCTTTACCTTATTTGGATTTGTTGAATGGATTAACCTGTGAACTTTTTCTTTAATGATTATTAGATTCTGGTACTTGTCATCTCCACCTAATTTTCTAGGCACTTTATGATGGCAATGTATATCTCCAATATCTAATACTTCTTTGGTTATCGCACACTTTCCAAGTTGGGCTGAGAATAAAGATAATCGGTTGTCGTTGTACTCTATGCTTTCCATTAGTATAGGGGTTTTCATTAGGTAATGAATCTTTCTTTGAATGTCAAAATTTAATGATTGATGAATGAGTGCTCTACCCCTGTAAGTGTAATTACATATTTCCTTCTTAAATTGCATAGGAGCCTTATGTGATATTTTAGCAATTGGTATTATCGCTTGATTACATAAGTAATGAATTCCTCTGCTATCACCATAACTATCTTTAATAAATTTACTCATTGTCCCAGATGGAGTTTCAATGTCTTTTAAACGATTTCTCCTTATATTTAAAGTTAGGTAATCCACTTTATGAAAATCTTTACTAACATGAGAGGCGGTATTGTAATAGTTGTGTAAACCACTAATTGTCGCGTTATATATTCCTATATTTTTTGGCAATTCATTGGGCTTACTGTGTTGAATTTGTTTTACAGCAGACTTAACTTTTCCTAATGCTTTGCTCAATGCTTTATCATTCAATCTCGACTTAACCGTAAATTTATCTTTGCTACTCTTTTTGTTGAAACTCCATTTTGTTCCTTTTCGAACTACTTTCATTTTGAATCCAAGAAATTCTGAGTAGTTCTTTTTAAGGTTGACTATTCTGGATTTCTCATCACTTATATCTAAGAATAATCTTTCTTTTAACCATTTCGTTGTTGCTTCTTTGATTATTCTTGCCTCAGTAAGAGTTCTGCAAAAGATTTTAAAGTCGTCAGCATATCGAACAATATGCATTTCTTTTAGTCGAGTTTTGCTTAAAGCCCTGTTCACTGCAATTGAGCAACTATATTCATGTCTAGTCTTTAATCCATCCCATTGAGAATATATCCACCAGTCGAGTTCATTTAGAACAATATTTGATAAAAGTGGTGACAGGATTCCTCCTTGAGGAGTTCCCTTTTTTGGAATTCCTTCTCCAATGATTTCTGCTTTTAACATTTTTGAAATAACTGAAATCAATTGTTTATCTTTGATTCCAATATTCCAAATTTGTTTAAGTAATTTTCCATGATTCACATTGTCGAAGAAACCTTTAATATCAATATCCACTACATAATGCAAATAATTCCTTTGCATTAGGTGATAACATCTTGCAATTGCATGTTTAGTACTTCTATTTGGTCTAAATCCAAATGAATAATTATAAAATTTAGCCTCACAAATAGGTTCAAGTACTTGTTTTATGCATTGCTGTATTATCCTATCTTCTATCGTAGGTATCCCTAAGGGCCGCATCCTCCCATTGGCTTTAGGTATTAGAACTCTTCTTACTTTATGTGGATGGTAGTTATTAAGCCTTTTCCTAACATATTCCACAATTTCGTCTGGATTAAAATTTGTTAAGTCTTTAATTGTTTTCTTATTACAACCCGCTGTTAGACTTCCTTTATTTGATTTTATTTTCCTATAAGCAACCAAAATGTTTTCTCTGCTAGTTATGATTTTCATTAGTCCTTTGAAATCTTTACTTTTCTGAGAATCATGATAAAGATTATCGTAAACACTTTGGATATCATAGTACTCATTAAATCTAAGTGGACCCTTCTTTAAAGCCTTTGCTTCTTCATTCATTGTCAAAGTCGGTGTACCTCCTTTGAGCTATTACTCAAAGTGGATTACCTCTCTTAGTCTTACTCGAACCTTTGATTACCTTATTAAAACTTTGAATTTAACTCTTGACTTGTGCCTTTCCCTCCACCACTTATTATCATGGTTTCCTTGGTACTGTGGCACTGCTCTCACTTAGATAAAAATAAGTTATAGCTTTAAGCCTTTCCTTATTACCGTTTCAATGAAATTAGGCTTTCTCCACGTTCTAAGCTTTCCACGTTCCTATAACTTTATCTTTACATATACTTTTAGGTGCTTCCTTTGCGCCTGTTAGCTTTATAGTGCCTGTAACACTATAAGGTATTTCATAAAATCAACTTTTACTCTACCTCACTAACCCCACATAAAAAGTGGTAATAGCCTTTCGACTATCTAGAACTTTAGACACTTACATTCGGAAGTTCGTCAGTTTTATATAAACATTCTCACCATGAGTATTTTATAGACCCCCGGCATATCACAAACCATATCTCTTACTCAATACTTTCCTGACGGGCGGGCTCTGGCCACTTTTGTACCAATCTATACTTGTATTTTTCAATGACTTAGGTTGCTTCTGCCGACTTCACCAAGCTTCATAAAACAAAGTTTCCTAAAACTTTATTCCATGTTGGAGTATTAGGGAGTTGGTTTCAAGGCGTTACCCAATCATTCCCAACTTCAAGTTATAAGTTCTCTACTCCTTTTCGGAGTATGTCGCTTTTCGGATTATCTCCTTATGCGAAACGTGTCACACTAATCTGTTCCTGGTATACAATGACGCCATATGTATTGGATAGAATTGGCTTAAGATGAGGGTGAGGATATTCCACCTGGTCAATGCCATGTTTCCGTCCAATAAACAAAGGAATATTTTCCATCGGCCCTGGCCGATAAAGGGCGTTGACCGCTACAATATCTTCAAACCTTGTAGGCTTAAGCCTCATTAAAACTTTCCTCATCCCTTCGGATTCAAGCTGGAAAATTCCAGTTGTTTCTCCCCTGGCAAGCAGTTCATACGTGTCCTCGTCGTCTAAGGGAAGACTTCTAATATCAATTTTTCTACCTTCTTTACGCTGGATTGACATTAAAATTGACTCGATGAGGGATAAATTTCTTAAACCAAGAAAGTCCATTTTTAGCAAGCCGACTTCATCAAGATGTTCCATTGTATATTGTGTAAGATAGACCTGGCCATGCCCTTTCTGAATGGGAACCATTTCGACAAGGGGAAACTCGCTGATTACAACACCAGCTGCATGGGTAGATGTATGCCTTGGCAGTCCTTCAAGCATACTGGCAGTTTTAAAAAGCTTTTGATTGTTGGGACTTTCATTTACAAAGCTTCGTAATGCTTCAGACTCTGAAAATGCGTTTTTAAGACTGATTCCAAGACGTGATGGAACTAGCTTGGACAACTGGTCCAATTCTTTAGGGTTTAAACCGAATGCCCTTCCGGTATCCCTTAAAGCAGCTTTAGCCGCCATTGTTCCAAACGTAGTAATTTGGGCAACATGCAGTTCTCCATATTTTTGGGCAACATACTGAATAACCTCATCGCGGCGGTGATCTGGGAAATCAATATCAATATCAGGCATTGAAATCCGTTCGGGATTTAGAAACCGTTCAAACAAGAGATTGTGGGCAATGGGATCTACATCCGTTATCTGCAAAACATAAGCAACCAGCGAGCCAGCTGCCGAACCGCGTCCTGGACCTGTTAGGATATTATTTTCTCGGGCGTATTTCATAAAGTCCCAAACGATTAAAAAGTAATCGCTGAACTTCATTTTTTTAATAATATCTAGCTCAAAATTCAGTCTGTCAATGTATTCCTTTCCAGAGGATGAAAAACGTGTTTTCATTCCGCTTAAGCATATTTCTTCTAGAAATTCCTCTGCATTCCTGCCGTTAGGAACAGGGTATTTAGGGAGCTGCTTTTTTCCAAGTTCCAATACCACATTACAGCTATCAGCAATGTGAACAGAATTCTTAATGGCGTCGGGGTATTCCGATATATAATTTACCATTTCTGCTTCAGTTTTTAAGTAATATTGGTCACTGCCCAGTTTTTCTCTGTGGTCATCCTGAAGCTTATCTCCATTTTTAATTGCCAGCAGACACTCCTGGGCAAAAGCATCTTCTTTGTTTAGATAATGGACCTGGTTGGATGCTACAAGTCCAATTCCTAATTCCTTTCCAATGGTAAATATTTTTTCGTTAAGAGCCTTTTCGATCCCTAAGGAATGGTCCTGAATGGACAGATAAAAGTTTTCCCTGCCAAAAAGACTTCCCCATTGCTCCGCTGTTTCTCTGGCTTTGTCTTTCTCACCTTGGAGAAGAAGCCTTTCAATTTCCCCATCCTTACCCGGAGTTAGGGCTATTAATCCATTTGTATAGTGCCTTAACCACTTTAATGGAATCCCTTCAGGGGACTTTGTTTGGACAACACTTGAGATTTTTATAAGATTATGAAAGCCCTCAAGGTTTTTAGCCAGTAATACAAGCGGAGAACTGCCATTTTCAGCATTAGCTACATCAACAGTAAGCCCCAAAATAGGTTTTATATTATTCTTCAAACATTCTTTATAAAAAGCGATGGTGCCGTACATCACATTTCTGTCTGTCAGGGCAATCGCTGAAAACCCTCTATCTTTTGCCGCTCTCGCCAGCTCTTCCACTCGGGCAGTGCTAGTTAGCAAACTATAAGCACTATATACTTGCAGGTGAATAAATGACACTTGTGCTCACCCCCTACTTTTGTTTCTCTTTACTATATTATAGAGCTCAAGGTCATAAAAAGAAAATATGTTCTCATTTTTACTTAAAAAGCGAAAGGGACCGTTTGGCGAAGCAACTGCCCGAGGTAACTCTGTGATTTCATCATCTTTAAATATTCATCAAGCAGCAGAGAGGAGCTGATCATAAGCTTCTCTGAATGGTCTATGCAGCAGGAGCACATTACCAATACTTGTTGCGGCAGAAGCTTAAAACGATTCGAAGTTGACTTCTCTTAAGGGGAAGCAGGATGCACACTAGCTGCACCAGGTATCACCTAACGGTCATTCTTGATGAAAGATACTCCAAGGTTCCCTTAAGCTAGACATTAATTAATGCTTATATACTTTATGATCAAAGAAACATTCTAAAAACATAAATACATGGGGCCGTCCATATGATGAAGTATGAGGTATAAAATCAGAATGAGGCGGTTGGTGTGATGCGGGAAATTGGATTTTTTCCGTCGTTTATTGAAAGTTACTTTATGGCGCTGGGTGTTCTCCTGGGAGGTTCTTTAGTTGGAGGTCTTGCCTCTTTTTTAACAGGACAGCCCCCATTCACAGCTATATATCGTATGTCTGCTTCATTGCGGATTTGGGCCATAGTTGCAGCCATTGGCGGAACCTTTGATACCTTTTATAGCTTTGAAAGGGGATTGTTTAACGGGGATACTAAAGACCTTTTTAAGCAATTTTTGTTAATCATGTCAGCAACAGGAGGCGCACAAACTGGGGCTTTAATTATTAACTGGCTGACACAGGAGCATATCTCGTCATGAGAATTCCTCCCTTATACAAAAGTCCTGCCTGGCAGCGATTGCTTGCAGGAATGGTAATCGGCGGTTTAATCAGCTGGGTTATCTTTTTATATATTTTTGGTGTACTTCAGGAAGAAAATACGAAGAAGCTTGAAATGCAGGAAGAAACAATTAGGGATTTAACAGGGGATATTAAAATTTGGCAGGATGAATACAAAGCTTTAAACAAGAAGAATATTGAGTTATTAAAAATTCAGGATATCAGTGTAAGGATTACCAACTGGGAAAATTATAAGAAATATGGAATTGATTCTTTTAGTGTTTTTGAGCTTGAAGATGCTATTAAAGAAGATATTGGCATGATGAAAGCCAAGGATCTTGATACTGTTTTTAAAAGCAGGGATCTATTGAAGAAGGTAATTGAAAACCGGGGAGTTAAGTTTAATGATAAGCGGTATCGGCTCGAGGTTAAAGAAATTGTCATTTATACCACACTTTCTATTCAGATCCATCTTCATCTTGAATGAAAAAGCGCAAGCATTTTTAGTATTATATCTATTTACTGGGGCGGAATTTTCAACCGCCCCTTTTATTCTTAGGTTCATTTCCTAAACTTTGTTGTTTTTAAAAGCAAAATAGACTCACTTTCGGCGGCCAATTCTTAACATCAAAGAAGCCAAATGTTCCAGCAGTTTTATTATTCTGCTCCTTGGCAGACTCTTTCCAATTCCTCTACCACTGAGGCAGCCTCTTCCCATGAATAGATGGATGCACCTGAAGCAAGCGGGTGCCCTCCCCCATTAAACTTGCGGGCAAGACCATTAATAACCGGCCCCTTTGAACGTAGGCGAACCCTAATCTGGTCTTCTTCTTCTATAAAAAACACCCAAGCTTTAATTCCCTTCACCTCGCCCAATACACTTACCAATAGGGATGCCTGGGAAGGCACAGCGTCAAATTGCTTAAGCAGTTCTTTTGGCAGGGAAACCGATGCAGCACCATTCTCGTGAAGCTTAAAGTTTTGCAGTACATAACCGTTTAGCTTTACAAGATTATGTTCCATTTCGTACAAATTATTATAAATATCAGTTCTTGAAAAATTGTAATGAATTAACTCGCCAGCGCAGGCAAAAGTTCTTTCCGTTGTACTTGGAAAGAGAAATCTACCTGTATCACCGACAATTCCCGCATATATAAGCCTTGCAGCCTCATCAGACATTTTAAGGCCTTTATCTTTTCCAAATAAATAAAATTCATAAATCATTTCGCTTACAGAGCTTGCCTCTGTATCAACCCATAGCAGGTCTCCATAGGGATCTTCATTTGGATGATGGTCAATCTTGATTAACATATCTCCGGATGAATACCGATTGTCATCAATTCTTGCCTGATTGGCTGTATCACATACAATGACAAGCGCTCCCTCGTAGACCCCATCATCAATTTGGTCAAGCCTTCTCAGGAAATTAAGTGAGGACTCTTCTTTACCAACCGTGTAGATATTTTTTTCCGGAAATGACGTTTTCAAGACTTCAGCAAGTCCACCCTGGGATCCATAAGCATCCGGATCGGGTCGGACATGGCGGTGGATAATTATTGTTTCATACTTTTTTATTGTTTCTAGTATTTTCTCTTTCATATTTTCTCCTTAGATTGTTTGAATTTTTATTTAAATCATTCAAAGAACAAACCTGGTAAAAGGTATATATGGCATTTTACGATATGAAGTTGTAAAATGTAAGAAGATTGCCCAAATATGGAGGAACTAAAATGCCAGTGTTTGTTTTCTTTATTATTCTTTCTTTTGTTTTCTATGTATTTTATAAAATAAGATTTGTACGAAGCCACCGTCCTGTTGAGAAAAAATGGCTGTCTGCCAAATCTTCAATTGCACTCGGTCTTTTTGTGACGCTGTTCGGCCTTAACCAGATCTACCTCTACCAAACCACTCTGACCTATATTATTGCCGTTGTTTTTGTCATTATGGGCGGCTTAAGCATTTGGAACGGAGTAAAGGCTTATAAATATTATCAGCCATATGCTATTGAAGAAGCAAAGAATTTAAAATAATTTATGCAGTATATAGCCGCTTCCGCACCTGGACAGCGGCTTTATTCTTTTATTGTATATACCATATCCGGAATCTCAAGCGCGGTCAATTAACTGGCACATCATCATAGCTTTCCCGACAAGTGTTCCTTCATTGAAAACTTCTACATCAACTTTACCAAACTTTCTCCCCACCTCAAGGACTTTCGGAACCACTTCAAGAACACTATCAATTTGAACAGGTTTGATGAAATAAATAGTCATGTTCTCTACTACAAGGTCACCCTTCTTATAACTGCGGAGAATCCGGTTTGCTGCCTCTGAGACTATAGTTGTAAAAACACCGTAAGATATAGTACCGAGATAATTCGTCATTTGCGGAGTTACCTCGCATCGGTAAATCTCCTCACCCTTTAGTCTTCCTTTTGTCAGTACCATCTGATTCGTTACAATGTCATCAATTGTCTCTCCAACCTGTGGCTGCCTTTGGTTCATTTGCAGTGCCTTTAATACGTCCTGACGGCTGATAATACCTTCAAGCCGATTCGAATCGTCAACAACAGGAAGAACCTCAATTCCTTCCCAGACCATCATGTGAGCGGCGGAGGCAATGCTTGTTTTTCCGCTCACAGCCATTGGACTTTTGGTCATAACTTTTTCAATAGATGTATCCAAAGCTTGTCCCATTATATCCTTAGAAGTAACCATTCCCTGGATTTTCATATTATCATCCACAACCGGATATCTACTGTGAAGAGTTTCCCGATTATGCAGATGCCACTTTTCTATTTTTTCCGTTGTTTTTAAATAGACAGTTGAGGATATTGGGGTAAGAACATCCTCTACTAAAATAATTTCCTTTTTTATTAACTGGTCATATATAGCGCGATTGATCATAGTTGCTACTGTAAACGTATCATAGCTTGTTGAAATAACAGGAAGCTGCAATTTGTCCGCAAGCTTTTTAACATGGTCTTCTGTATCAAATCCTCCAGTTACCAAAACTGCCGCCCCAGCTTTTAGTGCGTGTTCATGTGCTTTAATCCGATTTCCGACAATTAGCAAATTGTCTGCTCCCGTATATCTCATCATAGCCTCAAGCTTCATAGCACCGATGACGAATTTATTAAGGGTTTTATGCAATCCAGCCCTGCCGCCAAGAACTTGTCCATCAACAATATTGACCACCTCGGCATACGTTAGCTTTTCTATATTTTCCTTTTTCTTTTTTTCAATACGAATAGTGCCGACCCTTTCTATCGTACTTACATACCCTTTATTTTCAGCATCTTTAATTGCTCTGTAAGCCGTACCCTCACTCACACTCATCGCCTTTGCGATTTGCCTGACTGATATTTTTTCTCCAATGGGGAGTTCATCAATATAGTGCAGAATTTGTTCATGCTTTGTAGCCAAGACCCTCACCCTTTTTTTATCCGCAATTTCCTAAACCCCCGGCAACGGAGATTCTTCCTATCTATTATTATAAGGTGTTAAAAGTCTCGAGTAAACTAAGCCTGTATAAGGAAAAAGGATAAGATGGCATCTTATCCCTTTATTCCAAAAATGATCGGCTTCCCTTTTTCTGCGGTTTTCGGTTCATGCCCTCGATATTTTTCCGGCTGCGAGGTGTGTATAGCAATCCGGAAAGGTTACCGGCTGCCACACACAAAGCTAGTAAAATCCATGAATAAGCAAACCACGCCTGGGAGCCTCCACCTGAAAAATTCATCCTTGGAATTGCAAAATAAAGCATAAATCCGGCCGCCAAAAGGCAAAGCAAATAACGGTTTTTCTTCATATGAACCTCCTTAAAACAAAGCTTGTTTCATTTTTATGCTTTAGCAAGGGAAAAAAGTCGTGTCTAGGAGATTTGAATTGAAAAACTTGGCATTCGCCAAGTCCTTTTTGGCGGATGCCCTAGTTTTGCTTATCACGCTCAAAACGGCACATCCTGTGCCTTTCGCCTGACTAGGACTTCCTGTCCGTCGTGCGTTCAGAATTTATGGATGTAAAATCTGATTAGCTAAAATAAAAAAAAGCCAAAATGAATTTGGCTTTTTACATAATTTTTAAAAGTTTTAAAGTTCAATTGATTCCCCAGCCTGAAGCACTCTTCCTTCCTGGCCATCAAGCATTTCAATGAATCTTTGAGGATCCTGCTTAATTGGAGGAAAGGTATTATAGTGGATCGGAACAACAATTTTTGCATTAAGAAGCTTTGCGGCATATGCGGCATCCTCGGGACCCATGGTGAAATTATCACCAATTGGAAGAAGAGCCAAATCAATCGGGTGACGTTCCCCTATTAATTTCATATCGGAGAATAATGCAGTATCCCCGGCATGATAAACCGTTTTCCCTTCATTCATAAATAAAATTCCCGCTGGCATACCGCCATAAATAATTTGTCCATCTTCAGTAGAAAAGCTTGATCCGTGGAAAGCCTGGGTTAATTTCACCTTTCCAAAATCAAATTGATAGGAACCCCCTATATGCATGGCATGTGTATTAAGCCCTTTACTACCGAGATAGTCAGCAATTTCAGCATTGCCCACCACAAGGGATCCATGCTTCTTTGCCAATTCAACAGTATCACCCACATGATCTCCGTGAGCATGTGTAAGCAGGATTACGTCAGGTTTAACATCATCTGCCTTTAAATCAGTTTGCCCGTTCCCTGTGATAAAAGGATCAATAAAAATTGTTTTTCCATTGCTTTCAATTTTCACAACTGAATGGCCATGATAGGAAACTCTCATACTTTTTCTCCTTTCGAATTAACAATTGGAATTTTTAATCAGGGAGTCTTCTTTTAACCACCCGGAATAGTTTTAGACTATCATGTTCATTTTATATTAGCAAAAAATGAGATTTCAAAATAAATCTTAAATTAAACTTTATTGTCTAGCTCCAGCGCCCGGCGAGTTTTCATCCTCCCGAGTATCTTGCAACATGTATACCGAAAGGGGATACTTGATGCAGCTAGTGTCCATCCCATCCTCGATAATAAGCCAAACTTCTAACCGCTATGCTCCTACGAGTTGTCCCTCTGCAACGCCTAGGGGCTCGAGGCAGTTAACGGGCGCTTGCGCTTTTCTTTTTAACTTGCTAAGCTTTTTATATTAAGTAGTGGGGGGCATAAAAATGAACAAGCGATTAGAAAATTTAATAGCGTGGATGAAGGAAAACGATGTTCAGGTAACTTTCCTGACATCTTCTGAAAATGTTTTTTACTTAAGCGGCTTTTATAGTGATCCACATGAGCGTTTGCTGGGGCTTGCTGTATTTCAGGAAGGCGAGCCATTCCTTGTTTGTCCCGGAATGGAAAAGCACAGTGTCAGACGGACTGGCTGGAGCCAGGAAATTATCGCCTACAGTGATATTCAAGATCCATGGGAATTAATTAACAAGTCCATTGCAGGAAGAGTTTCGCGTCCTTCAAAGGTTGCGATAGAAAAAGAGCATATGAATGTGGAACGCTATGAAAAAATCTCATCTCTTTTTCCAAATGCAGAATTTGTTTCAGCAGAGGAAAAATTAAGAGTGATTCGAATGATCAAGGATGAAAAGGAATTAAAAATCATCAGAGAAGCTTGTGCCCTTGCCGACTATGCTGTTGAATTCGGTGCAGCGGAAATTAAAGAAGGAAAAACTGAGCTTGAAATTCTTTCCGCAGTTGAGTTTGCGTTAAAGAAAAAAGGAGTTACCGAGATGTCATTTGCTACTATGGTACTTACCGGTGCAAACGCAGCATCTCCCCATGGAACACCAGGGCTAACTAAAATTCAAAAAGGGGATTTAGTTCTTTTTGATCTTGGGGTAGTTATTGATCGTTATTGCTCCGATATTACCCGAACAGTAGCTTACGGAGATATTAACGAAAAACAAAAGGAAATTTACGATACAGTTCTTAAAGCTCAGCTTGCTGCTGTTGAAGCAAGCAAACCTGGTGCAACTTGTGCTGAAGTTGATTTAACTGCACGAAAAATAATTTCAGAAGCCGGATATGGAGAATATTTCCCTCACAGGCTTGGACATGGTCTTGGGATTAGTGTACACGAATATCCTTCTATGACAGAAACAAACCAGCTTGTTCTTCAGGAAGGAATGGTCTATACCATAGAGCCAGGCATTTATGTTCCTGATGTTGCAGGGGTGCGAATTGAAGATGATGTTGTCATTACAGCAAACGGAGCTGAAATTTTAACTAAGTTTCCAAAGGAATTACAAGTGTATAGATGAAATGAAGAGAAAAAATCCGGGATAATCATCCCGGATTTTTTTTATTACATTTTTTCAAGAAGGGATCTTGTATCTGAGAATTCAACACCGTGTGCTTCAGCAACGGCTTCATAGGTTACAAAGCCATCCAAAGTGTTAATTCCTTTTAATAAAGCAGGATTATCTAGGCACGATTGTTTGTAGCCCTTATTCGCAATTTGAATTGCATAAGGCACTGTAACATTAGTCAGTGCAATAGTAGAAGTACGCGGAACTGCTCCTGGCATATTCGCAACCGCATAATGAACAACACCATGTCTAACATAAGTTGGGTTATCGTGAGTGGTAATCCGGTCAGTTGTTTCAAAAATACCGCCCTGGTCAATTGCAATATCAACCACTACGCTTCCTGGAGACATTGACTGAATCATTTCTTCCGTTACCAATTTAGGAGCTTTGGCACCAGGAATTAAAACAGCGCCAATAACCAAATCAGATTCCTTTACTGCTTCCGCAATATTATAAGGGTTGGACATAAGTGTGGTTACATCCGTTCCAAAAATATCGTCAAGCTGGCGTAAACGATCAGGATTTAAATCAATAATAGTTACTTTTGCTCCAAGGCCGATTGCCATTTTAGCTGCATTGGTACCAGCTACCCCACCGCCGACAATTGTGACTGTTCCTCTTTGAACACCAGGTACGCCTGAAAGAAGGATTCCCTTCCCGCCATTTACTTTTTCAAGAAATTGTGCTCCAATTTGCGGAGCCATTCTTCCTGCTACTTCGCTCATTGGAGTTAGCAATGGAAGTGACCCATTTTGAAGCTGAACTGTTTCATAAGCAATACCCACAACTTTATTTTCGATTAAAGCCTTTGTAAGCTCTGGTTCTGGTGCTAAATGAAGATATGTAAATAAAATTAATCCTTCACGGAAATAAGTATATTCTTCTGGAAGAGGCTCTTTTACCTTCATAACCATTTCCATGGACCATGCTTCTTGCGCAGTCTCAACAATAACTGCTCCAGCGGCTGTATAATCCTCATCCGTAAATCCTGAGCCGAGCCCGGCGCTTTTCTCAATATAAACCTGATGGCCAAACTTTAAAAGGTTCACAACCCCAGCAGGTGTCATAGCTACACGGTTTTCATTGTTTTTTATTTCTCTAGGTACCCCGATCTGCATTACGCATGCCTCCAATTAATATGTTTCTATCTATATGGAATAAACCGCTTTAAATATAACACCTTCATCCATGAGAATAAAGTGAAAAATGTTAATATTAAAGCACAAAAATGAAAACACTTACATTTTAACGAAACTGGGCTGCTTATCCTATCATTTTTTAATAGTAAAAAGGAATATCTTCTCCCTATTATCAAAATATCTGTAATATAATAAATGGAAATCCATTATGAAAGGATTAGAATCGTGACAGTACAAGTATCCAAATCTGCAAAAATTGAAAAATGGGGGCTTGAGTCTGTTCCCAATGAACTAAGAAAAACCAGCTGGTTCGATTACTTTATCCTTCAGCTTTCCTTTTCAGTGAACTCAGGCAACTTTCTTGTTCCAGCCCTTGCAGTACTAAACGGTAACCTCTCGTTCTTCGCTGCAGTTGCTGCAACTTTGGCTGGGGCCATTGCTTCGTTTATATTTGTTTCTGCACTGGCAATGCCTGGAGCTATATACGGCCTTCCTGCACAGTATGCTATTCGCGGACTTCTCGGAACGGGCCTCACCAGATTTATCGCCTCCCCTATCAGGGTAATTACCTCTTTATATTGGTTTGCAGTCCAAACTATCGGAGGCACAATAGCACTTATTGAGATTGTTAAAAAGCTTACAGGAACAAAGCTTTCCTTGCTGCCTATTTCTCTTTCTTTGGCACTGACTATGGCATTACTAGCTCTAATTGGATTTGAGGCTGTTAAAAAAGCTTCCCGATTATTTATGCCTGTCCTAATTATCGGCCAGCTCATTTTGATTTATTTGTTTGTTCATTATGCAGCTGTCCATCATGAAGCAGGAACACTTTTTAACCATCAATGGAAGGCTTCACACTTTTTCCTTTATTCTAGCTTAGCCTTTGTCCAATACATATCTGGTGTAAGTGCTTCTTCAGATATGGCAAGATATAGCAGAACACCTAAAGAGGCTTTTTGGGGACTGCTAATAGGAAATGGGGTAGGTTTTTTAATAACTTCCATGCTTGCAGCCTTTTCAGCAGCACTCATTGGTAATTGGAACCCGTTTGCCGGCGCCTCATCCCTAATTGATTCTAAGTGGATACTTGTGATCTTAATGATTTGTGTTGGTGTATCCATGATATCGATTAATATGAATAACGCTTATACCGGGGGATTTAGTTTGTTAAACACCTTTCATCAATTAGGGCGAGTAAAAAGTTCCCTTATCTTTGGCGTTGCGGCAATTATTCTGAGTGGATTCCCACAGCTAGTAAATGGGGCACAAAAATATATTTCGTATTTGGGAACCTTCATTATCCCTCTTTCCGCTGTCATTATTATTGATTACCTGGTAATTAAAAAAGCAGCCTTATCCGAAAATGATTTGATTGCTATCTCTTCTGGCAGTTATCGTATAAACAAGGAGGCCCTCTGTGCAATCGCTGCAGGTGTTTGTTTCTTTTTTCTTATTCCCAAAAACTTTTCTCCTGGATTTGTTTCCTTTCTTTTAACATCCTGCTTTTATTTGGCCATGTTCTATTTCATAAAAACCAAAAAAGCTCCGCGATAAAACGCGAAGCTTTCATTTTTCTAGTTTTAATACCCAAAACCTCCGTAAGGATAATAAGGCGAATAGTAAGGGTAACCATAGCCATATCCGTAGCCGCCATATAATGCAGGGGATAAGGCTGCTCCTGCAAGCAGTCCTAATCCAAGCCCGCCCAGCCCCCAGCCCCATGGTCCACCAAAGCCCCAGCCCCAAGGACGTCCAAAGCCAAATCCAAATGGACCACCGAAACCGCCAAATCCAAAGCCTGGACGTCCAAAACCTCCGAAACCAAAACCTGGGCGGCCAAACCCTCCAAATCCAAAACCTGGGCGGCCAAACCCTCCAAATCCAAAACCTGGGCGGCCAAACCCTCCAAATCCAAATGGACGAATTCTTTCATCATTAGGATCTATTGAAGAATGATCATAATAAACCTCAGTAGGCATTGCCTGAATTTCTGGGCTCAATGTTTTTCCTCCTCATATTTTTTATTTACACTTAAAGAATATGCAGAATTCAAAACACCGTATGGGTAACAACCCAACTTTTCACAAAAATTATGGTTATATGCCTTCTATATATGTTTTTTTCTACATTAGAAAAACTTGGCATTCGCCAAGTCCCTTTGGCGGATGCCCTAGTTTTACTTATCACTCTCAAATCGGCACATCCTCGAAAAAGTTATGCTTTTTCTTCGTGCGAGGCAAAGCTGACGAAGCTTTCCTTGTCCTGTGCCTTTCGCCTGACTAGGACTTCCTGTCCGTCTTGCGTTCAGAATTTAGGGATATAAATTCTGATTAGCTAAAAAAAAGCTGCAAATTACGCAGCTTTTCAAAGTTAAGTTAAGTCTTCTGAAGTTATAGTTTGCTGAGCCTTTTGCTTCGCCTCTTCTTCTCCCATAAAACCACTATTATAAGCACCCATAATCTGCTCGCTTACCTCATTTAATCCCTGCTCATCCATTTCAAAATAATTCGTTTGTTTCTTAGGTTCATTTTTACTCATTTCCCTGTCTCCCTTCGATTAATTACCTTATTATTTTTCGATATATTGTTACATTTATGTGTGACGAATTATTGTATAATTTAGGTAAGGAGGGATTGACGATGGGACTTAAATATCAAAATATTTTAGTTGCCGTGGATGGTTCCAAGGAAGCGGAGTGGGCTTTTAAAAAATCAATTGAGATTGCAAAAAGAAACAATGCAAAGATTTTCCTGGCACATGTGATTGACACTCGTACTTTTGCTTCTGTAGAGGCTTATGATCGTACTATTGCGGAACGGGCAGATAAATATGCTGTGGAACTGCTTGAAAAATATAAAAAGCAAGCAATTGAGGCAGGAATTAGCAGTATTGACTATATACTCGAATTTGGTTCACCTAAAGTCAGGATTCCTAAGGATTTAGCCAGAAAACATAAGGTTGACTTAATTATTTGCGGGGCGACTGGACTTAATGCGGTAGAACGATTTTTAATTGGAAGTGTTTCAGAACATATTACTCGTTATGCTCCTTGTGATGTACTTGTCGTCAGAACTGAAAAAGATGAATAATTGAATATATTAGCACGTGTTCCTGTTTGGGACGCGTGCTTTTAAATTAGTCCGAAAAACCTTTTCAATATATACATGGGTATTTTTATAGTAAAATAAAACCACTAACACCCTGGGGGATAAAGATAAAATGGAAAATTACTTTATTTTTGATCAAAGGCTTGGTATCCCAATTCCAGATTTAGAAAAGGAATGGGAAGAGTTTAACAAACGAACACAGCAGGAGCTACTGTTTCAGTGGGAGAAAATTCGCGGAGGAATTCCTGATCGAATTGCTGACCTCGAAGAGGTTATTAACAAGAAACAAACCGAGCTTTCAAATGAAAGTAATTTCCCGCGTTCCTGTGCACTTAATTCAGAAATAGCCGATCTTGCCTCGGTAATAAATGATCTTTGGCTCTGGTACCGTACCAATCAGGGAATATCCGCTAAAATGCACCAGTAATCAAAAAAGTAGTAACAATCTTTTTCGGTAACCAGTTTAGTTATCCCTTTTGCTCTCAGAACCCATTTGCGGTCACTAAAAACAATAATTTTAAAGTTAAAAAAAGGAAGAGGAGGGTTGTCCCATTTTCACGGACACCCCTCCTTCTTTTTTATAAGTCCTTTTTTAATTCTCTAACTACGTGGCCCATTTCCGGTAAAATCAGTTTTTTCATAGCAAGCTTAACTGCACCACTCGACCCTGGCGTAGAGAATATGGCTTTATTTTTGATAACCCCTGCTATTGCTCTTGATAAAATGGCTGCCGAACCAATATCCTCCTGATAGCTAAGCATTCTAAATATTTCTCCGAACCCAGGCATTTCTTTTTCTAAAAGTTTTTGTACTGTTTCTATAGTAACATCGCGCTTGGCTACACCCGTACCACCATTTGTCAGGATTACGTCAATTTCTGGCATCTCGCACCCTTTTAATATTTCTTCTTGAATTTCTACCGTATCATCTTTCACGATAGTATAGTCGATAATGTGGTGTCCTTCCGCTTCAAGCAGTTCAATCATTAGCTGGCCGCTTTTATCAGTTTGCTTATCCCTTGTATCACTGACAGTTATGATCTTGCAATTAACCAAGTGGGGAGCTTTTCTTTTGTGCTCTTCGAGACTCAAGCCAAATCATCTCCTTTTTCACTTAAATAGCGGAGCTGGTAATATTTTTGGGCGAATTCAGTCACCCTCCGGGTAAGCTGATAATTCGCCCCTGCACCAAT
Organism: Neobacillus sp. FW104-15D2; assembly: GCF_058790155.1. Lineage (NCBI taxonomy): Bacteria > Bacillati > Bacillota > Bacilli > Caryophanales > Bacillaceae > Neobacillus > Neobacillus sp. FW104-15D2. The sequence goes on from NZ_JBYTCJ010000002.1 coordinate 230,418, forward strand.
TGCCATGCTAATAAGGGGTATGCCCTGAATCATTTTCTTTTTAAAAACGGCAATTACCATAGCTTTAAAAATTTGCTGGATTGGCTGTTCTAGCCAGCTTGTATCCGTTAATTCCTCGTTGCCTTCATAAAAATAACGTTCGTGTCTTTGGTTGGTGTCTTCCACCAAACTTCTCCATCCATCTCCCTGCATTCTTATTGGAAGTGTTGCAGTATGGAATACTTTTAATGAAGTCATCATCTCAAAAGGAGTATTCACTTCTACCCCGTATGTCATAGCAATTAACTGGACAGCCCTAAGGTTAATAATGGCAATGGCAGGAATATCCGTTCCAAGAAGCAAAGTTCCTCCCGTTCCAGCTATTCCACCCTGAGCAAAAGAATATAAACGGTGTCTGGCTATTTGCTGCTGCGCAATATATTGAAGCTGATCAATATCCAGAGATTTTAAATCCTCCACTTTTTCAAGACTGCTATTAAAAACTCTCCCTGCCGAAAGTATTCTTTCCTTGGCGTCTATTTGAAGCTGTGAACCCTGTATGAGAGCATGGAGATGAAACAGCCAAGTGTCTATAACTGAAAAAAACTGCTGTTGAATATTTTCAGGCAATAGTGCAAAGCCCCGTTCAAGATATTTTTCATATGTTAGCTGGAAATCATTTGGCTCATAGCTTAGAAGCCTTTGTTCCCAGTCTTTAATTTCATGCAGAATCAATTGTTCCCGACTGGTTAATTGCATGGCTGGTATCCTCCCAATCCATAGGCATTATATTTTCTTTCAGTATAGCAAATGATTCCAGCCAATCAAAATGCTGCAGCCGTTTTATTAGAAAAACTTGGCATTCGCCAAGTCCCTTTGGCGGATGCCCTAGTTTTACTTATCACGCTCAAAACGGCACATCGTGTGCCTTTCGCCTGACTAGGACATCGTGTCCGTCGTGCGTTCAGAATTTAGGGATATATATTCTGGTTAGCTAAAAAAAAGCAAAAATCCTAATCGGATTTTTGCTTTTTTAAAATTACTTGATGTTACCAAAGTGGACAACGTCTCTTGCAATCATAACTTCCTCGTTTGTAGGAATGATTAATACTTTAACGGGAGAATGAGGATAGTTGATAAAAGCTTCTTCCCCTCTTACCTTGTTAAGAGCAGGATCCCAGTATACGCCCATGAACTCAAGGCCCTTTAAAACATTCTCCCTGATTACATCGCTATTTTCACCAATTCCAGCAGTAAAAATAATAGCATCTACACCATACATGCGTGATGCATAGGAACCGATATATTTATGGATACGATTTGCAAAAACCTCAAGTGCCAGCTTTGCCCGGTTATTTCCCTGCTTGGCCTGCACTTCAATATCCCTTAAGTCACTTGAGAATCCGGATACTCCAAGCATACCGCTCTCTTTGTTGAGAACATCAAGTACTTCTTCAGCTGTTTTATTGGTTTTTTCCATAATAAAAGGAATTAATGCAGGGTCGATATTTCCTGAACGTGTTCCCATTGTTACACCAGCCAGCGGTGTAAAGCCCATGGATGTATCAATGGATTTTCCACCTTCAATGGCAGCTATACTTGCTCCGTTACCAAGGTGGCAGGAAATGAGGCGAAGCTGTTCGACAGGACGCCCCAGAAGCTCAGATGCACGCTGTGAAACATACTTATGGGAGGTTCCGTGGAACCCGTATTTACGAATACCATATTTCTCATAGTATTCATATGGCAAGCTGTATAGGTAAGAACTTTCCGGCATTGTCTGGTGGAAAGCTGTATCGAATACAGCAACCGCAGGTACATTTGGGAGAACGTCCTGGAAAGCTTTGATTCCAGTTAAGTTTGCTGGATTATGAAGAGGAGCCAGCTCAGATAAAGCCTCAATCTTGTTAAGTACTTCGTCATCAATCAGAATAGAATCATTGAAGGCTTCACCACCGTGAACAACCCTGTGGCCAATACCGTCAATTTCATCAAGAGATTTAATAATTTCCAGTTTGGTTAACTTATCAAGCAGCATCTTAACAGCAACAGCATGATTTGGAATGTCAGTAATCTCCTGAATTTTTTCCCCATTTACCGTAATATTAAAAATGGCATCATTTAAGCCAATTCTTTCAATTAAACCTTTTGTAATAACTTCCTCACCCGGCATTTCAAATAATTGAAACTTTAATGATGAACTGCCGGCATTGATTGCAATAACTTTTGCCATTTAACAACCGCTCCTTCTATATCACAACATCATTGGAAGATGTCTTTATCTAGTACAACTTTTATGGTGCCTAATTGAGTATCTCTCAATTTACTCATTAAAACACGGTGCAGAGCTCATTTCAAGGTAGTTCACAAATTTTTAACGGTTTCACTGAAATAAACATCTTTTCAGATACTTGCCATAATTAAAAATCCTTCAATGTTTATTCCCTCTTAATAAAAGCATAAGTTAATGGAATTAAAATTTTCCAGCCAAAGAGCATAAGAAAACCGGCAGAAGCCGGCGTGTAATCACATTTTATTTTCCAAAAACCATTTATCAATTTTCCGAAGAACATTATCCATTTCTGCTGCCTTAGAGAAACTCGGCATATTTACAAGCATTGCTTGTTTGGGTATCTTAATATCCTCCCCCTTTTTTTGAAGAATAAAGATACTCTTCGCGGAGTTCTTATTCTTAAACATAGTAAGGGGAAGCTGGACAATTCCCTGAACGACTGCATTTTCCTTCAAATATTCTCGGAGCTTGGGAGCCTGTGGGCTTTCAAAAAGGCCATTTGGAATAATAAAAAATAAATATCCTCCTGGCTTTGTATGCTTAAAGCTTTGTTCGATAAATAAATGATGGGAATAGGAATGCCCTTCTTCTGTCTTTAGCTGATAGTCCTGAGCTCGCAAATCGTTAGGATAATACCCGACAGGAAGGTCACTGATAACAGCGTCTACAGGATCAATAAATAAAGGCTCAAGGCTATCCTGATTAAAAAGTTCTACGGAGTGCTCCTGTAAATTGGAGTTTGCGTAGGCAAGCCTGATTAAAATATCATCTATCTCAATCCCTACAGATTCAATTTTTTTATTTGATTGCTGGTTCAATACCGTTGTTAAAAGATTTCCTGTTCCGACAGCCGGATCTAATATCCTATAGGAAGCCGCTTTAATAAATTTCTCTACCAGATAACCTACAAGCATCCCAACCGAATCAGGGGTCATTTGATGATTTGGCTGTACACTTTCTTTCATTCCTTTTAGGATAACTAACTGGTAGGCTTTTCTTATTTCCTCATTTGAAAACTTGTCCAAGTTAATTTCTTCATAAACCTTTTTTAGCCTTCTGACGGAAAGCTCACTTATTTCCTCCTGAAGAATGGCCTGCTGAAATAAATTTTCTCCTGTTTCAGCAACCGCCTCCAGAAATGTACAAGAAAGCTCTTCCTGTAAAAGAAGGGCTGTTTCATTAAATGCGGTAAATAACTTTTCTACCGGAGAGATTTTCATCCTGTTTCCTCCCGTTTAATTCTCTTACCTATTTTAGCCATGATTATCTGCTTTAACAAGTAATCAGGACTCACCTCAGCATTAAGTTTACAGGTAACACATTAATTACTGGAGTGCCTAGACACTCAGTCTAACAGCAAAAAAAGACCCTCTTTGCAGAGAGCCTTTTCCTCGCAGAACGATATTATTTTGCTTGTTTAGCCGCTTCGATTGCTGCTTCGTAATTTGGATGTTCAGTAGCTTCGCTTACATATTCAACATAAGTAACTGTATCACTTGAATCGACAACAAATACTGCACGTGCCAACAGACGAAGCTCCTGTATAGCTACCCCATAAGCTTCACCAAAAGAAAGGTCACGGTGATCAGACAAAGTCTGAACATTTTCAATGCCAGCTGCTGCGCACCAGCGTTTTTGTGCAAATGGAAGGTCTACACTGACGGTTAAAATTTTAACATTGTCAATCTGAGAAGCTTCCTGGTTAAAACGGCGAATTTCTGCATCACAAACACCTGTATCAAGAGAAGGAACAGAAGTAATTAAACGTACTTGTCCTTTTGTATTTTCAAGAGAAACCTCAGAAAGGTCATTTGCAAGAACCTTAAAATCTGGAGCTTTATCCCCTACTTTTACTTCATTACCTAATAGTGTTACTTGATTTCCCTTAAATGTTACATTTGCCATTTTTTCTTCCTCCTTTGTTCTATGTACACGAAATAACTATATCTTTTCAGAATCTTTTTTGCAATTAATAGGATTTATAAAAAGGCCCCGCTTTTTATTAAATTCCCTGTCCCTTACAGGAAAAAAGTTAACCTCCCAAACACGGAAGATTAACCTTATTCATTAAAATTCAAGATCTTGTTTTGGATAATTAGATTGCTGCTGCTGATCGGATTGCTGAGGCTTTTGACCGCCGCCTTGCTGCTGATCTTTCTTAGAAAGCATACTTTGGATTTTTTCAACTGCCTGAGGGGCCAAATCCAAAATCTTTTCATATAGGTGTGTACTTTCATCCAAGTGAAGCATTTTAACACCCTGTGAATTTACAATTAAAAAGGCTATTGGAGTAATAGAAACACCACCGCCGCTTCCGCCGCCAAAGGGGTGCCCTTTTTGTCCAGAACTCTGGCCCTGTCCATCTCCAGATCCCTCAAGCTTGAATTCACTGCCTCCTGCTGCAAACCCAAAGCCTACCTTTGAAACTGTGAGTATCACACTGCCGTCTGGAGTTTCAACGGGGTCGCCTATGATTGTATTAACATCAATCATTTCCTTTAAGCTTTCCATGGCTGTGGTCATTAATCCCTGTATTGGATGGTCAGACATTGCTGCTTCCTCCTCTATTAAACAGATTTTGATTTATCGCCGGACAATGCAGATAACGGCTTTGATTTAAATTTGGGCCGTCCGCCTTTCCAGAATTTAATCAGTTTTATTCCTGCCAAAATAGCATGCCCGATTCGGAATTGAAAAATACATGAGATTTGCGTCTGGGCCACAGTCAGCTGAAAGTAGGGAATTACCTGGACAACTGGGGTTTCTTTCATTTTTACATAATGGCTGACCAGCCCAATTATGCTTCCTTTTAAAGCCCATATTGCACCTGTCAGCATTCCAGTATGTGCCGCATCACCTATCCCGACCACTGTTTGCCATTGCCAATTTTTTATCGTAACTTTTTTTAGAAAGTTTCTTATGATTTTATGGAGCCCAAAGATATGACCCAGAAGGTTTTTCCAGTCATCCAGACTATTCTGTATATCATCGGGAGTAAACTGTTTAGTTTTTTCTCCACCCTTTTGGTCATGGTCTCCAGCCTGTGCGTTCCCTTTTACAACGAGTGAAGGAGAGTCATCGTCAACTTTGACCATCGGAACCTTAACCTTAAATTTTATTAAACCAAACCAAAACCTTACCTCAATTTTTAAATCATCATTATCTTTATAATGGCAGTAATTAAAATATATCGAGACTTTAGTAATTAGAATGATAACGAGAAGGAACAAAATTACCAGCAGGGCAAGAAGCAGCCATTTCAATTTCGCTCACAACCTTTCAGCCTAATAGTATTGGCAAAAAGGACAAAAATAAACATGCTGACACTAGTTACTTATGATTTAAGGAGAAAAATCAATACTTCGGTCCAAGTTTTTTAACTTGCTACTAACTTCACCTTAATGAAGGACACTTTCTTAACTCTCTTAGCTGGCTTTTTCCTCATAGCTTTTATGCTTTCCAAAAGGTTTTACCTTTCCCAGCCCTATGTGAATAGAAAAAAAAACGCACACGAGATTTGAAGTCTCAGTGTGCATTCTTTTATTTATACCCCTTAAAGTCTGCAGAAGCTATTATTATTTATCCACATGAATAACCGCAGTGTCTACAAAGAGGTCATGAAGTCCTTGTTTTTTAGGTAAAAAGGCCACTAAGGCGTATCCAATTATTAATGTCACTGAGATGAACCGGCCGATCCATTCACGAAACAGAACAGTGTTCCAGGATAGATTCGTTTTATCCCGTTCAATAACCTTTAGACCGAATACCATTTTTCCAAGCGTCTGACCAAAAAACTTTGTCATTAAAATAAAATAAAGATAAAAAATAACAGCAGAAGCTATGGCTGCCGGAGCAAATATTTTTGATTCTGACAGCGAAAGATGAAGAGCACGAAACAGAGGATTAATTAAAATCCTTTCCACACTGCCAATGACTATTAAATCAAGAAGATAAGCCCAAAATCTCATCCAAAATCCCGCATACCGCAAAGGGGGGGCAGGAGGTGGGACACTATTTTTAGGAGTCCAAATGCCGCTATTTTCTTCAAAAGCCTCAGAGTCCTTACCTGGCTCATTGATTAAGTTATTTGTTTCCATCCGGCTTCCCTCCTATTGAGCATATAAGTACATAAGGCGCGGAGAGTCTGGCTTTGACAGCACTTTGATGAGTCCGGACATCTCCAGGTTCTCTCCCATCATTTTTTGTGCACCCATATTAAACAGAGATCCAAAGCCCAGATTATCTGTATAGCGAATAACTTTGGCACCCTGAAGACTTTCGTTCTTTTTCATCTTTTTAATCACATCATCCAGGTAGCCAAAGTCATCTATTAATTTTAAGTCTTTTGCCTGTCGGCCGTCATAGACACGCCCATCTGCAATCTTTTTGACCTGATCAGCAGGGATATGCCGCCCGTCTGAAATGACTTTTACAAATCCTTCGTACGAATTGTTAATCATCTTTTGTAATATTTGACGTTCATCCTCAGTCATTTTCCTTGTTGGACTCATTATATCTTTATATTGCCCGCTTTTAATCGTTACAAAATCTACCCCATACTTCTTAGCAAGCTCTCCATAATTTACGCCCTCCATAATAACTCCTAGTGAACCTGTCAGTGTTTCAGGACTGGCATAAATTTTATTTGCAGCCGTTGAAATATAGTAGCCGCCAGACGCTGCCATTGAACCCATGGATACATACACAGGCTTCTTGGTGCTCTTTTCAATATCCTTTATCTTTTTATGAATCTCTGCACTTTCGACGACACCGCCACCAGGTGAGTTTACTCGTATAATAATTCCTTTTACTGAATGATCTTCCTTTAAATAATCGAGCCTTTTTAAGAAAGATTGATGATTATAACCAGAGTTTTGAAAGAAGGACTCTGCCTCTCCGGAATCCTGGATAACTCCATTCACATCGAGAATAGCAATTTTTTTCGTTTCACTTCCATCTTTAACCACCTCTTCTGAAAATGGCTCTTCTTCCGCAGTAAAAATACTGCCAAAATCCTCTTTAACTCCCTTAAAAGCAAAGATCGATAAAACATTAATTAAAATAGAAACCAGGAACAGGCCTGCTGCAATTCCAAGTGCAGCCCAGCGTTTTCCACTCACACAAACTCCCCCTTAATTAATTTGGCTGTATTCTTAATTTCAAAATATTTTTAAAAAATGATAAACTTATAATAGATATTCAATATTTTAACAAAATTTACTGTATACTTGTTAATTTTAGTAGAAAAACTTGGAAATATTGTAAAAAAGGGAACTTCACCAAAAAATGTGGTTTATCGTTTTACTAGCCTTCGTTCATGGACTCGCTTTCGGCCTCAACAATAAGCTGTACAAAACTAAGAATGAAAACTTTAAATCACCAGATCTATGGTGAAGAGCCGAAAAATGAGCCTGAAAATAAGTTAAGTTCAATTCCACTTTAATGGAAAATTTGATTGGAGGAAATCAGAATGTCAAATCGCCGTAACTTGTATTTATATCATAAAAAAGATCCGGAAATGCTTAGTAAGGCAAAAGATTTATATGATCTGGCTCAAAGGTATGGGTTTACGATTGTTAAGGACCCGCGTGAGGCAAACATAATTACAAGTATTGGCGGAGACGGAACCTTCCTTCAGGCAGTAAGAAAAACCGGTTTTCGGGATGACTGCCTCTATGCGGGAATATCAACCGGCAACAGCCTAAGCATGTATTGTGATTTCCAAATTGATGATACTTCTAAAATGATTGAGGCCGCTTCCAGTACTTCTGATCAGCAGCAAATCGAAGTGCGCCGTTACCCGGTTATTGAGGTAACAGTGGATGGACAAACTACCTTTGAATGTTTAAATGAATTCAGTCTCCGTTCGGCTATCATTAAAACACTAGTTGTTGATGTTTTCATTGATGAACTTCACTTCGAAACCTTTAGGGGCGATGGCTTGATTGTGGCTACACCTACTGGAAGTACCGCATACAATAAGTCGGTGAGCGGTTCAATTGTAGACCCTTTGCTGCCTTGCATGCAGGTGAGTGAAATTGCGTCTGTCAATAATAACCGTTACCGAACATTGGGTGCGTCCTTTATTTTAAGCAATGATCGAAATCTTACTTTAAAGGTTGCTGCTGAAGGCAATGACCATCCAACAATGGGAATGGATAACGAAGCACTCAGCATTCGCCATGTAGAAAAAGTAGACATTAAACTCAGTGAAAAACGAATTAAAACCATAAAATTGAAGGACAACTCCTTCTGGGAAAAAGTCAAAAGAACATTTCTATAATATCTTTCTCCTCAAAAAAATCCTTATCCGGTTTTTACGGATAAGGATTTTTTGGTTAGGAATTTGTTCGGGCTTTTTTCCCTCTTGCAGTAAAAAGCTTTGTTTTTGAAAGAGAGTATACCGTCAAAGCAGACCATATAAATATAAATGCCAGCAGTTCAAGACCTGAGAAGTGTTCTTCATAAACAAACACACCTAGGATTAAAGTTAATGTTGGTGCAATATACTGCAGAAATCCCAGCATAGATAAAGGAATTTTCTGTGCCCCTTTAGCAAAATAAAGAAGTGGTACTGCTGTAACAGCGCCGGCTCCAATAAGGAATAAGTTCGTTTTTGTATCTGATGAAAACAAAGAGTTCTCTCCATGATAAAACAGATAACCCATGTAGATTGCTGCCAGTGGTGTAATAACTAGTGTTTCCAGCGTTAGACCAATAGAGGATTCTACTGTAATTAGCTTTTTCGCAAGACCATATAAACCGAAGGAAATAGCCAGGGCTAAGGAAATCCATGGAATATGACCATAAGAAAGGGATATGATCAATACCCCGATTAAGGCAAGCAAAAAGGAAAAGTACTGGATGAAAGATAGTTTTTCCTTTAGAACAAACATTCCAAGCAGAACACTGACAAGCGGGTTTATATAATATCCAAGACTCGCCTGTATCATTTGGCCGCTATTTACTGCCCAAATATAAATAAACCAGTTGATGCTAATTAGAATGGAAGCAATTACTAAGGCGTAAAGTTGCCTTTTCCTTTGGCCCAGCCCTATTAAGGTTTGGGTAAATGCTCTCCACTTGTTGGTGAAAAGCAGTACTAACACCATAAAGATAAATGACCAAAGAATCCGGTTGGCAAGGATTTCATCCGCACGAACATTATCAATAAACTTCCAATATATCGGCAAAAGTCCCCATAAAAAATAGGAGAAACCGGCGTAAGTGGCTCCAAGCTGTATATCATTCTTTTTCATTTTTCGAGCCCCTATTCTTTCTAATTTCGAAATAATAATAGATATTATTATAATTCGGATTAGATTCCTCCGCCAGTCTTTTTTCTATTGAAAACAATTTCCCCGCCAATAATGGTCATTTGGACAGATGCATTAGTTATTTCAGAAACCTTAATTTTAAACAAGTCCGAATCAAAAATCGTAAAGTCAGCTAAATAACCTTCCTTAATAATCCCCCTGTCGTTCTCATGGCATGCTGCATAGGCACTTCCCGAAGTATAAAGGCTAACAGCTTCAAAGACAGACAGGCATTGCTCCGGCTGATAGACCCTGCCTGCCGGATCTTCTTTAGCAGTTCTCGTAACAGCTGCATGTATACCAAACAGCGGATCAGGAACCTCAATAGGAGCATCCGAACCTCCCGCACATGGTAATCCTTCCTCCAGCAGGGTTCTCCATGCATAACAATATTCCATATTTTCTTTGCCTATTCTGTCCAAAACCCAAGGATAATCGGATGCCAAGAATACTGGTTGTATATCCAATACAACAGGCAGCCTTTTTACTCGCTCTATTAGATCCTTTCTGAGTATCTGAGCATGAATCAGTCGATCTCTCCCATTTCCTTTCAAAGGATGATTTTCTATGGCAGTTAAGATCATGTCAAATGCCTGATCCCCTATTGCATGAACGGCAACAGGCATGCTAATATCTCGGGCTTGTTTAACGAGTCCATTTAGTTCCTCCTGTGTATAAATAGCAATTCCGCTGGTTTCCGGACAATCATTATAAGGGTGGCTTAAAAGTGCTGTTCTTCCTCCAAGAGAACCATCCGCAAATATTTTCATGGCTCCTAACTCTATCCATTCATTACCACCAAGGTATTTTCCCCCGTCCTGAACCATTTCATCGACTGCTTCATAATGGACAAGCAAATGCGCTCTGAATCTAACACCTTCCTGTTCAATTACATTTTTAAAAGCATTTATGGTTCTTCTATAGCCACCATAATAATTTAAATCCTCTGTGTGACCACCTGTCAGGCCAAGCCGCTGAAGATCCTGAATAGAGGATGATACTGCTCTTTCCAGATAGGCGTCTGTTACCTGAGGAACTGCCGACAGAACCAAATCCATCGCTTTATCTTTTAACAGTCCATTGAGAGCACCGTTATTATCACAAGCAATAACTCCACCTGGAGGACATTCCGTATTTTCGTTAACTCCTGCCCTTTTTAACGCGGCAGAGTTGGCAATTAGAGCATGTCGGCATACCCTTTTCAAAATGACCGGGTTATCGGGTGAAACAAAATCAATTTCTGAACGATGAATAACTGCATCAGTTTCCCAGACGGTCTCATTCCAGCCTTCACCTATCAGCCACTCGCCTCTCTGAACACTTTCCAAGTGGCTTTTTACCTTATCTAAAACCGCCTCTTTTGACCTTAAGCCCGAAAGATCAAGCCGATTAAGTTTTTCTCCATGGCCTATTAAATGCAGATGACTGTCTATAAACCCTGGAAACAAAACATTGTCCTCTAAGTCAATCTTCTCATCAATTAAGTGTGCAAATTCTTCCTCAAGGGCTGCCTTGTCTCCAACTCTGATAATTCGGTCTCCTTCAGAATAAATGGCTTCAGCCTTTTGTCCTTCCCTCTCCATTGTATATATCGTCCCAAACCATAATTTCCCCATTAATCACATTCTCCTTGAGAAATATTCCTTTTCATGTAAAATGCAGGCGGAGAACCGCCTGCACTAACAAAAGTCTAATTCTTTACTGACTGATTTTCTTTTTGACGAAGTTCAATCCGGCGTATTTTTCCGGATGTTGTTTTGGGCAGTTCTTCTAAAAATTCAATATTCCTTGGATATTTATAAGGTGCGGTCAATTCTTTAACATGGTCCTGCAACCTTTTTACCAATCCGGAATCATTTGCATCTACGCCTTCCCTTAGCACGACAAAAGCTTTGACAATATGCCCTCTAATTTCATCCGGACTCGCCACTACAGCACATTCTTTTACTTGAGGGTGTTTGACAAGAGCATCTTCCACTTCAAATGGTCCAATAGTGTAACCTGAGCTGATAATAATATCATCTCCACGTCCCTCGAACCAAAAGTATCCATCTTCGTCCTTTTTTGCTTTGTCTCCTGTAACATAATATTCTCCACGGAACTGCATTGCCGTTCTCTCCGGATCCTTGTAATAATTTTTAAAGAGGGCTGGAGTTTCCACATGGACAGCAATATCCCCAACCTCGCCAGGCTTGCAGATTTCACCGTATTCATTAATAATATCTACTCTATTCCCAGGTGTTGGTTTACCCATTGAACCAGGACGCAGTTCCATTCCTTTTGTAACCCCAACGAGGAGTGTGTTTTCTGTCTGGCCATAACCATCGCGCACCTGAACATTAAAATGCCTTTTAAACGTATCAATAACTTCACGGTTTAACGGCTCACCTGCTGAGACCGCGCTGTGAAGATGATCAAGTTTATATTGGTCAAGGTTCTCAGCTTTTGCCATCATTCTATACTCTGTTGGTGTGCAGCATAGAACATTTATTTGATATTCTTCAAGAAGCTTTAAATAGGAAACAGGATCAAATTTTCCATTATAGACAAAACCGGTTGCCCCTGTTCCCATAACAGAAAGGAAAGGACTCCAAATCCATTTTTGCCACCCTGGTCCAGCGGTAGCCCAAACTGTATCTCCATCTTCAATTCCAAGCCAGGTGGAGGCAGCAGTACGCAAATGTGCATATGCCCAGCCATGTGTGTGAACTACGCCTTTGGGATTTCCCGTTGTTCCGGAGGTATAGGATAAAAATGCAATATCATCTCTGTTTGTGTCAGCGAAAGCGAATTCTTCTGATGCCTTGCTTGTTTTTTCATCGAGATCAATCCAACTTCCATGGCTGCCGCCTATGGAAAAAGCTTTTGTCGAGTTGATTTCGGGTATGTTTTCAAACTGGCTGATAAAAGGATAATAGCTGACTATACCTTTTACATCACCATGTGATAGACGATATTGGATATCCTTCTCCCTTAAAAGTTCAGAACTCGGTATAACCACAATTCCCGATTTCAAGGCCGCTAAGTATACAACATAAGCTGAAATTAACCTTGGGACCATTACAAGTACAACATCGCCTTTTTCCAGACCATTTTCTTTAAAAACATTAGCGGTTTGATTTACTTTTTTGACTAACTGTCTGTATGTAATTTCTTCCCTTTCCCCCGCTTCATTTAGCCATTTAAGCGCTATCCGTACAGGATCAGAAGAAAAATGTTCTACTTCAGAAACAAGATTATACTTTACTGGAGCTATCAAGTCTTCGCGTTTCATCCTATCCCTCCATTTACTACTAGATAATTCCATTATACGGAACTATTTTAAAATTTAAAATAATAAATAGAATTCTCTGCACAAAAATAAGAGAGCGGGTTTTCACCCGCTCTCTGTAGCCATGTTATATTTTATTATCGAGAAAATCCACCGCTTAATTGTTGTTGAGCCATAGAAACCAAGCGCTTAGTGATTTCTCCTCCTACTGAACCGTTAGCACGAGAAGTAGTTTCAGCACCAAGGTTAACGCCAAATTCTTGAGCAATTTCATATTTCATTTGGTCAAGAGCTTGTTCAACACCAGGAACAAGTAAGTTGTTTGAGTTGTTTGCCATGTGATTTCACCTCCTTGTGAGTATAGAATGTGTAATATCACATGGCATCATTCAAATAATTAACTGGAAATTGTTCACAAAAACATTGGATATTTATAGTATTAAAAAAAATTATTAAAAAAGGTCATCCATTTCAGTTTTTGTATTGTTTGCATCAAGCCCGACTTGGATGGTTTCTATGCCCTCAACCGCTTTTTGAATAAGGGGTTCAAAGTCAACAAAGCTCTCAAACCTCTCGACCTTTTCCCGACGCGGTTTTGTTTTTGGTGATGCTGGCACAAAAATGGTGCAGCAATCTTCATAAGGAAGAATAGAAATATCGTGCGTACCAATATCTTGAGATAGCTTTATAATATCCGACTTGTCCATTGCAACTAATGGCCTTAATACAGGTGTATTGGTGACTTCATTTATCGCATACATGCTCTCAAGCGTTTGGCTTGCAACCTGGCCAAGACTCTCACCAGTAATAATAGCAAGCCCTTTTCGCCGCTTCATGATTTCATCTGTAATTCGCAGCATCAGCCGTCTGGTAGTTGTCATGGAGTAATTCTCCGGTACCTGCTTCCTGATCATCTGTTGAATTTCTGTAAAGGGAACAACATGAAGCAATAACTGTCCACTAATACCTGAAAGTACCTTTGCAAGATCGATTACTTTTTGTTTTGATCTTTCACTTGTAAAAGGAGGGCTAAAGAAATGTACTGCTTCAATTTCCACCCCTCTTTTCATAGACATATAACCGGCTACAGGACTGTCAATTCCGCCTGAAAGCATTAGCATTGCTCTTCCCGCAGAGCCAACTGGCAATCCACCCGCCCCAGGAAAATTCTCGCAGGTTAAATAAACCGCTTCGCTTCTGACCTCAATCTGAAGATTAATATCAGGATTTTTCACATTTACTTTTAGGCCGTTAATATTTTTAAGTAAGTATCCGCCAAATTCATGATTAATTTCATCTGTATTAAGTTCAAAGGTTTTATCTGCCCTTTTCCCTGTAACCTTGAATGTATTTCCCTCTTTATATAACCTTTTTACGAGGCCGAGTGCAGCCTCTTTTATTTTTTCAATATCCCTGTCTACTTTAATGGCAGGGCTGAAGGATTGTATTCCAAAAATATTTTTCAAAATCGAAATAACTTCTTCTCCACTGGCACCATTTAATAGGATATACATTCTGTCCCTGTCTGCCTGAATTTTAATTTCAGGAAAAGCTCCAAGTGCTCTTGCAATACTTTTTCTCAGTCTCTCGACAAATTTACTGCGGTTTCTCCCTTTAGTGGATATTTCACCATAACGGATTAAAATACGATCATAATTCATTTTTTCATTATCCTTCCTAATTTTCTTGCTGTTTCTTCTATGGCTGCTGCTGCAATGCTTGCTTCCTCTTCTGTATTATCAAAAGAAAGACTGATGCGGATAGCGCTCTCAGCCATTGGCCGTGGCACACCCATCGCAAGCAATGTTTTGCTTGGAGTATTCTTTTTTGAAGAACATGCACTTGTTGTAGAAACAAAAATATCCTTTTCTTCAAGAGAATGGACAAACACTTCAGCTTTAATCCCTGAAATAGAAAAGTTTATAATATGGGGTGCCGAATCCGAAACCGGTGTATGAATAGCAACTCCCTCTATTTTTCCAAGAGTTTTTCTGATATAAGCATTCCATGAAAGCATTTGATCTAGATAGTGAGTTTTGTTCGAGATTTCTAAACGTAAAGCTTTAGCCATGGCAACCAATCCTGGAACATTTTCGGTACCGCTCCTCAGCCGGTTTTCCTGATTGCCACCTGAAAGTAAAGGAGATAATTTTAGGCCTTCACGAATAAATAGAGCACCCGTTCCTTTTAGTCCATGAAATTTATGACCCGAAATAGAGCATAGGTCAATACCGCATTCATGAAAATTAAGTGGTACCTTACCGACTCCCTGAACATGATCCACATGAAAAAGAATTTTTGGATATTCCTTTAGCACTTCGCCAATTTCTTTAATTGGCTGGATGGTCCCTACTTCGTTATTTACATGCATAACTGAAACAAGTATGGTATCCTCTCGAATTGCATTTTTTAATTCTTCTACTTTAACCCTGCCTGTTGAGTCTACAGGCAAATAAGAAATCTCAAACCCTAATTCCTTTAGCTGTTCCATAGCTCCAATAATCGAAGGATGTTCAATTTCCGTTGTTATTAAATGTTTTCCTCTTCCTTTATACATTAAGGCAGCACCTTTAACTGCCATATTATTGCTTTCCGTTCCTCCAGAAGTAAAAAATAACTCTCCTGGCTTTATATTCAACAAATTTGCTATTTGCATTCTTGCCTGTGACAAGAGTTTTTCCGCCTGCCCCCCCAAACCGTGGAGTGATGAAGGGTTTCCAAAAAAGTCACTTGAAACTTTTATATATGATTCCAATACTTCCTTATAAGGCTTCGTAGTAGCACTATTATCAAAATAAATCATGGTCTTCTCCTTTCATACCGAAAACCTTTTTTCCGCAATAAATGTTAACACAAACCTTTTTAATTATAAACATCCGCAGCTTAATACTCACATTGGCCTCTATCCATTATTCCATAAAAGGTTTTCTAAAGAAAACTGCGACTGCCAAGCCTTTAGGTGAGAGCAGAGCCGTAGTTGACCTTATGCGTTCAGAATTTATGGAGATAAATTCTGAGTAGCAAAAAAACAAACCGACCCGCCTGCAGGCGAACCGGTTTCGTACTTTTAACTATTCTTTTGTAAGATTAGATTCGATTTTCTTAAGCGCTCCAGGATCTATTTCTTCAATGGTTGTAGCAGCCTGCTCCAATGCCCCGCGATAATCGTACTTACGGAATGCTTCTTCGGCAATACGTAAGCCTTTGGCAATCGATGGGTATCTGCTTCGGTAGCGATTTCCATATTGAATGATTTTTTCTGCCAAGACTATATTTTCAATCATTTCGTTTGTTGTATTAATTAATTTATCTACCGTCAATGCAGCAATTTCAAGGTACTGATGGACAGAAGGAATATCAAGTGGTGTTTCTTGAAGTTTTTGCTTCACATTATTAATACTTTCGTGTCCATCTTCGAATAAATACTTATAATCTTCAGGCAAACCAGGAATATTACTTCTAGTTACCAGTCTTGCTGTTTCATTCAGACGTTTAATAAGGTCATTTACCTTTTCTCTTGCATCAATTTCATCTTTTCTTAACGCCTGAAGTTTAGAAGCAAATCCTTGCTGTTCTTCACGAACCGCATCAAGTTCATCCTTTATTTGCTTAAGCTCCTCGCTCATCGAAGATTGAGGAGTTTCATTGGATTTTATTTTTTCAGTTAGAATATGAAATCTTTTATATAGGGATCCCAACTGTTTTTCAAGCTGGCGCTGCATATCCAATTCATTCTCAGGAAGATGATAGCTCTGCTGAATATGAAGAACCTCATCCTGAAGGGCTTTACTCTCATCAAAAATGGATTCTAGCAAAGAAGCTGTTTGATTTTCATTCTGTACAATATGGTGTTTGGCATGAACTTCTTTTTCAAGCAGGTCAAAAAGTTGATCGATAGACTCTTTCAATTCCCCGATTGCTTTTTCAAGCTGATCAGTTTCAGCTTCTTCAAGCAGCACGAGCATTGAATCCATTTCTTTGTTCAGCCTATCCATTTCTGACTCAAATTGAAGATGTGACAGATAGTAACCCTGGCGGACCATTTCCCTATAACCGTCATTTAATTCATCAAGCTGCCCCGGTAAAATGGATTGACATTCAACTAAATGCTGAGGGACCAAATCCATTTTCTTTTTAATATTTTCCAGCTGATCCTTAATAGTTAAAACAACTTCTCTAGCTTCAAGGTAATTGCCATTCTCCGTTTTCTCTTCAAAATCCTGAAACCTTTCAGAAACTTCATTGAATCCCAATTCCAGAGTCTTTTCCGCTTTTCCAAAACTAAGTCTGTGAGCGAAAAGAGTTTTTTTGGATTCCCGATATAATTCCCTTAATTCTTCAATTTCAATTCTATTCTTCTCTTCGCTGCCCACTAGGCTGTTCAATTCTTCCAGAATAGCACTAATTCGTTCCTCAATTTCCTTTAATTTTTGCTCAATGGCGAATTGAACTTCCTTTGCTCTTCTGAACCGGTATTTGTCTATATACTCTTCCGCATCAAACAAGAGCTCTTCCAGGTTGGGTAGCTTAACTGTAACAATCTCATCCCATTCATTTCTCCAGCGTTCAAAAAGTTCCTCAGTCTGGCCGGTCATATTGAGCAGTTTTACCTTGGACATTTCTTCCTGGACTGGGCGGTCGTTTAGGTCTATTTTCCAGGATTCAAGCCTGTCCATTTCTTTATAGTACTTTTTCTTTATCAGATATCCAGTTAAAAACAAAGCAAATAAAAGGATAATAATCCCTATGATATATTCCATGGTAAGCCCCCTGTTTTCCGGCAACATTCTATATTTTATTATCAAGTCGTCATAATTATAGTAAATATACTGTTAGATATTAAATTCAATGCTTTTATGATAACATGTAAACGACATTTTTTGACTATTATTTTCAATTTTTTTAAGATTTTATTGAAAGTAATGAGAGTAATCATTTTTAAACAAATTTACCTGACAAACAAAGTCGTAAGAGTCTTGTCTTTCTAAGGAGTTTGAAAACTTTTTAATACATTAATTTTATTAAAGGTTAGAAGCGCGTTTCCACATGGACAGGAAAGGCTTCAGCCGCTTAAATATTGCACGAAGGAAAAGCGCAGCTTTTCGATGATGCAGGGACTTTAACCTTTCATATTGTTAGAACGGAAGCGCATTGTTCAGCCACGACAAGCGCTGGAGGACATGGCGGAAAAGTTCCGGACTGAGGTAACCTTGAGTGGCTAGCGCCGGAGTTTGAGAAGCTTCCGAATTGCCCGCGGAAAGCGAGTCCCTGAAACAGTAAGCAACAGACTAAGTACAAAGCAATTCTTTTTAATAAGCTGAAAGCGGAGGTCATTCCATGGTAAAGAAAGATGGTCATATACATACTCCTTATTGCCCGCACGGGACAAAAGATTCGTTCGAGGAATATATAGAAAAAGCTATATCTATGGGATTTGAGGAGATTTCTTTTACGGAACATGCTCCGCTTCCAAAGGGTTTCATTGATACAGTTCCGGAAAAAGACAGTGCTATGGACATAAAAGATTTAGAGGGATATTTTGAGGACATTGAGAAGCTAAAGGAACAATATTTGGGAAAAATAAAGATTAACACTGGCCTTGAAGTTGATTTCATTGAGGGTTTTGAGGAAGAAACAAAAACTTTTTTGAATTTTGCAGGAAACAGAATCGATGATGCGGTACTCTCCGTACACTTTCTTAAACACGGAAAGGATTATCAATGTGTAGATTACAGTCCTACATTGTTTGAAAGCATGATCCGTGAACATGGTTCCATTGATTTGCTTTATAAAAATTACTTTCGTACAGTATTAGCTTCTGTGATGGCTGATATAGGAGCCTTTAAACCTAAACGGATAGGCCATATAACACTTATCAGGAAGTTTCATAAGAAATTCCCCCAAAGCAAGCAATATAGAGATGAAATATTGGCTATTCTGCTGGCCATGAAGAAACGTCACTGCGAACTTGATTATAATGGAGCGGGCACCGCCAAGCCTTTATGCCGTGAACCCTATCCCCCTGAATGGATTGTGAGAGAAGCCTTGCGCTTGAATATTCCTCTCGTATACGGTTCAGATGCCCATCAAAGTAAAGATTTGGGACAGGGGCTAAAAGAGATGATTTCCCCCTTATTATAAAAGGGCCGGGATTTTATTCTTCTTCCCTATGACACAAAGGCAGCTTTCAATCCATGCATATATTTCAAGCAGATATTTATCAGCAAAATAACGTTCATGAGGAAAAACATGAAGAACTTCAGTTATATAATGGGAATTCAAAAAAGGCATTGTCAGCATTCCTTTTAGCTGTATCACCATATAATCATGCGAGTGCCTGCGGAATTCTCCCCACTCCTCGCCTTTTTCCAGAACAGTTTGGATTAGATACTTTTCTTTAAGATAATAGGTAGACATAATTTCCCTGACAACCTGGGAGTCAAGTGACATTTCTCTTAGAATTAGCCTTGTCAAATGAATATTTTTGCATTGAAAGAATAGGAGGTTGGAGGCAATCTTTTTTAAACAGGCTTCTGCCCCTTCTTCTAGAAATGAATAACCCTTTTCAATTTCAGAGATGTACTGCTCAAAGAATGATGTAAAGCAATACTCAAGCAGCCCTTGCTTATTTTGAAAGTAATACGCAATATTTGCCGAATTAACATGGGCAATACCGGCTATATCCCGAATAGAAGTACCTGAGTATCCTCTTGTATTAAAAAGTGAAATTGCAGCATTGATAATCATTTCCTTCGAATTTTTTCCCATTTTTGAATTCCCCCTGTTTGCCAATGGCTTGGGAATACATACTCTCCCATTACAATAATTCTTTGCCAGGAACGGGGGTTCCTTTATCTTTTTGTAGACATTTTCTCCTCATTTCCTCCTTTTTTTGATAAAATAAGAGTTAAAAAATCCGAGAGTCAGGTGAAAAGTAATGTTTAACGTCGAATTATATAAGGGAACCCGTGAAGAAAACTATAAATTAGCAACTTCCCAGCTAAAGGCTCTCCTCCATGATGAGAAAAACCTAATTGCAAATCTTAGCAATGCTTCTGCTCTTTTTAATCAATTCCTTGATCGTATCAATTGGGCAGGCTTTTACCTTATGGATGGTGAAAGTGAATTAGTGCTCGGTCCATTTCAGGGTCTTCCTGCCTGCGTCCGTATCCCTTTGGGAAAAGGTGTTTGCGGAAAAGCTGCACAGGAAAGGGTTACAGTTCGGGTTGAGGACGTTCATCAATTTCCTGGCCATATTGCATGTGATGCTGCTTCACAATCTGAAATTGTCATTCCGTTGATAAAAGATGGAAAACTATTAGGAGTTTTGGATATTGATTCTCCTGAGAAAAATCGTTTTGATGAAGTTGACCAGGAAAAACTAGAGGAAATGGTAAATGTTATAGTTGAAGCCCTATAAGCCAAAAAGGGAGTCCCAAGTTGGGACTCCCTTTTTTGGAGTAATTTTATAACTAAATCTCACTGAGCGCCTGCTCAAGATCGGCCTGCAAATCCTCCCAGGATTCCAAACCAACAGAAAGCCGCAGAAGTGTGTCGCTAATTCCCATTTTCACTCGTTCCTCTGCTGGAATTACAGCATGCGTCATTGTTGCAGGATGCTGAATGAGGGTTTCTGCGTCTCCTAGACTAACAGCTATCCTAATTAAATTTAACTTATCCATAAACTCCTGGGCTGTTTCCTTTGTCCCTTTTATAGAAAAAGAAATTAACCCGCCAGCCTGCTTCATTTGCTTTTTCATAATCGGAAAGTCTGGATGCCCTTCATCTCCAGGGTAATAGATTGTTTCCACTTTAGGATGGTTCTTTAAAAATCCAAACAATTTACTCGTATTTTCACAGTGGCGGTCCATCCTGACAGCCAGTGTCTTTAATCCTCTCAGAAGGAGCCAGGCATCAAAAGGAGACATAATCCCCCCAATGTCTTTTTGTGTTGTCATTGCTACTTTTTTCATAAAATCCTTTTTACCGACTGCAATGCCAGCAATAACATCTCCATGTCCGCATATATATTTGGTTGCACTGTGGATAACTACATCACAGCCCAGTAAAATTGGCTGCTGAAGATATGGGGAAGAAAAAGTATTATCCACAACTACGGGGATTCCTTTTTCACGTGCAACTTCGGAAACAAGTGCCAGGTCTACTAGTTTCATAGTAGGATTAATTGGGGTTTCAATATAAATGCATGCAGTATTTGGCAGAATGTTTTTTTCAATTTCTTCTCTTGAATCCATTAGTGAAAATTGGTGACTGATTCCATACTTTTCTTTCAATAACTCCAGAAATCCAAAGGTACAGCCGTAAACTCCCTGGGAGCATAAAATATGATCACCGGACTTGGTAAGTGCTACTAAAATAGCAGAAACTGCCGCCATTCCAGATGAGAAAGCCAGTCCTGCTTCTCCTTTTTCGAGGGCCGCCATTCGGTCTTCTAGCATTTTTACAGTCGGATTGCCGAGCCTTGAATATATAAAGCCTTCCTCTTCTCCCGCAAATCTCTTTTCTCCTTGCAGAGCATTATCAAAGGTGAAAGTGGCCGTTTGAAACAAAGGGGGTGTCAGGCTGCCCTCATATTTTTCTGGCGAATATCCTGAATGAATAACTTCGGTTTCAAAATGAAACGGTTTTTGATTCATAAACTGTCCTCCTCTTGTAAGCGTTTTCAACTCTCTATCTTTCAGAATATGATAAACCTGGAATAAAGGGAAGAGATTTATATTAAGACATTAGAGAAACTTGACAGTCCCATTGGTGGAAGCCCAATCAAAACGGCATATTCTTGAAAAAGCTATGCTTTTTCTGCGTGCGAGGCAAAACTGGGCGATGCCTTACTTATCCTGTGCCTTTCGCCTGATTAAGACATCTTGAAAAGGCTAGCGCTTTTCGGCGAAGTTGTGGATATACATTCTGTTTAGCTAAACAAAAGGCATTCCCAAAATGGGAATGCCTAGAATATGTTTATAGGATTGCCTTGTGATATTACTTTATTTTTCCCTGAATTTTTCGCAAAATAAAGTGCTTCGTCAGCACGTTTAAATAAAAACTTAAAGGAGTCCACCCTGTCACGGTTCCAATATGAAACTCCGCAGGATATGGTAACATGCGGACTTGAGTTTTCCGCGACCTTCTCAACCAGCCTTTCAGCAATAGCCAATCCGGAGTGGAGAGTGACCTTTGGCAGATAAATGGCCAGTTCCTCACCGCCCCAGCGCGCGCCAATATCGGACCCGCGGATATTAGCTTTAATCACATTAGCTACCTGAATTAATACTTCATCTCCAATTTGATGACCAAACGAATCATTGATTGCCTTAAAGTCATCAATATCAATAAGGATAAAGGTTCCCTGCTCATCCTCCAGCATAGAACGCTGAATTTTCTCATCTAAATAATTCCGGGAGTGAAGTTTGGTTAAATGGTCTGTTATGATCATTTTTTCAAGTTCTTCCCTCAATATGGAGTTTGTAAAAGCTAGGGTTGAATGATGAATCAAAGACTGGATTAACTTAAAAGTATCAAAAGAAAAATAGTATGGATCACCGTGAATGACAACTGCCAGCCCTTTAAGAGTTTGGCTTTGTATCATGGGAACGGCCAAGACAGAACGGTATTTCCTTTCCATGCCGTTTTCCGGCAAAGCTAAATCCCCAATAAAAAGGGAATCATTTTCTTTCCTTATTTTGTCCATTAAATATTCTATATAAGGTTTAGACTCATCGGTTTGAAAAAACATTGTTGAACCTGAAAGGACCTCTGGATTTGATTCATTTCCATCAACCATAAAAAAGCCTACTTCACTTGCTCCAAACGAATGGATGATCTGCTCGCACATGTAATTGATCGTTTCGTTTAACCGTAAATTAGAATTTAGGCGATGGGAAGTCTCATTGATTAGCTGTAAATCAGAAATTAATCTCTTGGATTGCTGATAAAGCTGAGCATTTTCAACTGCAGTCCCTGCTGTATCTGCCAAAAGTGAAATAAACTCCACTTCATTTTTAGGAAAGACAAGTGTATTGGGAGCAACTACCTGAAGTACACCATAAACTCCCTGCTTACCTTTCAAGGGAGCATATAGAATGGATCTTCTTTCCTGAACGGAATCTTCAAATTGAATGTTTCCAGTCAAATAGGCCTGCATGGCAGCAATATTCCCACTATCGTATTCAAGATCCTTAATTGGCAGCTCACTATGGCTATGGTTGTCCTGTGATAACAGCAAATAATAAGAAAAACCAGGATACACTTCTTGTAGAGTTTTAATAATCTCTCCAAGCACCTCATTCATATCCATTGTAGAGTGAAACTTTTCTGTAACCCGGAAAAGGAGCTTATATCGCTTCTCCTCCATAATTTTTTTCGAAAGTCCCTCCAGCTTAAACAAAAAGTTTCCGCATTCTTTGGATAGTTCCTCTAAGATTTGAGCTTCAAGCTGCTTCTTTTCAGTAATCAGCAAAAAACCAAGAATACTTTCATCGTGTTTAAGCAGTACAATATAATCATATTCGGAAAAGCCCTCCAGCGGAAAAGGCTGTTTATGTATATTGTGCAGATCTGATACTGATTCAAGTTCTTCAAAAGGAATTACCTTTGATAAAGAGGAAATAGACGGCTCTTTTTCCGAAATGGTAATCTCATGATAAAATTGCTGTTTCCAAGCATTGCTGCAAAAGAGGGTTAACTCTTCAGCATTAATGATTCTTCTAACAGCTTTGGCCATTTCACTTGAAGCTGCTTTGAGAAGGTTGGGTCCAGACTGGGTGGCAATAATATCAAAAAAACAGCTTTTTAGCTGCAAAACCAAATCACTTTCAATTCTTTCCATCCCATTAATCACCTAATTTTGCGAGCAATTTATCTTTAAAAAATCCCATGAATTTATAACTCTGCTTTATTTTAAGACTTTTTTTGTATACTTTGTTGTTTATAAAAACAAAAACAGACTGCTTTCCGCGGGCAATCAAGCTACTGCCTATAAATAATTTCGTGATAAGCATCAATGTACAGCTGCTTGCAGCTTTGCGGCGAGCTGAAGGTTAGGTCCTTCGAATATTCTTTGGCGGAAGGAACACGCATCCTCGGCCGTTAACGACCTGAGAGGTCTCGCATGGCCTGCTTTTCCCGCAGAACGTTGAGATTGCATCGGTGATCGTCACCTCGAAGAAAATGTGGATTCATTTTCGAGGAGTCTCACCTATTTTTCTCACAGTTTCTTCAGATTGCAACAATCTCTTAGTAGAAAGCCTATTTTAAAGAACATAACTAAACTAGTTTATTATATCACACAATAAGCCATTGGCAGCATAGTTTTCTGTAAATTAAAAACATCAACATTTTAAAGGAATTCTTTTTATATCTCATCATGGACTTGACTTTTAGTACATTTAGATTATATAATAGCGTTTGTGTAAAATATTGCAGACTATGTGAACACTTTATTGTCTACATTTTGTTCCTCGGGCTAAGCTGATGGTGCATCTTGTAACCCTATTCTGCTGGGGCGAAGGTGCATGAAAACAAAATGTCCATTAAAGAAGCGTCACAACAGTTTTTATTTTACCAAAATAAAAACACTTAGGAGGAGTCTCTCATGGCTCGATATACAGGTCCTTCATGGAAAATTTCCCGTCGTCTAGGAATCTCTCTTAGCGGTACAGGTAAAGAGTTAGAAAAGCGTCCTTACGCTCCAGGTCCACATGGTCCAAACCAACGCAAAAAGCTTTCTGAATACGGAATGCAATTGCAGGAAAAACAAAAGCTTCGTCATATGTACGGAGTAACCGAGCGCCAGTTCCGCAACCTGTTTGATAAAGCAGGCAAAATGGCTGGTAAGCACGGTGAAAACTTTATGGTTCTTCTTGAATCACGTCTTGACAACGTTGTTTACCGTTTAGGCTTAGCACGTACACGCCGTCAGGCTCGTCAATTAGTAAACCATGGCCACGTTCTTGTAAACGGCTCACGCGTTGATATCCCATCATTCCGCGTTGCAGCTGGCCAAACAATCACACTTCGTGAAAAGTCACGCAACCTTGATGTTGTGAAGGAAGCTATCGAAGTTAACAACTTCGTACCTGACTATTTGACTTTTGACGCTGATAAGCTAGAAGGAACTTTCACTCGTCTTCCTGAGCGTTCTGAACTTCCAGCTGAAATCAACGAAGCTCTTATCGTTGAATTCTATTCCCGTTAATAGGGAGTTTATCGCAAAAACCCTGCCGTCCTGGCAGGGTTTTTTTTATTTATAGCAATAGAATCGGTTCTTCTCTCCCCATTTCTGCGGATACTTACTAAAATTTATGCCTCAAAAAAACTTCTACCTGCTTGAAGGAAACTTCTACATCATTTCGCTAAACTTCTGCCTGCTTGATGGAAACTTCTACTTCATTTCGCAAAACTTCTACTCCTTTTAAGGTAAAAAGGACCAGCATCATCCGCTGGTCCCTGGTATAAATTCAATTTAATTAGTATTTAATAAGGAAGTATTTTTTCTTACCGCGGCGGATGATAGTGAATTTCTCTTCCACTCGGTCAGTATCTTTTAATTCATAAGCTGAGTCAGTTATACGTTCACCATTGACCGTTACAGCGCCATTTGCAATATCTTCGCGCGCCTGGCGTTTTGATGGAGATATTTTCGCCGCAACCAAAAGGTCAACCAGATTTTCTTCACCAGCAAATTCGTAAGAAGGAACATCTTTAAAACCCTGAAGAATTTCATTGGCAGTAAGATCTTTTACTTCGCCACTGAATAACGCAGCCGAAATCTTAATTGCCTGATCGAGAGACTCCTCTCCATGAATTAAACGGGTCATTTCTTCTGCAAGAGCTTTTTGAGCTTTGCGAAGATGAGGCTCTTCCTGTACAGATTTTTCCAACACTTCTATTTCCTCTTTTGAAAGGAAAGTGAAGAACTTTAAGTATTTTACAACGTCAGCATCAGAAGTGTTAATCCAGAATTGATAAAACTCGTATGGAGTTGTTTTTTCAGGATCAAGCCATACAGCGCCGCCTTCCGTTTTTCCAAATTTAGTTCCGTCTGCTTTTGTTACAAGCGGTATTGTTAAACCGAAAGCCTTCTTTCCTTCCGGATTTAACTTACGGATCAATTCAAGTCCGGAAGTAATGTTGCCCCACTGGTCGCTGCCTCCGATTTGAAGCCTGCACTGATGGTTTTCGTATAAATGCAGAAAATCCATAGCCTGAAGGATTGTATAGGTAAACTCCGTAAATGAAATACCCGTATCTAGACGGGAAGAAATTGTATCTTTCGCAAGCATGTAGTTAATACCAAAGTTCTTACCGATATCACGAAGGAATGTAACGATATCCATTGAACCTGCCCAATCATAGTTGTTCACCATAATGGCAGCATTCTCTCCGGTGAAGCTGAAAATTTTCTCCATTTGCTTTTGGAGACCTCTTACGTTTTCCTGAACGGTTTCAAGTGTAAGCAATTTCCTCTCTTCGCTCTTTCCACTTGGATCTCCGATAAGTCCTGTAGCACCGCCTACCAATACAAGAGGACGATGTCCACTTTGCTGAAATCTTCTTAATGTCAAAAATGGAAGTAAATGACCGATATGCATACTATCAGCAGTCGGATCGACACCGCAGTACAGAGATATTTTCTCATTAGATAGTGTTTCCTTAATTCCATCTTCATCTGTCTGTTGGTATACTATTCCTCTCCATTGTAAATCCTCTAACAGTTCCATACCCATTCCTCCTTTAAAAATAAGGCTCTGTTAAACTGGACTGTTGATTTTCGCTCACTGGCTCACTTTCCGCGGGCGAACCGGGAGCCTCCTCGGCGTTTTGCGCCTGTGGGGTCTCCCCCAGCCCGCTTTTCCCGTCGGAGTCTCGCGCCTTCCACTCCAATCAACATAGTCAAAAAATCAACAATATGCTTTAACACAGCCAAAAATAAAAAAGTCCCTGCATAAAATGCAGGGACGCTAACATGCGCGGTACCACCCGGCTTGAGGAAAAAAATTCCCCCAACTCGACAAAATTAACGGTTTCTTCCGTCCGCCACTACTGACCAAGGTTTCATGGCGAAAGCTCCGAGAGGTAATTCATCCTTCTATTTGTACCGGCTTACACCAGCCGCCGGCTCTCTAAAACAGGGATAGAAAAACTACTGATTCTCTTCTCAGCTTATAAAATATAAATTTAAACTATAGCTCTTTTTACCATATATCCTTATCAAATGTCAAATACTGAAAGCTTTTCTTTTTCTAATATGGAGATATGGTATAATAATATGTAATTTTAGGGGGGAATGATGCGAATGAAGGAAAAATGGCGAACGTGGAAAGAAAAAATACAATCCATCTATAGCCACAATACCGGTAAGAAGGCCGTTAAAGGGGCTCGCGTAACCTATTCCGTAATGTGGAACCTCTTTCTTATATTTATCGTTATTGTTATTTTGGGAGGAGCTTTTGCTACCGGTGCAGGGGCAGGTTTTTTTGCATCCCTGGTAAAAGATGAGCCTATAAGATCATACAACAGCATGAAAAAAGAAATATATGACTATACCGAAACCTCTGATCTTTATTTTGGCAACGACGTATACCTTGGCAAAATGCGATCTGATCTTGAAAGAGAAGAAGTAAAGATTGATGATATTTCCGATAATCTGATTAAAGCCGTTGTAGCAACGGAGGATGAATACTTCTACCGGCACAATGGTGTTGTTCCTAAAGCCATTTTCCGTGCCATGTTTCAGCAGGCCACCCATTCTGCCGTGCAATCCGGAGGCAGTACGCTTACTCAGCAATTAATAAAAAATCAAATTCTAACTAACGATGTTTCTTTTAAGAGAAAAGCCAATGAAATTCTTTTGGCTCTCAGGCTTGAAAAGTTTTTTGATAAAAAACAAATCCTTGAAGCTTATTTAAATGTTGCTACTTTTGGAAGAAATTCTTCTGGACACAATATTGCAGGCGTACAGGCAGCTGCACGCGGTATTTTTGGCAAAAAAGCAAGCGAATTAAACCTTCCTGAGGCTGCTTTTATTGCCGGTCTCCCGCAAAGCCCATTCGGCTACACTCCCTTTACCCAGGATGGAACAGTCAAACAGCACCTGGAGCCGGGATTAACCCGCATGAAAACCGTTTTAAAACGGATGTATGATGGCGGTTACATAAATAAAGACCAATATAATCAGGCACTTGCTTATGATGTTAAAAAGGACTTTGCACCGCCTGGAGAGAGCACGATTGAAAAATACCCTTGGCTTACCTTTGAAATAGAAAAGCGTTCCATAAAAATCCTGGCAGAAATGCTCGCTAAAAAAGATGGTTATGAAACAAAAGATTTGGCAAAAGATAAAAATCTTAATAACAGCTATATTGAGATGGCAAACCGTGACTTAAGGCAAAAAGGCTATAAAATTTATACGACCATCGATAAAAATATTTATGATGCAATGGAGCAGGCAAAAGATAAATACCCTTATTTTGGTCCTGATAAACCTCAGGTAGTTCCTGACACGGCAACAGGCGGAAACAAGACAATTATGGAGCCTGTTGAAGTGGGCGCTATGCTGATTGAAAACAAAACCGGAAAAATTATCAGTTTTGTTCCCGGACGGGATTATAAACGCCAGCAGTTAAACCATGCCACAAGTGCTCTAAGACAGAACGGATCGACCATGAAACCGCTTCTTGTATACGGTCCTGCTATAGAGCTTGGAAAAGCATCACCGGGAACGGTCCTCCCAGATGTTGCCCTGAGACTTTCTCCGGCAGTCAACAGACCATGGCCTACCAACTACGATAGACGATACAGTGGGCTTGTTTCTGCGAGGTATGCTCTTGCAAAGTCTTATAATGTACCGGCTGTAAAGCTTTATAAGGACATCCTGCCGCAACAGCCTGCCAAGTATCTGGAAAAGATGGGTTTTACCTCTCTTCGGCCAGATGATTATACGAATCCTGCTACAGCAATTGGTTCTTTAGGAGTAGGAGTTACGATTGAAGAAAATACAAATGCCTTTACCACTTTTGCAAATCAAGGGAAATTTATCGATGCTTACCTTATTGATAAAATACTTGATAAAGACGGCAAGATTGTTTACCAGCATCAGGTGAAGCCAGTAGATGTCTTTACCCCGCAAACTTCTTATTTAACTCTTGATATGATGAGGGATGTTATAAATATTGGTACCGCTGCTGGAGTGAAAAGAAAACTTAATTTTAGTGCTGACTGGGCAGGAAAAACAGGAACCGGAAACCAATACTTTGATTCCTGGTTTGTTGCCTCCAATCCAAATGTAACATTTGGAATATGGACAGGCTATGACCATAATAAATCTCTAAAAATATCGGGATTGTCCTACAGCCAGAGAACGAACTTCTTATGGGCTGACTTAATGAACGCAGCATATAAGATAAATCCTGCTCTTATTGCGCCAAAAACCAACTTTGAAATGCCAGGCGGAATTGTAAGAAAATCCTATTGCGCTGTTTCTGGTTTATTGGCCTCAAGTGTATGTTCGAAGGCAGGTCTCGTACAGAGTGATATTTATAATGCCAAATTCGCCCCAACAAAAGTTGATGATAATCTGGTTGACGGAAAGTTTGTGAAAATTGGAGGGCGCAATTATCTTGCACTAAGCTCAACCCCTGATGACTTTGCACAGCATGGTCTGATGCTAAACCCTGATTTCATCTCGAATATGGTTGGCAAGAATTTTAGAGATTGGAGCCAATTAATTCCGAAAAAAGACAGATGGGGAAAAATACTTGTACCAAGTGCAAAATTAGTTGATAACGGAAAATCTCCTGATCCGGTAACGCTAGCTGCTGCTGGTAATAAACTTTCCTGGAATGCCGCGCCTGACAGGGATCTTGTCGGGTACCGTGTTTACCTGGCAGGTGGAGGAATTTCCAAAGTGGCAAGCATTCCAACTGGTGCAGGACTATCCTTTACTGGAGGCCCAGGATCCTATTTTGTAACGGCTGTAGATATTGCCGGAAAAGAATCCGCTCCTTCTAACCTAGTACAAATTGGACAATAAAGAAAACTTGGCGAACGCAGAGCGGTTAGCTGCACGAGCTAGAAAAAGGGAAGCGCAAAGGCGTTTCCCTTTTCTTTTTACTAGTGGTTCTTAACAATGTTGTTGATAACAAGGGAATCTCCGACTCTCATCGAAATTGCATTCGCATTTCTTCGTGCGGCATTTTTTCGAGGACTATTTCAAAATCCTCCGGGAAAACGGGCTGGCAAGACCTCACAGGAGCACGAGCAAGAAGGACCGGTTCGTCCACGGAAAGGAGGCACACATGAAGGGGCAACCCGCTTTTCATCCGACTCACTCTTCTGCTTTTATATAATAATCATCAGTAATATTTAAAAGCTTCCCAGTAAATGAAAAACCGCACTGAAAAGACAGTACGGTTTTTTAGAAATCTATTAGTCTTCCATAGTGGATAGATCGCCTGCAGGGAGATTTAATTCCCATGCCTTAAGGACACGTCTCATGATTTTACCGCTTCGGGTTTTTGGCAGCTTGTCGCGGAACTCGATTTCCCGCGGTGCAGCATGAGCAGCCAGCCCCTTTTTAACAAATTGCCTGATTTCTTCCTTCAAATCATCTGATGCTTCAAAGCCATCCCTTAAAGCAACAAATGCTTTTATAATTTCGCCTCTCACAGGATCCGGTTTCCCGATGACACCTGCCTCTGCTACTGCTGGATGCTCTACAAGCTTGCTTTCTACTTCAAAAGGTCCAACTCTCTCACCGGAAGTCATGATAACATCATCAATTCTTCCCTGGAACCAAAAGTAGCCCTCCTCATCCATATAAGCGGAGTCACCTGAAACATACCAGCCCCCCGGCATGAAATAGGATTCATACTTCTGCGGATTATTCCATATGGTATGCATCATTGATGGCCAGCCCTTTTCAATCGCAAGGTTGCCCATACGATAAGGTGGAAGTTCATTTCCCTGATCATCCACGATAGCTGCTTTTACCCCTGGAATTGGTTTACCCATGGACCCAGGCTTAATTTGCATGGAAGGGTAATTACAAATCAGCTGTGCTCCTGTTTCGGTCATCCACCAGGTATCATGAATACGCAGGTTAAAGACCTTTACTCCCCATTTTACTACCTCTGGGTTTAACGGTTCTCCAACGCTTAGAATATGGCGAAGACTGCTAAGATTGAACTTTTTAACCACTTCATCTCCGGCACCCATCAGCATACGGAATGCAGTAGGCGCACTGTACCAGACAGTAACACCAAATTCTTCAATCATTTTATACCAGTTTTCAGGGCTAAAACGGCCTCCAACGATAACGTTTGACGCTCCCGCAAGCCATGGCCCAAAAATTCCATAAGAAGTTCCTGTAACCCAGCCTGGATCCGCTGTACACCAGTAAACATCTTCTTCTTTAAGATCCAAGACCCATTTCGCTGTCTGATAGTGCTGAATCATGGCATTATGAACGTGAAGAACTCCCTTTGGCTTCCCAGTAGATCCTGAAGTGTAGTGAAGGATGAGTCCATCAGTTTTATCGACCCATTCGATTTGGAATTCTTTACTCGCCGTCTTGAACTTCTCCTTAAAGTCAATTAACTGTCCTTCCTCCTGGACATTATTGCCGATAAGGAAAATATGCTTTAATGAAGGCAGTTCGCTTACAGGAACCCTGTCCAAAAGTTCAGGGGTTGTGACAAGAACCTTTGCTTCACTGTCCTGAAGACGATCCCTGACGGCACCTTCCATAAATGCTTCGAACAGAGGGCCAACAATTGCCCCAATTTTAACAGCTCCGAGAACTGCAAAGTAAAGTTCAGGAGAACGCGGCATGAAAATGAAAACACGGTCACCCTTTTCAACGTCACCGTAAGCTTTAAGGACATTTGCTGCTTTGTTTGACAGCTCCTTCATTTCCTTAAAGGTGTACTTTTCATCACGTTCCTGATCACGATAATAGAGAGCAACTTTGTTTTTCCTGAAAGAATCAGCATGGCGGTCAATTGCTTCATAGGCCATATTTACAAGCCCGGTTTCACTCCAGGTAAAGTTCTTTTCAGCTTCCTTCCAGTCAAATTGACTGTACAGTTCCTCATAATTACTTAAATTATGCTCTCCCTGCATAACTGGCAGCGCTTCCACTTTCATCTTTTTTCCCCCTTTTCCTATTTATGATATTATTATAGTATAAAAAATATTTATTCTCAATTTTAAAAATATTAATGGCAGACATTAAAAAAATTCATAAATATTTCTAAATAAAACTGAAAATTTAGTGAAAGCGCTTTAAATAACGAGATTTCATGTATAATAGAGTATAACTAGATTCTTTTTCCTGGTGGTGACTGAATGGAACATAAAAAAACATATAACGCCAAAGAATTAAAAACCCCTCTTGGGAGTTTGATTATAGAAGGGCCTATTTCTTCTGAAAAACTTGCAGGCTATGAGTTTCATGAAGGACTGGTAGCATTCCGTGTTCCGGAACAGCAACATAAGGCCTTGGTAGAAATAGCCGGGCTAGAAGATGGACGGATTATTATTGCACGGGACAGGAATACCATCGTAGGGTATGTAACCTATCTATATCCAGATCCTTTGGAACGCTGGTCAGAGGGAAAGATGGATAACCTTATTGAACTCGGGGCCATTGAAGTTATCCCTAAGTACCGAGGCTGCTCTGTCGGAAAGAATCTTCTAAAGGTTTCAATGATGGATGACGCAATGGAAGACTTCATTATTATTACAACGGAATATTATTGGCATTGGGACTTAAAGGGAACAGGCCTTAATGTATGGGAATATAGAAAGATAATGGAAAAAATGATGAATGCAGGTGGGTTGGAATGGTATGCGACGGATGATCCTGAAATTTGTTCCCATCCAGCCAACTGTCTTATGGCACGTATGGGAAAACGGGTGGATAACGAATCCATCCAGCAATTTGACCGCCTTCGCTTCATGAACCGATTTATGTATTAAAATTTTTAGGGGGCTTTCTGATGATTTTGGAAGAAATAATGAAAACATCTATAGCATCTCTTAGTCCGTCCAACACTATTGCAGAAGCTTTGGCTTTAATGGGTGACCATAAAATTCGGCATATTCCAATAGTCAATGATGCGTTTGAACTTGTGGGAATTGTTTCAGATAGGGACATACGCGATGCCGCTCCCTCCATCTTTCATCCGGAGGAACAATCGGAAGATTTACAGCAGCCGCTGTCAAAAATAATGAAAACCGATATTATAACTGGCCATCCACTGGATTTTGTGGAGGAAACAGCAGCTGTTTTTTATGACCATCATATTAGCTGCATGCCTATCACAAAGGATAAAAAATTGGTAGGCATCGTTACAGAAACAGATTTGTTAAGGACATTAGTTGAATTAACGGGGGCCAATCAGCCAGGCTCCCAGATTGAGGTCAAGGTACCAAACAAGACAGGAATACTTGGTGAAATTGCAGCCATCATAAGGAACCGGAAAGCCAATATTCAAAGTATCCTTGTTTACCCGGACAAAAAGGATGAACACTTTAAGGTTCTAGTAATCCGGGTTCAAACTATGAATCCTGTAAGTCTAGTTCAGGATCTAAAAAGTGCTGGCCACCATGTCCTTTGGCCAAATCTTCCGGGGATGGCTCCATGACCGATAAAAGTGTTCTAATTTACTCTGAAGACCTGCTAAAATACAAATTTAGCAATGATCATCCTTTTAACCAATTTCGGCTGAAATTAACTATTGATCTCTTAAAAAAAATAAACGCTTTGGACAACAAAATGATTGTTCCACCCCGAATGGCTACTGAAGAAGAACTCTGCCTAATCCATGACTCTGATTATATTAATGCCGTAAAACTAGCGGGCATGAATGCACTGCCCCGTGAAAAGGCAGAAAATTACGGATTGGGAACAGAGGATACACCTGTATTCGAGAAAATGCATGAAGCTAGCTCACTCTTGGTTGGGGGAACCTTGGAAGCAGTTGACCAGGTAATGTCTGGCCAGGCCCTTCATGCCCTCCACCTCGGGGGAGGGCTCCATCACGGCTTCCGTGGAAAGGCTTCAGGCTTTTGTATTTATAATGACAGCTCTGTTGCCATTAAATATTTACAAAAAAAATATAATGCCCGCGTCCTCTATATAGATACCGATGCACATCATGGTGACGGTGTACAATGGTCTTTTTATGATGACCCCGATGTGTGCACCCTGTCAATCCACGAAACTGGAAGATACTTATTTCCAGGCACGGGAAATGTAAATGAAAGAGGCCAAGGCAAAGGATATGGCTATTCCTTCAATATACCTGTTGATGCATTTACCGAGGATGATTCCTGGCTTTATGCCTATTCAGAATCTATTTACGAAATTGCTGAATTTTTTAAGCCTGATATCATACTTACTCAAAATGGGGCGGATGCACATTATCTGGATCCATTAACACATCTCTCTGCAACCATGAAAATCTATAGAGAAATTCCCCGGATTGCACATGAGATAGCACACAAATACTGCCAGGGAAGATGGATTGCAGTTGGAGGGGGTGGATATGATATATGGAGGGTGGTACCAAGAGCCTGGGCACTTATCTGGATGGAGATGACTGAAAACTCCAATTCTTTCGGCAGTTTACCAAAAGAGTGGGTGGAAGAATGGCAGCATCTTGCTCAAGTTCCCCTCCCAACTGACTGGGATGATCCAGAAAATATGTACGAACCCATTCCCCGCAAAGCAGAAATTGAAGAAAAAAACTTGCGGACAGTTGAAAAAGCACTCTACCCTCTCAAAAGCCAGACGAAAAGCGAGTCTGTTTAAAAAGACTGGGATAAAGAGTTCATAGCCCTATTAAAAAAGCCAGGTCCCCTAAAAATGGGGCCTGGCTTAATTGTTTTATTTAGTTGACTGTCGGTATTCAAGACGGTGCGGAAGAATGACGGTCTGCTCATCCACCGTTTCTTTATTCATTAATTTAGTCAGTAAACGCATGGCAACAGCCCCAATATCATATAAAGGCTGAACTATCGTTGTAAGCTGCGGACGGACCATTAGGGAAAGCCTTGTATTATCTGAACTGATTACTTCAAAGTCCTCAGGTATGCTATAGCCTTTATCCTCGGCGCCATGTACTACCCCAAGAGCCATTTCGTCTGCTCCGACAAGGATAGCAGTAGGTTTATTTTTTGCCTCAAGAAGTTTTTCAAAAGCTTCAATTCCTGAATCGTAAGTATAGTCACCTTCAGCCACCAATTCTTCATCAAAAGCAATTCCTGCATCCTCAAGTGCTCTTTTATAACCTCTTAATTTCTTTTCAGAATTTTTAGGCTCGTGAAGAGGACCCACCACAAATGCAACATGTTTGTGCCCTTTTTCAATAAACTCTTTGACTGAGTCGTAAGCTGCCTGCTCATAATCAATATTAACTGAAGGAACCTTTCCAGTTTCCTCAATTGAGCCTGCCAGAACAATTGGTACAGGTGATTTTTCAAACTCCTCAACATGGTCAGAAGTGATATTTCCGCCCATGAATACAATTCCATCTACTTGTTTGCTAAGCATGGTATTTAAAAGGTGTAATTCCTTTTCTTTATTCTGGTCAGAATTGCTAAGGATAATATTGTACTTGTACATTGTAGCAATGTCCTCAATTCCGCGAGCCAGTTCTGCATAAAAAATACTTGAGATATCGGGTATGATAACACCCACTGTAGTGGTCTTTTTGCTGGCCAATCCCCTTGCTACCGCATTAGGACGGTATCCAAGCCTATCGATTACTTCTACAACCTTTTTCCTTGTAGCAGGTTTAACATTCGGGTTTCCGTTTACAACACGTGAAACCGTTGCCATCGAAACATTCGCTTCGCGGGCCACATCATATATTGTTATATTCACGTTCTACACTCCTTTAAAAGCGGTACCTTTTTTCTTATTTTATATCAACCAGGAGTTACCTAGTCATTTACTTTTTTTAGATTGTGAGATATTAAACAAACTTCATTATGTCTTATGATACGACAAGCTGGCTCGAGTCGCAATAAACAACTTCTTTTTTCAAAAATAAAACGTTAAAAGCAGAAATCAATTTCACAAATGTCTAAATAAAAGCCTCCCGCATTAATGATGCAGAAGGCTACAAGTAAGCTTAAATTCGTGCGTAATTTAAAGATGATATTTCCTGGTAGAACTTGTCAAACTGGTTTAAATCCATTTGCTGTGCTGAATCGGATAAAGCAACGGCCGGATCCGGATGGACTTCAGCCATAACTCCGTCTGCACCAATGGCCAATGCAGCTTTAGCAGCTGGAAGAAGAAGATCGCGTCTTCCAGTTGAATGGGTAACATCGACCATAACAGGAAGGTGAGTTTCTTGTTTTAGTATTGGAACGGCAGTAATATCAAGAGTATTTCTTGTAGCCCTCTCATATGTCCGGATTCCTCGTTCACAGAGAATAATCTGGCCATTTCCTTGGGACATAATGTATTCTGCAGCATTTATAAACTCCTCAATTGTAGCTGAAATTCCTCTCTTCAAAAGAACGGGTTTATTAACTGCACCAGCAGCTTTTAACAGTTCAAAGTTTTGCATATTCCTGGCGCCAATCTGGATTACATCTAAATATTCAACTGCTGTTTCAATATCGGCTGGATTTACTATTTCACTTATAACAGCCATGTCATATTCTTTAGCGATTTGTTTTAAGATTTTCAGCCCTTCAAGACCAAGGCCCTGGAAATCATAAGGTGAAGTTCTAGGTTTAAACGCTCCTCCGCGAAGAAGCTTCAATCCTTTTTCCTTCATATTTTTAGCTACAGCAGCTACTTGTTCATACGACTCTACCGAACATGGACCGAAAACAAAGTGTGGCTTGCCATCGCCAATTAGTTCGCCCTTTAAATCAACAATCGTGTTTTCAGGTTTTTTCTTTCTGGAAACAAGTAATGCACGTTCATGGTCATCCTTTTGAAGGTCCATGCCGGCTTTAAAAATCTCCTTGAAAATGTGGTCGATGGTGGAATTCTCAAATGGACCATCGTTATTTTCTTTAATTTTATCAAGCATTTTACGTTCTCGGACCGGATCGTAGCGATTCTCACCCTGTCCCTCTTTAACCCGCCCGATCTCCTGGACGATTTGTGCTCTCTCATTAATTAATCTTAATAGCTCCATATTTAATTCATCAACACGCGTACGCAGCTGTTCCAAATTATTAGTGCCCACTATTCGTCCCGTCCTTTCTTTATTGAAAGCCTAAAAGTTACCTAAATGTATTCATTCATTTTAACTCACAAGTAAAAAAAATGCTAAGATAGGGTTTACCATTCAATTCTGAATCCTCTTTAATGCCCAATAAAAGTGTGGTACCATTTTTATTAGAATTAGGCTTTATTATAAAGGAAGCATTTTAATTTGTCATCATTTTTCTTTAATAATTAAACGCTTTTAAGTAATAAAGTAATTTATGTTTTCAGATTAAAGAAGGTGAACACATATTGACAAATACAGATAGAATATTTGCTTTGGATATAGGAACTCGGTCAGTAGTCGGTATTATCCTTGAAAAGGATGGCAATATTTTTAAAGTTATTGATATCCTCTCCTTGGAACACACTGAACGCGCCATGCTTGATGGTCAAATTCATGACATACCGGCTGTCTCCAAAATAATTAGCCATTTAAAGTCCGAGCTCGAGAAAAAATACGGACCTCTTAAGAAGGTATGTGTGGCAGCAGCTGGCCGCTCCCTTAAAACTGTAGCAGCCAAGGTGGATGTGGAAATTAATGGCAAACCCATTATGACTCGGGATGATATTTTGCATTTAGAGCTTACCGCCGTTCAGAATGCACAGGCATTAGCAGCTGAACAAAATAATCATTTACACTATTATTGTGTCGGTTATTCCGTCCTTTATTACCGTCTCGATGGCCAGGAGATTGGAAGCTTAATCGACCAGTCTGGAAAAGAAGCTTCTGTAGAAATTATAGCAACCTTCCTCCCTCGAGTTGTTGTGGAATCACTAATGTCTGCTCTCAGCAGGGCTGGGCTTGAGATGGAGGCCTTAACACTTGAGCCTATTGCGGCCATTAACGTTCTAATTCCGCCTTCCATGCGAAGGCTAAATGTTGCTCTAGTTGATATTGGTGCAGGAACCTCCGATATCGCCATTACGGATAAAGGAACTGTGATAGCATATGGAATGGTGCCAGTAGCGGGAGATGAAATAACGGAAGCAATAAGTGATCAATTTCTTCTGGATTTCCCACTAGCCGAAAAAGCCAAAAGAGATGTACATAGTAAAGAGCTGATCAACATTACTGACATTCTTGGTTTTGATGCAGAAATTACAAAAGAAGATTTTGTCAGGGCAATATCTGACTCACTGGACCAGCTTGCAGAGGCAATATGCAAGGAAATTCTTTTATTAAATAATCAGAAGGCACCAAAAGCCGTAATGCTTGTTGGAGGCGGCAGCCTTACACCTGATCTGCCTTTAAGGATCTCCAAAAAGCTTCAGCTTCCTGAAAACCGTGTGGCGGTAAGGGGAATAGAGGCAATTTCAGGATTAACCGTAGCTGAGCACATTCAAAAAGGACCCGAACTTGTAACACCTATTGGAATAGCAGTAGCTGCAAAAAATGCCCCTGTTCAGTATGCATCTGTTTATGTGAATGGACAGCCAGTCCGTTTATTTGAGATTCAAAAATTAACGATTGGTGATTGTTTACTTGCAGCGGGAATCAAAATGAACCAGTTATACGGAAAACCAGGGCTGGCCAAATTGGTTTCACTTAATGGAAAAGTAATTACTATTCCGGGGAAATTAGGCGATCCCCCATCCATTTACAAAAATGGCAAAATAAGTTCACTCAATGAGAATGTAGAAAATGGGGACCAGCTTTGTGTAGAAAGAGGCACAGACGGAGAGGAAACCCCAATGAAAATCGGAGACCTGATTGACCACCTTCCATCCAAAACTATTTTTATAAATGGGGAAAGGTATGAAGTACGCCAAAGGATTATATGCAATGGCATCGAATCTTCTGCTGAAGGACTATTAAAAGACCGTGATGAAGTTATTATTGAAGAGACTCAGACAATTGAAAAGGCCATGAAACTCCTTCAAAAAGAGAAACTTCTTTTAGATCTGATACCCTTTGAAGTTAAAATAAATGGAACACGAATTAAAGTCGCTTCCCTCTCAGGCAGGATTATAAGTAATGGAAAAATGGTCTCAAAGGAGCATACCTTTGAGGATTTAAGCGATATTAAAATTTCTCCTGCTGGTAAGTGTAATGTAGGAGAACTGGCAGAGTCTCAGGGAATTATACTAAACGAAACCATTCCCATTTTTTTCAATGGACAAAAAGTGGTCCTTTCTAAATTTGCAGCTCGCCTTTTAAGAAATGGACACATTTTGAGTGAGGAAGATATCGTCTTTAACGGTGACAATCTAACACTCGAAAAAAAAGAGCCCGAACCGTTTATTTTTCAGGATCTTTTCAATAAGGTAGAGATACAGTATCCAGCAAAAGCAGAAGGAAGCTATAAGCTTTTGAAGAATGGGGAAGAAACAGCATTTTTTGATACACTTGCCCCCGGGGATCATCTAGAAATTGTCTGGCCACAAACTAATAAACACTAATGGTTAGAAATAGAGCACTAAAAACCTTGTTTGGGTTTATCTACAAGATTAAATCTAGCTTCCATAACAATAAGAATGCCGAAGGGTAAAACTCCCCTTCGGCTGTTTTGTTTTATTTTGCACTAAATGCTTCTTTAAGCGCTTTATTAGTAATTTTCCAATGGGAGGCATTCCATGCAGGTGCTTCATCGGAAAATAAGATAGCCTGAGGAGACTCATGTTTAATCCCAAATCTCTCGGCGATATGATTTGAAAGCGAGCGTGCTTCTTGTACGACTAAGTAGTAGGCAGGAGCCCCTTCACTGTCAGAAGCAAATTTCTGATATTCCTCGTAGGCTGCATGACTAATAGGACAGGTAGAGCTATGTTTCAGTAACATAAAGCTTTTTTTATCGCTGATTAAATTATCCAATTCCTCTACAGACTCGATTTTTTCAAGCATATTGATTCCTCCATTCATAATGGCCTAACAGCTCCATACTGGAGCCTGAAAAATAAATCATACACAAACTAACAAAAAGCGGGGAGAAACTCCCCACTTCCTGTAAATTTACTATATCACTGTCATTGGATTTAATACAAATGATCAATCCGATGAATAGCTTTAGCGATTCAGCTTGCTTTCTTCCTCATCCAAAGCTTTCTTTGCTTCTTCTAACTTTCTTCTTACATCCGTATCGTCTGCCAGTGTTAGGTCATCAAAGTCCGCAGAGGTGCTTTCCTGAACAGGAACCGGATTAATGGAAATATACTCAGTTTCCTTCTGATTGGTTTCAGAATCCTCGGAACCTGTGAGGCTCTTTGCCTTATTAAGCAGGTTGTCCTTTTGTTGAGAAACAGTTTGTGTAATTGAAGCTGATTTTTCTTTTGTCATATTAACAATATCAGTACTTTTACTTACAACATTATCTTTTAACTGAACTGTTTTTTCTTTTACAGAACCTGCCTGCTGGTTAATTGTATCTCTGAGTTCCCTGCCGGACTTTGGTGCAAGGAATAGTGCAGCAGCAGCACCAACCAAACCTCCAATAACAGCTCCCACCATGAATTCTCTTGATCCCATACTGCTTTCGTTTCTCACTTGATTATTATTTTCTCTTGTTTCGTGGTCTTTTCCTGCCATTTTAAAACCTCCTATTGCTCTCTTGAACGGAATTTTTCGCGTTTTGTCACTGTCAACTCAGGTTCTGGCAGGGCCATTACCTTTTGTTCTTTTCTTGACTTCCACTTATCCTTAAGCTCAAGGACTACATTGCTCCATTGCATTACCTGGGAGATTTTCTCCTTGTTCTGGTCAATTTGCTTGTCGACCGTATTGGCAATGTTCTGTATGGAATGGTTAAATTTGTGGACTGCCTTTCCCACATCTTTAACAGCATCGACCACCGTATTCAGACTCTCTGATTTTTTAGTTATATCATCAGCTAGCGTGTTGGTCCTATGTAGCAGTGCTGTTGTCTCCTTTGTAACTCCGTCAAGCTGACCTTCAAGTCCCATTAAAGTTGATGAAACACTTTCAAGAGTTTTCTGAAGTGACTTTAATGTTTTTGATAAATAGATGACAAGTACAAAAAAAGCAACCGCAATAAGGGCTACACTTAAATATAAAATAATTTTCATCTCATGCACCTCCATTATATCTACAATTATGTATTACCCATAGAAGCAGGAAATAAACCGGGCGATATACTAAGCTGAAACAAGAGAACAAATAAGCTACCTTTAATTTTAAACTATTTCAATAACCTTCGCCTATTTTCCTGCCGAGGTTTCTAAAAAACATTTTAATGGAGTTCCATGTATTAAACATTATGTTAAAACTCGGTTACAATAGTAATGTATAACATATTTACTTCAGGAGGCAGATATTTAGTGAGAGACCCAAGAGTTGAAACATTGGCCAGAAATTTAATTAACTATTCAGTTCGATTGCAAAAAGGAGAAAAAGTACTGATTGAGAACTTCGGTCTTCAGCGCGAGCTTGTGACTGCGCTTGTAAATGAAGCCTACAAAGCTGGCGGTTATCCTTTTGTTCTATTAAAGGATCAGCAGGTAGATCGTTCTTTATTAATGGGCGCACAGGAAGAGCAGTTTAGTATGATTGCTGATTTTGAAGCACAGGTTATGAGCAAAATGGATGCATACATAGGCTTGCGTTCAGGCGATAATATCAACGAACATGCTGATGTTCCTGATGAGAAAATGAAAATACATGGTTCCACTGTTGGTAAAAAAGTGCACAGGGATATCCGGGTTCCAAAAACCAAATGGGTTGTTCTTCGTTATCCAAATTCTGCAATGGCCCAGCTTGCTAAAATGAGCACAGAGGCTTTTGAAGACTTTTACTTCGAGGTATGTAATCTTGATTATGGTAAGATGGGTGCTGCGATGGACAGTTTAGTAGAACTAATGAATCGTACGGATAAAGTCCGATTGACCGGACCGGGAACCGATCTTACTTTTTCCATTAAAGACATTCCGGCCATTAAATGTGCGGGACAGCTCAATATTCCCGATGGAGAGGTGTACACAGCACCAGTCCGTGATTCAGTAAATGGAGTTGTTACCTACAATACTCCTTCTCCGTATCAGGGCTTCACTTTTGAAAATGTTAAGCTAACCTTCAAAGATGGAAAAATAGTTGAAGCTGAGGCAAATGACAGTGAACGGATTAACAAAATTTTTGATACCGATGAAGGTGCACGCTATGTCGGTGAATTTGCCATTGGTGTAAACCCTTATATTCTTAATCCAATGCAGGACATCCTTTTCGATGAAAAAATTGATGGAAGCTTCCACTTTACTCCCGGCCAATGTTACGATGATGCATTTAATGGAAACCACTCCAATATTCACTGGGATATGGTTAATATCCAACGCCCTGAGTATGGCGGAGGGGAAATTTATTTTGACGATGTGCTAATCCGCAAGGACGGCCGCTTTGTGATTCCTGAATTAGAAAAACTAAATCCGGAGAACTTAAAGTAAAATAATAGAAGAAGGGGTAACTATTGAATCTATAGTTACCCCTTCTTCTATTTTGGGTTAAATTAAGTTACTAAGTTCAGCTTTAGTTATTGCTTTTGGTCTTTTCACTTCATTTAGGAGCACTATGTTTGGCCTGAGTACCCCTTTTCCCTTTTTAGACTACTTGGCCGTTCTTTACTCCAATAACGCAAAAAGAGGGTGTCCTTTCGGACACCCTCTTTTTTACACTGTTAATAACTTTTCATATGCTTCCTGGAACTTTTGGATATCTCCCGCTCCCATGAAAATAATGACACTGTTTTCATGTTGCTGGAGCATGGATGTATTTTCTTCGTTAAGAATTTCGGAATTGTTAACTTTATCCTGAAGATCCTTAATGGACAATTTACCATGATTTTCTCTGGCTGAGCCAAAAATTTCACATAGATATACCTTGTCGGCAATATTCAAACTATCAGCAAAGTCCTGAAGGAAGGTTTGGGTCCTTGTAAATGTATGCGGCTGGAATACCGCAACAATCTCTCTATCAGGATATTTTTGTCTTGCTGAATCGAGTGTAGCCTTAATTTCTGTTGGGTGATGCGCATAGTCATCAATAAGAATTTGAGAGCCCATTGTTTTTTCGGAGAATCTTCTTTTTACACCCTGAAATGTTGTAAGGCGTTCTTTTACAATTTCAGTGTCCAATTCCTCGTAATGGCAAAGAGCTATAACTGCCAGTGAGTTTAAAACATTATGAGTTCCGAAAGTTGGAATAGAAAAAGTATCAAAAAACGTATTTCTGATAAAAACATCAAAAGTAGTTCCTTCTGGTGTATTCACTACATTTTTCGCCTGATAATCATTTTCTTCCCCAAGCCCATAAAATAATACCGGAACCTTAGCCTGGATTTTTTGAAGCTGTTCATCGTCACCACAAGCAATGATGCCCTTCTTTACCTGAAGAGCCATTTCCTGAAACGCAGAGAACACATCTTCAACATTGGCAAAGTAATCAGGATGGTCAAAATCAATATTCGTCATGATCGTATAATCAGGAAAATAGGATAAGAAATGTCTTCTATATTCACATGCTTCGAAAACAAAATATTCAGCACCTTCCTCACCTTTTCCTGTTCCGTCTCCGATCAGGAAAGAGGTGGGCTTAACCCCTTGCATAACATGCGCAAGTAACCCAGTTGTGGACGTTTTTCCGTGTGCTCCCGTTACTGCGATACTTGTAAAGTTTTGCATGAAGTCTCCCAAAAAGCGGTGATAGCGGACGACAGGTAGGCCAAGCTTCATCGCCTCCTGAATTTCCTCATGCGTATCTGGAAAAGCGTTACCCGCAATAATGGTCAATCCCGGCTGTATATTTTCTTTTTGAAAGGGAAGGATCTTTATTCCTGATTGTTCAAGAGCCTGCTGAGTAAAAAAGCGCTTTTCGACATCGGAGCCTTGCACGTCGAACTTCATGTCGTGCAGAACTTGTGCCAGCGCACTCATTCCAGACCCCTTAATACCTACGAAATGGTGAGTAGTCATGTAAAGAACCTCCAACCAACGTCTATCTGTAAAACAGTATATGACATCTATCTGTAATTGCTCATTGTACCAGAGTTATGTACTCGGCGTATGAGGTTTAACATATTAAAATATTATAGCATAACCTTTTAAATACGGGGAATTCTGCGCAAACAATCATATTCCCCCTTTTACGTTTTCCTAAACCTGCTGCTTGTCTGCTTTTATACGAAACACTGATACAGCAAGGTTTAGGATGGTTTTTTATTTTCTTTCGGCAAAATATTTTCTTTTATTATTTGTCTTTTTTGGAAAAAGATACCCCTTATTATATTAATGCGATAGTACTTGAATCCACCTTACCGAAAGGGAAAAGGATTTACTAGAAGGCTCCTGCCTCCTGGATCGATTCCAAATCGGCCTCCGAAATTAGGACTTCCCTTGGCTTGCTTCCTCTTGCTCCTGAAATATACCCTTGCTTCTCCATCATATCCACTAGTCTGGCAGCCCGATTGTACCCAATTTTAAAGCGTCGCTGCAGGCTGGAAGTAGATGCACCGCCCTGGTCAATCACAAACTCGCAAGCTTCATAAAACAACTCATCTTCCTCTTCTGTTATCTGGGCTTTTTTCAGCAGTTCCTCTTGTTCAAATAAATAATTCGGTGCCTGCTGCTCTCTTGCGTGGGCAACAACAAGATCAATTTCTTCATCTGATACAAAAGTTCCCTGCAGCCTGACAGGCTTAGAAGAACCATTTTCAAGGAAAAGCATATCTCCACGGCCAAGAAGCTTCTCTGCACCGCTAATATCTATAATCGTCCTTGAATCAATTTGGGATGAGACAGAAAATGCAATTCTTGTTGGAACATTCGCTTTAATTAATCCTGTAATAACGTCAACAGATGGCCTCTGGGTAGCAATAATAAGGTGAATACCGCATGCCCTTGCTTTTT
The DNA here is from genome assembly GCF_058790155.1 of Neobacillus sp. FW104-15D2. Classification (NCBI taxonomy): domain Bacteria; kingdom Bacillati; phylum Bacillota; class Bacilli; order Caryophanales; family Bacillaceae; genus Neobacillus; species Neobacillus sp. FW104-15D2. Next base: position 275,381 of record NZ_JBYTCJ010000002.1, read on the forward strand.
GGGCAATTCGGCAAATGGCTTCCTCAACATCTGCCGGGGACATCATCATCAAATCAGCCAGCTCATCAATAACAATAACAATGAATGGAAGCTTTTCCGAATATCTCTTATGCTGTAAAGCTAATTCATTGAACCTGCCAATATCCCGGACTCCTGCATGGGCAAATAACTCGTAGCGGCGTTCCATTTCCTCAACTGCCCATTTTAGTGCAGCCGTAGCTGCTTTTACATCTGTAATAACCGGGCTGACTAAATGAGGGATTTGGTTATAAGGAGCCAGTTCCACCATTTTGGGGTCAATCAGAAGCAATTTAAGATCTTCAGGACTCGCTTTATACAACAAACTAATCAGAATGGTATTAATACAGACACTTTTACCTGAGCCTGTAGCACCTGCAATCAGGCCATGAGGCATCTTTTTCAAATCAGTGATGATTGGCTTGCCTGAGATATCCAGCCCCAATACAGCTGTCAAAGGAGATGTGCTGTCCCGAAAGACGCTGGTCTCGATAATTTCGCTGATTGGAACAGGCCTTGAAATTTGGTTGGGAACTTCAATACCGATCGTATGCTTGCCTGGTATGGGCGCTTCGATCCTTATATCCTTCGCAGCCAAGCTAAGTTTAATGTCATCTGAGAGATTTGTAATCTTGTTAACTTTGACTCCTGGCTCCGGCTGTACTTCAAAACGTGTGACTGACGGCCCTTGAGTTACGTTTACTACCTTAGCACCAACATTGAAATTGTGAAGAGTCTGATTTAAAAGATCTTCCTGGCTTTTAAGCCACTCATTATCAATTGCATTTGAAACAGGAGGATTTAACAAGCTCCGTTCCGGATAATGATATCGCATCAAGTCACTGTCATCTTCAAAATCATTATTTAATGGTTCACTAGAAGAAGGCATTTCGGTTTTCATTGGGACTTCTGGAGATTTATTATTTAAAATCTCCTTTGATGGCTTAATGGTTTCTCTTCTTCCGATACTTTTTTGTTCCCATTTGCGTTTATCCTGCTTTAACATCATAACGTTAAATGGCAAATGGCTTCGTCGTGGCTGTTCACGTTCCTGAACAGTCTCCTGTTTTGCTTCCGTTTCTATTATTGGCAAATCTTCATTAGCTTCTTGATTAATAGTTTCAGGCTTTAACTCTGCGGCAGAAGGCACAGTTTCATCCTTTGCTTGTTGAGCTTCTTCAGGGAGCTCTTCATGAATGAAATTTTCCTTCGTTTCCCCGCTGAGTGTCTCCTCTTCCACGAAGCTTAGTGAGTTGCTTAGCGAAATGTCCATGTTTTCCATATTTCCAAGGACTTGATCCTGCTTTGATATATTTGACTGGTCTCCTGAATAATTAATTTTCTCAGATAGAGGTGGGGTGTCCTCTGAACTAGACCTAATAACGAGTGTTTCAATCACCTGACTGGAAATTTTTCTATCATCATTTTTAAATTCATCATCAGACAAGATGAGCGCTTCTTCCACAGTTGGAATAAGCATTTTGCCTTCGATTACTTCATCTTTAAATTCATCATCCGACAAGATAGGCACTTCTTCCTCAGTTGGAATGAGCATTTTGCCTTCGATTACTTCATCTTTAAATTCATCATCCGACAAGATAGGCGCTTCTTCCTCGGTTGGAATAAGCATATTGCCTTCGATTACTTCATCTTTAAATTCATCATCCGACAAGATAGGCGCTTCTTCCTCAGTTGGAATGAGCATTTTGCCTTCGATTACTTCATCTTTAAATTCATCATCAGACAAAATGGGCGCTTCTTCCTCAGTTGGAAATTTCACTATGCCTTGAATTACTTCATCCTCATTAACGGAACTTTTAGTTTCCATTTCGTTTTCCACAATGTCTTTATAAGTCTCCTTCCCGGAAACTATGTTTTCTCGAGAAAGAACTTTTTCTTCAACTAATTGAATTGCTTTTTCTTCAACTGCATTGACCGCAGGTATTTTATTTTGAAGCGTCTCTCCCATGCTAAAGTTGGTGAGCTCATGTTCTACAACCTCAATAGGCTTTGGCTTAGCAAATCCAAAAACAGGAGAAGGAATTTCCGTCGGTCTAAATGGATGTCCAGTCTTTTGCGGAGTCACCTGTTTTTTAACAACGGGTGGTGGCGGGCTTGGCCTTTGCACTTTTGGGATTTTAGTATTTTCTTCTTTTATCGTTTCTTTTACAGGCTCCCGGCTTCTTCTTTGGCTTACTATTTTTGATTTTCCATCAGGAATAAGCGGAAATCGGAAGTTTCCTTTTGGATACTGATAAACAACCTTAGCTTCCACTTCCTTACCCTTTTGGCTGCGTTTCAATGGGACCTGTTTCTCAACAGGCTCGATGGCTGCTTGGCTATGTATGTCATCTTCCAAATCTTCATGTCCTTTAAACATTTGGAGAATATTTTGAATCCAACTCAACATTATCACTCTTTCTTCTTTCCTCTATATCATTCTATTTTAGCAGTATTTCGAAAAAATTCGACAGAAAACTGCAGAATAGGCCTAAATACTTGCAAACTGTAATTTTTGTTATATAAGACAATGAAAAAAGACCACCTATAAAGTGATCTGCTTTCATTAACGTTTTCGATTTTTCCCTAAAATAAAGATGGGTTCAAGACTTCCATTTTCATATAGAAAGGACAAAGCAGTCACAGGCACAGGACCATTTGCGAAAAACCCCATTGTCATTTGAGCCAAAATGTCATAACCGGTATCATTTTGAATATCAGCAATTATAAGGACGTCCTGATGGGGAACAGCTAAAGCCATCGTCCCGGTTATCTTTTTTTGCATTTCATTTAGAAACACTTTGTTCAAGATGCGGCTTGCATCATACCCATCCTTGGAGTTCAGGAAATAGAATACATTTCCTGCTACATGATCCTCTTTTAATGGTACAGGAAGAGAGCGGACATTAAACATGGCTATTTCCCTGATTCTTGCTTCGTCCCAGCCTTCTTTTTTAATAATCCTGGAATCAATCAGGCGATAAGTGTTTCCCATGTCATATGCGTATAAAATTCTTGTTTCGGCTGTGTGTTCATCGAATAAAAAAGGAACCCCTTCTTCTGCTTCAGTTGGAAATGAGGTAGAACGGATAACAGGAAAAATCTTTTTTTCATGCTCAGTTAGCTGGATCTGCCCTTCCATTGCAGAAAGTCCCTCACTAATATAGTAAACCACTTCATCAATGGCTTTTTCTTTCTGTGTGTACCATTTGGCAATAATCCCGCCAAGTGAGACAGTAATCCCTTTTCCCGTTTCTCTGCTCTCAATTCTTAGCTGGTCCTTTTCCCTGTCATAGGATATCTTTCTATCTTCCTGCTTAAGACGCTCTTCCAGCAGTTTTTTCATAACAATACTGTCCATCTTCATTGCTACCCCTCGTTTCTCTGAAGTAATTCTACAATTAGAAAAACTTGGCATTCGCCAAGTCCTTTTTGGCGGATGCCTTAGTTTTGCTTATGCGTTCAGAATTTATGGATATAAATTCTGATTAGCTAACAAAAGGCGTAAGCGCCCTGGGAAGATGCTAAATCGCCACGTCCTCGAAAAAGCTGTGCTTTTCCTTCGTGCGATGATTAAGCTGACGAAGCTTTCCTTGTCCCGTGGCAACGCCTTCCTGACCCACATTGGGCGCTGGAGCTAGATTACAATAACCTAGTTCGGAGTTATATACAAGGCAAAAATCTAAAATTACCTAACGATAAAAAACCTCCACCTCAAAATGAGATGGAGAGGGATGCTTCGGTTTATTGCAAGCCCGTTAAAAATCCTGTAATTTCTTCAGGAGTTTTTCTGTCCTTACTTACGAAACGGCCAAGCTCTTTTCCATTTTCAAAGCCGATAAAGCTCGGAATTCCATAAACATCAAGTTCTTGGCAAATCTCGATAAACTTATCACGATCTACATGAATGAAAGTGAATTCTTCAAATTGTTTTTCAATATCAGGTAAAACAGGTTCGATCACCCTGCAGTCAGGGCACCAATCTGCAGAAAATACAAATAAATACTTGCCTTCGTTTTTCATTTGCTCATATTGTTCCATTGATTCTAATTCTTTCATCCCAATTCCTCCTGTTCGCTCGTTTTTTATCATCATAACAGTCTATTTGGTATCGGGTCTAATATTTGAACCGGACTCTTCACCCATTTTTATCTTTCCCCCATGGGCTCCAATAAAAACAAAATTCTTTGGTCTACTTAGTACGGAATTGATATTGTCCTAAAAGCAGTTTCATGATATGAGTAAACATTTCAGCTCTATCAATAAACCCATTCGTAAAGATACCTATTGCGCCTTCTTTTTTTCGTACATTCTGTTTTCTTGCATAGTCATCCATTACAGGCCCTAGTTCTTCTCCGTCCCTTAATCTAACCGCGATTTCTTCCGGAAGCAATATTCTTGCTCCTCCTGCAATAATAGGTGGAATCCCTTTTGCCGCAAGCGCTCCCCAGTTTGATAAAAACAGCCCGTGGCTTGTCTCCTGAACCCCGCCTTCAAGGCCAATACCAAAATCGCCATCAGCGTTTTCCAAAGATGCCATAGCACGATTAACAGCACCTTTTATTGTTTCCTCATCAGAAAAAGGCATGGCATTAACACCAGAGGAAACATCCAAAGAGATAAACTCTGCCTGTAGATTTAAAAAAGCATTTTTAACTGCCTCAATTTTTGCAGGATTTTTTGAGCCAATGACTACTCTCATGCTGATTCTCTCCTTTAAAAAACAATAACCTCGTTTTCGTCAAATCCAGCAAAAGAGGGCATGGTGAATGCCCTCCTCCGCTTCTATATATTTTTTAACTGTTAGATTTGATTGTATCCACCGTCGTTTTATCGCAAGCTTTAACAAGCTTTACCAATAATTCCTTTGCAGCCGCATAGTCATCCACATGAATGATAGAGCCGCTGGTATGAATATAGCGAGAGCAAATACCGATAACAGCACTCGGCACTCCCTCATTGGAGGTGTGGACTCTTCCTGCGTCGGTTCCACCCTGGGAAACAAAATATTGATAGGGGATCTTATTGGATTCTGCTGTATCAAGAACGAATTCACGCATTCCCCTGTGTGTTACCATGGATCTGTCGAGAATTCTCAGCAAAGTACCTTTTCCTAGTTGGCCAAATTCATTTTTGCTTCCTGACATATCATTGGCCGGGCTGGCATCCAAGGCAAAAAAGATATCAGGGTTGATCATATTAGAAGCCGTCTGTGCTCCTCTTAAACCTACTTCTTCCTGTACAGTGGCCCCGGAATAGAGAATATTTGGCAATTGAACGTCACTTAGTTCCTGCAGTAGTTCAATTGCCAGTCCGCAGCCATAACGGTTATCCCATGCTTTAGCAAGAATTTTTTTCTCATTCGCCATTGGGGTGAATGGGCAAATCGGCACGATTGATTGTCCCGGACGAATTCCAATTCTTTCAGCATCTGCACGGTCATCTGCTCCAATATCTATCAGCATATTTTTGATTTCCATTGGCTTGTTTCGTTTTGCTTCATCGAGAAGATGTGGAGGGATAGAACCAATAACACCAGTAACAGGCCCATTTTTTGTTAAAATTTGTACTCTTTGTGCCAGAAGAACCTGGCTCCACCAGCCACCCAGAGGCTGAAAACGGAGCATTCCATTATCCGTAATAGCAGTAACCATGAAGCCTACTTCATCCATATGGCCTGCAACCATAACCACAGGGCCACTTTCAGAGCCTTTCTTTACTCCAAAGATGCTTCCAAGATTATCCTGAATGATTTTATCTGCATATGGCTCAAGCTGCTCTCTCATAAATTTCCTGACTAAATGTTCATCTCCCGATACTCCCGGAAGCTCTGTAAGTGTTTGGAAAAGCTTTAATGTTTTCTCGTTCATGTCCAGGCTCCTTTTCATTTAATGCTTATATGTATACATTCATTTTACAGAAACATCTGAATTCTTTCCACCATATTGATTAAGAACTCAGGTAATACTATTATCATCTTTTTCACCTGTACGTTATACTGTTGGTATATATAGCTATGTTAATTGAAATATTAATTTATTTAGTTTTGGAGGTGCTGAGATGAATTTGAATTGGAAATCTTTTTTTATCGGGACAGCGTTTGGTATAGCAAGCGGTTATGCAATAAAAGAGACCCTATCCCAAAAAACAAATATTTCTTCTGAAAAGGTCCTTAACCATGTAAAAAAACAATTTAAAGTAATCGGACCCGTCACCGGTTCTTGGATTCATATGGAAGCGGAACCTTTGGTAAAAAACCAGCTTACATATAAGGTCTACAAAGGCGGAATTACCCAGGGCAGTCAGGAACAGTATGAGTTTATTGCAGATGCAACTACCGGGACAATCCTTGAAGTTAATCCGCTGACATGAAATAGACCGGCTAATGGACATTTTACGTACAATCAGGCTTGTCCTTGAGAGACTGTTCAAGGACATTTCTCCTGGAATCCGCCTAGTTTTGGCCTAAAAGACCTGCTATCACCTTCCTGCTCAGTGTTGGCTTTTATAAATTTGCGCTGTATCTCATTTCAAAAAAAGACGAGTATAGTTTGTCTGTCTATACAACTTTACGAATTCTCCATATTCTATATCAAGTCTAATGGAAAGGAGAATTTAGATGTCTTTAAATTATGAAGAAGCACGCCGTTTAGAGGGTCAAATGGTAAAGTATAAAAATGCCCAAGGAGAATGGGCAATCGGAAAGGTCGTCAAGGTTCGAAAAGACGGGCTGGAAATTGAAGAATTTGGTGGGTCCGATGGGCAGGATGGCTATGGCTATGGCTTTTTGCGCCCAAGACCATTTTGGGGACCTCGAGCTTTCATTCCATTTGCAGCAGGATTCGTTATTCCATTTTTCTTATGGTAAGAAAATAGTACAGGCGCACGATTATGGAAGCTGCTATCCTGTAATTAGTCGCTAAGTGAATGATTAGAAAAACTTGGCATTCGCCAAGTCCCTTTGGCGGATGCCCTAGTTTTACTTATCACGCTCAAATCGGCACATCCTGTGCCTTTCGCCTGACTAGGACTTCCTGTCCGTCGTGCGTTCAGAATTTAGGGATATAAATTCTGATTAGCTAAAAAAGTAAAGCAAGTACGAATTCGTACTTGCTTTACTTTTTGTCCCTATCTTTCTCTTTTTACACTCTTGCCTATTTTCCAATCCTCGTCCCACTTTACTGCCCGATAATATGCATCATGATAGAAAGTAAACCAGGCATTTTTCTTTTTACCATATTCCAGCCATTTTTGTTTTCCCGAAATAGAGTCCATTGGATAATCATCATACGCAAGCACCCAGAGGACATTTTGATGGGCGTGAGTTGGCATAATATCGGCCATATGAACAACAGTCTCACCATCTGATTCAATAACAATGATAGCATGTCCATTACTATGGCCGCCTGTGTGAACCATTTTGACAGGGCCAAGGCTCCACTCTTCTTCAAAGGTTTCTACCTGCTCCTGTATGGATTCCCAATTTTCCTTCCAATATGTATTTCTCGAACGAATATTAGGCGTTCTCATTTCATCCCATTCGATCTGTGATACAACTATTTTTGCATTTGGAAAAACAGAAGAATAACCTTCCTCTTCCTTTTTTGTTAAACCGCATGCATGGTCAAAATGAAGATGGGTCATTAAAATATAATCGATGTCAAAAGTTGAAAGTCCAAGCTTTGATAATGCTTCCTCTACCTCTGACTCTTCAGTAGTCCCATAATTTCTTAACTGCTTTTCGGTTAATTTTCCTTTTCCTATGCCAGTTTCGATTAAAAAGTTTTTTCCTTGTGCCTGAAGAAGTATTGGATCAGTCCGAAGCTCAATCTGATTCTTTTCATTACAAGGATACTTTTTCGCCCACAATGGTTTCGGTACTACTCCAAACATTGCTCCACCATCAAGATTGGTTACACCACCAGGCAGCCATGTAAGCGCTACCTCACCAAATTTTAATGTCTCCACTTCTACCCTCAACCCCTTTTTCCCCATTTTAGCATCCAGGTTAGTAATTTAAAAATAATAAGAAAGGCCTGGTCGAATGACCTGGCCTTTTCTTCCTATCTGTACTTAACTTCACATCTGTATATTCTGTTTCCTTTATTTGAAAACTTCTCTTCGTATTCCGTCATTATATTTCCTTCATAATTGCTCTGATGGAGATCTAAGCTCAGGAATTTTAATAACAGTCCATATTCCGAGAAACTCATTAATGAATATTCAAATAGTCCCTGATTATCTGTTTTAAAATGGATTTCTCCGCCATCCACAAGAATATCCTCGTATATTTTCAGGAAATCTTTATAGGTAAGGCGCCTTTTCACATGGCGAACCTTTGGCCAGGGATCGGAAAAATTCAGGTATACCCGGTCAACATCATTTTTTTCAAAAAAGTTTTTTAAATCAGTGGCATTGACATTCAAAAGCTTTAGATTGGGAAGATCTGCTTCGATTAAACGATCAAGTGCCGCAACAATGATACTTTCGTAAATCTCTATCCCAATATAGTTAATATCAGGGTGCGCTTTGGCCATTTCTGTGATAAACCGTCCTTTACCGGTCCCTATTTCAATATGAAGCGCCTGATTTTTAGCAAAAGCTTCGTGCCATTTACCTTTAAAGTTTTCAGGTGAGGGCACAATATATTGTGGATGCTGCTCTATTTTTTCACTTGCCCAGGGCTTATTTCTTAGCCGCATAACTACAACTCCCAAAAAAATAATATCGTTCAAAACATACCAAACAAAAACTATCCTTGCAAGCCTCTTTTATATTTGGAATTCTTTGTCTGTGAATAAATGACAAAAGGAATCCACAACCTATCTGTGGATTCCTTTTAATCACCTTATTAACCGAAAGGAAGTGCTTGCATGCCTTTAAGTCATCATGACCAAGTTAACTTGTTAAAAGATATATTAAGCAATCAACAAACTGACTGCTGTGGTTCCGTCGCCGAATGCGAACAATTGGAGCGTTTGGTCAAATCTCTTATGGTTAATACTCAGATAAACCAAAATGTAAAAATAATTCTTGAAGAGATCTATGAATACGGACAGCATGGTGCCCAGTCAGCCGACTTGGACCAGCATATTACGTCCAACCAAGATCGCCTTTCTGATTGGGTCAGCAGTATCGATCAATTTTCATGATTGGTAATTACCGCTAAAAACTCGATAAGCCGTTCCATTTCTTGAAAACGGCCTTTATTTTTATTCCATTGGATAGATGAAAGGGATTGAAGAGTCACATACCATTTCATTCTAAGCTTGAGATGGCTGGTTATCTTTTTCCCATACAAGTCCATCCAGCTATCCCAATCTGACTCCGGAATATACCAATAAAGCATTTGCCCTAAATCAATGGCCGGATCAGCGACCATGGCACCATCCCAATCTATTAGGTACAACTGGTTGTTTTCTGCAAGCAGCCAGTTGTTATGGTTCAAATCACCATGACAAACAACCTGCTCATCACTTTGGACGCTGTCTGCCTCTTTCCTTACAAAGGCCAGGGCCTTTTGTACCTCAGGAAGAGCGATAATTTCAGCATCCAGATCTGTCGTGGCCATTTCCAGCAAATTCTCTGGCTGAAGCGGTACTTTCCCAAGTCTCCTAAGCATACCGAGCATAGGTTTGGAGCGGTGTATTTTCCTGAGAAGCTTTGCAACACGATCCTGGTTCATCTCTGGTGCTTTAAGCTCTCTCCCGGTTAGCCACTGCTGTGCGGAGATTACATCCCCGTTTTCCAGTCTTTTCGTCCAAACAAGCTTTGGGACGATTCCTTCTGCTGACAGAACAGCAAGAAAAGGAGAAGAATTACGTTTTAAGAACAGTTCCTGATCTTCACATCTAGCAAAGAAAGCCTCTCCAGTGGCACCGCCAGCAGGGACAATTTCCCACTCTTGTCCTAATAAATCTTCCAAAATTGGTCACCTACATTTAATCCTGCTTCAAACGCCAGTATTCCCTGTTTTACGATCTGGGCCTCCGGGCGTTTAAATCGGAATTGTTCAACAATTATCATATGTGATAAAGGATATATCTAAATTTAACAGCTTAGCCGAAAAGGCTAGCTAATCTATTTAAAGAAATTGTTTTATTAAAATAAAAAGACAGCTATTGAAACCATCGATCACAATAGCCATCTTTATAAATTTTATCCTTAAAATGCTTTTTTCGTCAACCCCATCAGAGAATAAACAAAAAGCAAAGGACTGTTATTTTTTTGCTAAAATTTTAATACTTACAGCATCAAGCTCTGTATCTTCATTTGCAGAGGCAGATAAAGGATTTAATCCAGCACGCACTCTATCTGCAAAAATCGTCCATTCCCCAGGAGGAAGCTTAATTTTAGCAGCCGAAAGTGTAGGGTTTACCAATAGAAGTACTTCTGACCACCCATTGTCATCATTTACCAAGTTATAATGAAAGCCAATTAACGGGGAAGGTAATTCAAGCTGGGTAATTCTACGTCGTATTTCATCCGCTGTCCTCATTCGGAAGCATCCGAAAAATTTTCTCAGGCTGATTATTCCCTTAATATACTCCACGTTTTCATTAAAATCGGCCCGTCTGTCCCAATCCAGCTGATTAATAGCATCAGGAGATCGGTAGCTGTTTCCTACGCCTTTCTTTGTTCTAAAGAACTCCTGTCCGCTATGAAGAAACGGAATCCCTTGCGAAAGGAAGACAAGACTAGTGGCCAGCCGGTGATAGAATCTTAGGTCATTTGTGTCTGTATCTGGAAAACAGGCAAGCAGTTTATCCCAAAGCGTATTATTATCATGAGCTTCTACATAATTGACGGATTGTGAAGGCTCACTAAACAGTCCCTTTTCTTTCTTTTTAAAGCCTATACTGCCTGTTAAAACCTCTTTAGCAGCGTCGAAATAGTGCTCATTTCCCAAGGCATACCCTTTATCATATAAATTAAATGTGCATCCCTTTATTGTATCTCTGAACAAGTCATTAAATTGGCCAATCCCCATCATTTTCGACTGATTTCTTATAATTGCCTTTTGGCCAGCCTCCAAAGGAGTATTAAGATCCCAGCCTTCTCCAAACAGGATCACTTCAGGGTTGATACTTTCTGCTACTTTTTTTATTTCATTCATCGTATTGACATCCAAGATACCCATTAAATCAAAACGAATACCGTCGATTCTATATTCCTCCATCCAAAAACGGACTGAATCAAGAATAAATTTCCTGGCCATCAGCCGTTCGGAGGCAATATCATTTCCTACCCCCGTACCGTTAGAAGGCATGCCATATTCATCGTGCCTGAAATAATAACCAGGGACTATTTTTTCAAAGGGAGAAGATTCCCTTATATAAACATGGTTATACACTGCATCCATAATCACTCTTAATCCGTTTTCATGGAAGCGGCGAATCATCTCTTTTAATTCCTTAATTCTCGAATAGGGATCAACCGGATTGGAACTAAAGCTTCCCTCAGGTACATTAAAGTGGAGAGGATTATATCCCCAATTATACTGGAGATCCGGATCAAGTTCATCTACTCCCGCAAAGTCGTTAAACGGAAGAAATTCTACATGTGTCACCCCAAGATCCTTTAAATAGGACATTCCAGTTGGTCTGCCCTGGAAATCTGATGTCCCTGCTTCTGCAGCTCCTAAATATTTACCTTTTTCCATAGCTCCACTACTTGGATGTATTGTAAAATCTCTAATATGTGTTTCATAGATAATAGCGTCTACCGGATTGTTAAAGGCCGGCAAAGGAGAATGGCTGATTCTTGTTTTTTCGAGATTGACGATCACGCCAAACTCCCCATTCGGCGTTGCTGAGACTGCGTATGGGTCAACAGCTTCGTTCCATTCCTGATCAATTAATAATAAATAAGAATAGCGGAATCCTTCCAGATCGCGAGGAATGGAGGCAGACCAAATCCCTCTGTCTTCCCTTTGCAATTTTACAATTTCAAAATAGGGGCTGTCAGGTGACAATAATTTAATTTTCACCTGTACAGCAGTAGGGGCCCAAAGTTTAAATTGTGTTTCTCCATGTTTAATAGAGACCCCAAGGTCAATGCCATCGTAATAAAACTTCTCCTCAAAGCGGGCTGTCCGGATAACGGCACCTGTTTGCAAGTCGGTTCTTCCCCCATGTTCATCAATAATCCAGGAGGTAACACCCAGACTTACCTCCTCCGGGACCGAACAAATATATTTCCTATACTGGTCAATTTGCGAAACTTCTTTTACTTCCAGTTCTAAGCCGTAAGAGCCGTATTGCAGTGAAAAAGCAGAAGAATTTCCGTTATGATAGGTGAGGGGTAGTAAAATGGTTACCCTCTGCATTTCATCTAGATAAGCAAAAAATTCACGTTTAAAGTCCACTTTCTGCACCCCAATCTTTTAAATTTTCATCCTTGGTTTCTGACGCTTTCGTTAACACACGGATAGCTCCCGGCAGGAGTTCGATCGTAAGGGGAGTCTGGCCAATATGTTCCCCGTCAGCATGTACAAAAAGAGGTATTGAAGACCTTATTGATACCTTTTTTCCTCTAAATGTCCTAACCCCTTTGAAAGAAATATGCTTTCCGTAAAACACACTTATAAATACAAGCAAGAGCTTTATTTTTGATATCTTGTGTACAGCTGTTATATCAAATAAACCATCCTCTGTGGATGCATTAGGAGCAATTTTCATTCCTCCTCCGTAATATGGCTGATTGGAAACGCTCACAAACCAGGCATCCTCAAAAATATAATGCTTTCCCTCCATCTCAAGCTGGATATTCCCTCGTTTATATCCGGCAAGTTTTTTAAGAAGAAAGTATACATAAACAAGCCGGCCCAATGACAGCTTATTCAATATCCGTTTCGCTTTAGAGCGGTTTACCTCATAAGATATCAAAGCATCAAACCCAACGCCCATATTGTTAATAAAAAAGTATTCCTCATCCATAGTTATCTTTCCAACATCAATCAGTACCCCAGGCTCACTGGAAAGCCTAATAATCATTTCAGCTGCTTCAGCAGGATTCGAAGGAATAAGGAAACCTCTGGAAAAATCATTCCCTGATCCACCAGGGATAAATCCAAAATTGAAATCCGGAAAATGGATAAGACCATTTATCATCTCATGGACTGTTCCATCACCGCCAACAGCAACCAAAATCATTTCTTCTGAATGGCTCTTTGAAGCTATCTGCCAGGCTAGCTCTTTCGCATGGCCAGGGTATTCGGTAAAAATGGCCAGATAACTAATATTTTTTTTACTTAATATTCCTTCAAGCAGTTTCCAGGTCTTTAAGCATTGTCCGTTTCCTGCTGCAGGATTAACAATAAAATAGATTTTCTTCATACATCACCTTAGAAAGAGTATAGATTTCTACTTTTTATTTGCCTGCTTCGATTTCAGCTGGACTACTCCGTCTCTTCCCACTCCATTCTTCTGAGGCTTGAAGTCTGGCAGTATTGGAGCAAAGCTTGCGCACCCTTTAACTGCATGTGTTTAAGAGGAGATTTATTCGACCGCATGGATTGAAACCATTCTTCAAAATTTCTGGAATCCACCAGTTTTACATCGAAAGGAGATGACGGATAATCAATATACCCGTTCCGGCTTAATAATAGTTTATGTATAGGAAGTTCAATTTCGTTCATATGAAATATTTTCCTTATAATCTTTTCAGTACGATTTAGCGCCAAAAGAGGATTCAATATTTTACTTTCTTTTGTATTTCTCTTTTTCTCCCAAAAACGGTCAGGCGAACCTATATAAACTGATAAATCTTCTTCCTCCAAGAAGGTAATACACCAGGCTTCTGAAGGTGTCAGCAGGATTGCCTCCGTTTCCACTGGAGCCTTTTTTAAGAGAAAAATAGGTTTATACATACATAAATAAGTATCTGGAAAACGCTGAAGAAAGAATTTTAGCCTTTCATCGAAAAAGAATTTGGGATGCAGATTGGACCTTTCAAACAAAGTTGAGCTGGCCCATTTCAATTGGAACCGAAATAGTTGGTCGAGATACTGCTTCTTTAAATCTTCAATCGTTTTGGGTTTAACATGGAAATCAACTGTAAATTCAAGAGGATTTTCTTCCTCTTCACTTTTAATATCTTTTGTTTCTTCCATCCAAACCTCTTCATCCTTCTTATTTTTCCTTAATAGATCTTTCATTTTAGCAAAAAAAGGGCGCTTTTCTTTTTCCTCTTCATCGTCAGGTAATAAAGAGGAAAAAGAAAGATTTGCAGCATCCATACCATCCGTTTCCCAATTTTCGCGTGTCTTTTCCCATTGCTGTCTTTTTAACCTTGTAAACCGGGACGGATACGAATAAATATCGGTTTCGTAACGAGAAATATAATCCTGAAGTTTTATTAACTGTCCCATTTGCCGTCTCCCCCCTTTTCCCATGTTTCTCTATTTAAGCCGATAGGATGAAATTACCTCATATTTAGGAGACCTTTCCAAATGAGTTTGATATAAGACAACCTCTTCAGCGTGAAACTTGATCGGTCCATCCTGAATCCTTTGCCATAGATCGGAGGCTTTGTTCATTACAAATGGTTCCGTACCCTTCCATCTTCTGGCCAATGTAATATGAGGCCGAAATGGCCGTGTTTCCAGCTTGAAACCTGCAACCGTACATGCGTTATATACTTTATTTCTTAATAATTTCAATTCTTCTTTTTCCCCTGTATGCGCCCACAAAACCCTTGGTGAGTCTTCTTTTCCAAAAAAACCAAGCTGGTCGATTTCCAATGAAAATGAAGAGAAACCGTTTATGGCTTCCCCCACAAATCTTCTAGATGATGACAAAATATCTTCAGGTGCTGACCCAAGAAAAGCAAGGGTAATATGCAAATCCTCATGATGCACCCAGCTTCCAAAAGGCAGAGTGTCCTTAAAAGACAGAAAATGATCATTCATAACCTGTTTTACTTCTTCCGGTAATTTAAGGGCATAAAAGAAATGTGCATGTTTATCCATAAATTCAGTCCTTTTCATTCATTTTAGACTATTTTCAACAAAATTCACTATTTTTAATGATCCTCACTGGTTTATTTTTTCCTTATTAAAACTTTTCATTTGATAAAGGAAAGAATATTTCTTTATGATAATAGGGAAGCCTTTGAAAGTATACAATATAGATTACGGATAATAGCGGATAATATAAGAAAGGAAGTTAAACTCCATGAAGGTAGTAAACAATATTGCTGATTTAATTGGCGAAACCCCCCTCCTAAAATTAAACCGTCTTGTACCCGAAAATAGTGCAGCGGTTTATTTAAAGCTTGAATACTTTAATCCAAGCAGAAGTGTTAAAGACAGAGCAGCCTTTAATATGATCATAGAGGCAGAAAAAGCAGGCCTTTTGAAAAAGGGCGCAACAATCATCGAGCCTACCAGTGGCAATACAGGAATTGGACTGGCTATGAACGCAGCGGCCAGAGGCTACAAGGCAATCCTGGTTATGCCTGATACTATGACATTGGAACGAATTAATTTATTAAAGGCATATGGTGCTGAAGTTGTTTTAACACCTGGAGATGAGAAAATGCCAGGTTCAATTAAGAAGGCACAAGAACTAGTTCAACAAATTGAAAATAGTTTTATGCCGATGCAATTTGAAAACGAAGCAAATCCTGAAGCACACAGAAAGTCTACTGCTCTTGAAATCATAGAGGCAATGAAAGAGATTAATCAACCATTGGGAGCATTTGTTGCGACTGCTGGAACTGGCGGCACTATAACTGGTACTGGGGAAGTTCTTAAGGAGCATTATAAGGATATCACCGTACATGTTGTAGAACCTAAAGGATCTCCAGTGTTATCCGGCGGTAAGCCTGGAAGACATAAACTAGTTGGCACTAGCCCAGGATTTATTCCCGACATTCTAAATCAGAATGTTTATGATGAAATCCATCCAATTAGTGATGAAGACGCCTATGAAACGGTTCGCCGCCTTGCGAGAGAAGAAGGAATTCTTGTGGGACCATCTTCAGGCGGTGCCTGCTTTGCAGCTCTAGAAGTGGCAAAGCGCCTCTCACCGGATCAGACAGTGGTATGTATTGCCTGTGATACAGGTGAGAGGTACCTATCAAGCGATCTATTCAGATACGAATAATATTTAAGTAAAGAAGCGTGCTTCGGAAGAAACACGCTTCTTTTTGTTCTTAAATTTTTTGCACTCTTTTGCATTTGTAGTTTAAGAAGAATATACAATCTCCCCGCATTGTTTTTCTATTTCAGCAGTAAACAGCTCCTGGAGCCTTTGTGTTACAGAGCCAGGAACACCTTCGTTTACCACCTTGCCGTCAATTTCGCAAACCGGCATTACTTCTGAGGTTGTACTTGTCATGATTACCTCATCTGCAAGCAGCATCTCATTCATTGTAAAAGTACGTTCTTCAAAAGGAATATTATTATTTACACATATTTGCTCCAGCTGCATTCGGGTAATCCCATTTAAAATGAGGTTATTTGCAGGATGGGTAAGTACTTTTCCATCTTTAACAATTAGGATATTCGAGGAGCTTCCCTCTGTAACAGTCTCCCCCCTATGCTGAATAGCCTCAAAACAGCCAGATTCCACTGCTTTTTGTTTGGCCAGTAAATTCCCAAGCAAATTAAGACTTTTTATATCGCATCGAAGCCAGCGAATATCTTCCGTTAGCATAGCCTTAACTCCGGTTTGCATATTTTTTTCGGGGCGGGCCATTTCTCTCGTATAGGCCACTAATGTAGGTTTTGTCTCCGCAGCCGGAAAGGCATGGTTCCGAGGAGAAATTCCTCGTGACATCTGCATGTAAACAATTCCTAATTCAAGACTATTTTTTTCAATTAGCTGCTGAAGGAGAGCTGCTAATTCTCCAATAGAATAAGAAACATTCATCCCAATATTTTCAGCACTTCTTTGGAACCTTTCTAGATGTTCCGCAGCTGTAAACATTTTTCCGTTATACACTCTAATAACTTCATAAATACCATCCCCGAATTGATACCCACGGTCTTCCACATCGATACTTGCATCTTTTCTTTCAATTAATTCCCCATTAAGTATTACAGTTTCCATCTGGTATTCTCCCCTTGTTTACGTGCAAATCGTCGCGACGAACAGCAGCCGTATTTTTTTTAAAACAGATCAATTATTCATTAGAAGCTAATTCAAAAATGGCCTGAGCATAAATCGCCGTAGCCCTAAGTAAATCCTCAATATAAATATACTCATCTTTTTGGTGTGCTATATCTGGACGACCTGGGAACAATGGGCCAAAAGCAACTCCTGATTTTAAAGAACGGGCATAGGTTCCACCACCAATGGCAATCAGTTCTGCTTTATCACCGGTTTGCTCTTCATAAACCTTTTTTAAAGTCTGGATTAAAAAATCACTTTCATCAACATAGTGAGGCTTGGAATCAGAAAAATTATCTATATGAAAATTCTCTTTTACTACTAAATCTTCCAATACAGCTTTTGTGTCCTCCATCTTGCTGGTTACAGGATAACGAAGGTTTAACCCTATTTTCCCTCCGTTTTCCCTTGAATAAGTTAACTTCCCAGCATTAATAGTAAGGTCACCGGAAACCTCGTCACTATAGGCTACTCCCAGATTAACTCCTCTTGAATCACTCACAAAATACTTCGATAGAAATTTAAAATAATGAGCTGCATTGGTATCCGTGTTTAGTTGGGAAAGAAATTCGCCTAGGTATAGTCCTGCATTTTTCCCATTGTTTGGTTCCATGCCGTGTGCTGAAACCCCTTTCACTTCCAAAACTAATACCCCATTATCAACATGGCATTGCTTTTCTAATCCTGCCTGTTTCATAAAATCCTCAAATCGCTGTATTATTTCATTTTGTTCCTGATGAACGATTAATGAGGCTGTGGCAAAATCAGGAACCATATTATATCTCCGCCCTGATGCAAATTGAAGAACCTCAATTCTAGCCTCTTCCGCAGGTACATTTTGTTTATCCTGAACAAGGTCAAAATCCGATATCCCCTTCTCTGCATTTATAATAGGGAAATCCGCATCTGGTGCAAAACCAAGTGTAGGCATTTCTTCATTTTCAAAGTAGTGATCCACACAGCGCCAATTACTTTCTTCATCTGTGCCAACAATCATGCGTACACGTTTTTTCAAAGGAAGTCCAAGTTCTTTTACTATTTTCATTGCATAATATGCAGCCATAGTTGGACCTTTATCATCTAGTGCTCCCCTTGCAAAAATTTTTCCGTCGCGTATTTCTGCATCAAAAGGGCCGCTAGTCCAGCCGTCACCTTCGGGAACCACATCAACATGGCAAAGAATGCCCAGCAGTTCCTTACCCTTTCCAAATTCAAGATGGCCCGCCAAATTCCCAACATTCTTGGAAATAAAGCCATCCTTTTCACCCAAGCTAAGCATAAAATCCAGAGCCTCTTTCACTCCCTTTCCGAGGGGAGCATCGGGCAGTTGATTTTCCTCGTCCAAAAGACTCCTGATATGCAAGAGTTCCTGTGTGTCCTTAATAAGCTCTTCTTTTCTTTTTTCTACTTCATTCATCCAATTAATATTTGTCATAATGGATCCTCCTTAAAAGTCCCATACCCTTTTCATTATGTATTCTCTTCCCCACATAGTCTGCCAAGCTTGAACTAAGCTTACAATTTTTCAAGAAAAAACGAAATTATTTTAGCTAATTGGCTTTGTAAAAATATGTTCTCCATATTTATTTCCCCTATCCCTCGGGCCGATTGAATAAAAATCAATTATTCTTCTAAAAAAGCAAAAAAGTAATCATAATATTCACACATCTATTGATAAAATATAATATACAACAGGAGAGGGGGAAAGCAAAAATTAAAGGTTTTTTAGTTTTCCATATTGTAAATATTGTGTTAATTCAAACTTAATTGTAGCAATATCAAAGGAAGAGAGTTAGAATAAGGTTAGATGTATGACATCTGAGTATGCACTAACAACCATCCCAAAAAGGAGTTGTTTGCGGAAAAGAAATTACATAATAACTTCATAAGAGGCCAGTACTTCAGCACAGCTGTCAACCGCAGGAATTGCCATGGGTTTGAAAAAAGGATAGGGAGTGGTTTTTTGAAACCTTCGACTAACCGGATGTTAAACCGTATCAAATGCATCTACATGTTTATTTGTAAGAATGGAACTGTTTCCACACAGCAGCTTGTAGAGGAATTTGGTATCACTCCTCGAACCATACAAAGAGACTTAAATGTCCTAGCTTATAATGACCTTGTCATTAGTCCCAGCAGGGGAAAATGGACAACAACCCAGAAAAAAGTGAAAATGACATCGTAAAATATATTTGATTGAAAAAGAAAAAATTGCCTAAAATGGAAATTTCAGATTCTAGAAAAAATGTCTCGAGAGATGCTTTCTCGAGACATTTTTTCATTTTTTTAATTTGAATGTTGTAACATTTGACTATCCTATAAAAAATTTATTGTCGTTATGTACATAATGGCAGCGAATGGTGACTCCTGCGGGAACAGCGGGACAGTCGAGACCCTGGACTGAGCGCAGCGAGCGAAGCGGCTCGACCGCCCGCAGCAAGCGTCCACCCGAAGCGCTAATCTACATATACTTTTCAACTAAATGTATTGCAAAAAAAAGACTGTAAGATACACAAAATTCTTTGAGTATCTTACAGTTGAAATCAAGCAAAATGGGCGATTTTTCTTATTTACCCTGGTAGTCTTTAAGCATTTGTACTTCTTCATCCGTTAATTCTCTGTACTCGCCCAATTCGAGGGTTTCATCGAGCAAAAGCGATCCCATTGAGAGTCTTTTCAGATAGACAACTCTTTTGCCAACTGCTTCAAACATTCGTTTTACCTGATGAAATTTCCCCTCAGTAATCGTCAATTCGATGTCCGATGTAATTCCTGATTTTAAAATTTTCAATTCACCTGGCTTTGTTAAATAGCCATCCTCCAAGGTCACGCCTTTTTTAAAAGCATCAATATCACGCTCTGTTACTTCTCCTTCAATGACCGCAAAATAGGTTTTAGGAACATGTTTTTTTGGAGAAAGCAGGCGATGGGAAAGCTGTCCATCATTCGTGATTAACAAAAGTCCCTCCGTATCTTTATCAAGTCGTCCTACGGGAAAAGGATTATAAACCTGATCTTCGATCTGGAGCAAATCTATTACTGTTTCATCCCTCGTATCTTCTGTAGCTGAGAGAACACCCGGAGGCTTGTTCATCATCAAATAAACAAACTCTCTGTACTCTATTCGTTCTCCATTCAAAGTAACGATTTCATTGACAGGATCAACATGCATTTTAGCATCCTTTACAACAGTATCATTTACTTTGACGGACCCTGACTTTAAAAGTTGTTTTACTTCTTTACGGCTGCCGAAGCCAAGGTTTGAGAGCAATTTATCCAGCCTCATTTATATCCCCTCACTCGAAATAGTTAAACAGGAAGGCGCAGCTTTTTCTTAATACGTTCTACCCTGTCACCAAACAATAGATTTATCAGCTTTGATTTAAAGCTGAGGTACAAGTAAATCGCTGCTCCAACAATTGCGCAAACAATGATAATTAAAATGGATTGCATGGTGGATGCAGGCGACAAGAAAAGCAATAGAACTTTATATACCATAAATGTTCCAGCCCACATCAATGCAGAAATACTCAAAATCAAAACCGTTCTCCTGATCACAAGGCGGAAAGGATATCTTGAATACGTTTTTATTACATAAAGATTGATTAAAATTGCTGCAAGATATCCTATAGAGGTGGAAAGTATAGCCCCTTGTGTTTGCATTAACTTAATAAGCGGAATGTTCAGGCTCAGCTTTAACAATAACCCTACAAGCAAACTGAGAATCGTAAACCGCTGTTCATTTATTCCCTGCAAAATCGCTGCTGTTACCGAATAAAGGGCAAATAAAATGGCTACAGGAGCATAGGCACGCAAAACTTCACTTCCTGCTGGAAGATATTCATAAAAGACGGTGTATACTGGGTCAGCCAATAAGGAAAGGCCGACAGCAGCAGGAACAGTCAGATACAGCAAAACCTGAAAAGCCTGGTTCAATTGAGATACTAAGCTTTGGCGGTCATTTTCAATAAACGATTTTGTAATGCTTGGTACTAGTGTCAGCGAAAAGGCGGTTGCCAGAGAAACCGGAATAATAACAAGCTTATGGGATTCAAAGTTAAGAATTGAGAATGCATCCTTTGCTTGTTTAGCAAGACCAATCTGGTCAAATGCCCTACTGAAGGTCATTTGGTCAATGGCCTGAAAAAGCGGATTGGCAATCCCTACAAAAACAAAGGGTGCCGCATAAACCACTATCTCTTTATAAATTTGGCCCAATGAAATATTAATAGTTCCTTTATCATGAACCAGCAATTCATCCAAATACGGCTTCCGTTTATACCAGTACCAAAACAAAACAGCAAGACTTCCGATTGCCCCTATAAATGCCGCAAAGGTCGCTACGCTGACAGCTGTTACGAGACTGCCGTGTAAAACCTTTAGAACAATATAAGCACCAAGAAGGGTAAACAAGACACGGACAATCTGTTCCACAACCTGGGAGACAGCTGAAGGCCCCATGGACTGATGTCCCTGAAAAAAGCCGCGTATAAGACTCATAAACGGAACAACAATAAGAGCAAAACTTACAGCTCTCGTTACTGTTACTACTTCTTTTAGGCTTTCGGCATCTGCATTTTCGGATAAACTTATTTTGGCTATTAGAGGTGAGGCTATATACAAGATTAAAAAGGCAATGATTCCCGTGGTAAGCATAACAACCAGACCAGATTTAAAAAGCTTCCGGCCAACCGCATACTCTTCCAGGGCATTATATTTAGAGATAAACTTTGAAACAGCCAGCGGGACGCCTGCTGTGGCAATACTTATAAAAATGGTATAGGGAACATACGAATATTGGTAAAGTGCTGTTCCGTCCGAACCAACAATTTTATAGAACGGCAGCACATAAATTAAACCCAGTACCTTTGAAAGAATTGTGCCAACTGTTAATATAAACGTTCCTCTTAAAAGCTTTGATGACATATAATCCCTTCCTGCCAATAATAGATATAATTACGAGTTTCGACTTTTTTTGCACACTATTTGTAGTTTACTCTTCTTTTCCCCTCTCCGCTACTAACAACTCTAAAAAATTCACCTTTTCAGTTTCCTTTTAACTCTGCCTGGAAATGTTTATAATAGGAAAAGCGCAGTCGCCCAGTGATGAAGCTGGGTGTAATTAAAGTTTAATTATTAAAACTTCCATATATTGCACAAATAAATAATGAAGTTGGTGACGGAAATGGAATTTGATGTAGTGGTAATCGGAGGAGGCCCTTCCGGTTTAATGGCGTCGATTGCAGCGGGAGAAGGCGGAGCAAAAGTTCTGCTCATTGATAAAGGGGACAAACTGGGGAGAAAACTTGCAATTTCAGGTGGCGGCCGCTGCAATGTAACAAACCGTCTTCCGGTTGATGAGATTGTAAAGCACCTGCCTGGAAACGGTAAGTTTTTATATAGTGCTTTTTCGATTTTTAGTAATGAAGATATTATAAGATTTTTTGAGAACCTGGGAATCGCCTTAAAAGAAGAGGACCATGGAAGAATGTTTCCTGCCTCCGATAAGGCACAATCTGTCGTAGATGTATTGATCAGGAGAATTGAACAGCTAAAGATTAAAGTTTGGACAAACTCTCCTGTTAAGAATGTTTTTTATGAAAACGGACGGACCTCTGGAGTTCTTCTGAAAAATGGTGAAAAGATTATCGCAAAGTCTATAGTGATTGCTGTTGGAGGTAAATCTGTTCCACATACTGGTTCTACAGGTGATGGTTATGCCTGGGCAGAAAAGGCTGGTCATACTATAACAGATCTTTTCCCAACGGAGGTTCCTGTCACATCAAATGAGCCTTTTATAAAAAACAAGGTTCTCCAGGGACTTTCTCTTCGGGATATAGGATTAAGTGTACTAAATCCAAAAGGTAAACCATTAATTACTCATCGCATGGATATGATCTTTACGCATTTTGGCGTCAGTGGGCCGGCAGTTTTAAGATGCAGCCAGTTTGTTGTAAAAGCTCTAAAAAAGTGGAACCTCAAAGAAACAGCCATGAGCCTTGATGCCCTGCCAGACAGGACTGAGGAATCAATTTTTCAGGAGATTGTCAAAACGGTTAAAGAGGATCCTAAAAAAAGTATTAAAAACAGCTTAAAAGGATTGCTTCCGGAGCGATATTTATTGTTCCTTCTTGAGCGTAATGGAATAGACCTTTCAGCACAGGGAAATACCATCAGTAATGATAAATTTCGTTCCTTCTCAAAAGACTGTAAGCAGTTCACCTTCATGGTCAATGGTACACTTCCGCTTGAAAAAGCATTTGTTACCGGTGGCGGAGTATCCATTAAAGAAATTGAACCTCAAACAATGGCTTCCAGGTTAATGGATGGATTATTTTTCTGCGGTGAAATTTTGGATATTCACGGCTATACAGGAGGATATAACATTACAGCCGCTCTAGTTACCGGAAGGCTGGCTGGAATGAATGCAGCAAAATCAGCACGTAATTCTTAAAGACTAAAAACAACAGGGCCTGATAAGTGGGTTCAGGCCCTGTAAATAATCATGGCAGAGAAACAATAAATTTGTTCTTCCTCTTCTTCCTCTGGGATAGCAGCAACATTGTATTTGATATCAACCAGTTTCTTTTCATCTATTCCTTTTAAAAAATAGTTCATATCCCGCTCCAAATCCTTTTCATGTTCCTTATCAAAAAGCTTAACCTGTATCAAATTCCTCTCCCTTTCCTTTTTTCTATCATTCTATCCATATTTTAAATTTTTTATAAGAAAATGCATGTTTAAAAATAAGTTCCGGATAATTGGGTATAAGAGAAAAAGGGAGATGAAATAATATACCCTTATTTAAAGGTTCAATTTTATCCCTGTAATTTTAAAAGAAAGAAGGGAAAAAATGAGTAATTTCTTTCAACTATTAAAAAGAGGAAATAAATCTGCGTTTTTGGCTTCCATCGTAAATGCAGTCGTTGCAATTATTAAAGGATTTGCTTATTTTACAACAGGAAATGTGGCAATGTTTGCTGAAACTATGCACAGCCTTGGAGACACTGCCAACCAACTATTTGTGTTTATTGGTTCAGCTTTGAGTAAAAAAGGGCCAACCGACCGGTTTCCAAACGGCTTTGGAAGATTGGTAAACCTTGTATTGCTGGGAGCAGTCCTAATTGTTGGTATTATGTCATTTGAAACCATAAAAGAGGGTTATGCTCACCTTATTCATCCAACAGAATCTTCCGGTTTTATATTGAACGTAGTTGTGCTGGTATGTGCTACAATGCTCGAATCCTTTGTTTTATTTAAGGCCATGAAAGAAGTCCTGCATGAAAGCCATGTAGAAGCAAAGGGGATGGCTATAATTTCTCAGAGCCTTGCTCACCTTGAGAAAGCAAAACCTGCTACTAAGCTCGTTGTCCTAGAGGATTCTGTTGCTACAGGAGGCGGATTACTGGCAATCCTTGCTGTTGTCATAGCCCACTTTACTCCCTTCCACCAGGCAGAGGGAATCGTCTCTATCATTATCGGCGCTTTAATGTTTTTAGTGGTAGGCAAAGTCTTTTTAGATAATGCAGCAGGTGTTCTAGGTGTAGCTGATGAAGAAATGGAAGAAAAAATCGGCAACATCATTATGGAAGATCCGGATGTAAAAGATATTCAGGATATTTCTGTTATTAAAGAAGGGGAAGAAGTACATGTTGAGGTTGAAATCGAAATTGATCCAAAACTAACCATCGCTGCAGCGGATGATATAAAAGATAGGCTGGAAAAGAGAATTTTTGCCGAAAAAGGAGTTTCGGATGTCATCATTGAATTTGATGAGGATGATGGGGTGCCAAATTGGCAGGAAGAGACTGCAGATACGGGATCTAAATAAAGAATGGAGGCGAACCATTGGTCCCGCCTCCATTTTTATATACTTATTTTGTTTCGCCTTTCCATTCAAGCATGCCGCCAACCATGTTACGGACTTTAAAGCCCTGATCTTGAAGATAATGGCATACGTTTTCACTTCTTCTGCTTGAGCGGCATATAAAGACGTATTCCTTATCTTTTGAGAAATAATCCAGATTTTCTGGAATATCTCCCATCCTGATATGCTTAGCGCCTGGAATCATTCCCTGGGCTACTTCCTCGTCTTCACGAACGTCAACTAGCTCAACTTTTTCCCCTGTTTTAAGCTTTTGCTGCAATTCTTCTGGAGTTATTATTTCAATCATAATTTGTGCCATCCTTTCTGAAAACATCCTCCGTTAACATTAGAGGTCGTTTTTTCCTAATTTATTACCTAAACATCAAAAATCTTGTTATATTTTAATTTGCAACAATGTTAACAAGTTTACCCGGAACAGTAATAACTTTGCGAATGGTCTTGCCTTCAAGCTGTTCTTTCACTCTTTCATCTTCCATTGCAGTTTTTTCAAGAGCTTCTTTATTAGCATCAGCAGGTACCATCACTTTGGCTTTAACCTTTCCGTTTACCTGAAGGACGATCTCAATTTCTTTATCAACTAATTTTGCCTCATCGTAAGCAGGCCATGCTTCGTAGGTAATAGTTCCGGAATGGCCAAGTTTTTCCCATAGTTCTTCAGCCACGTGCGGGCACAACGGCGATAGCATTTTAATAAAGCCTTCCATATATTCCTTTGGAATGGTTGTTGCTTTATAAGCTTCATTAATAAATACCATCATTTGAGAAATAGCAGTGTTAAAACGAAGTCCTTCATAATCCTCAGTCACTTTTTTGACAGTCTGATGGTAAACCTTCTCCAGATTTGAATTTGAAGATTTTTCGTTTTGAATCTTAGGATTTAATTCCCCATTTTCTTCAATGAATAAACGCCATACCCGGTCAAGGAACCTTCGTGATCCGTCAAGACCATTAGTGGACCAGGCAATGGATGCCTCAAGCGGTCCCATGAACATTTCGTATAGGCGCAGAGTATCGGCTCCATGGCTTTCAACAATATCATCAGGATTTACTACATTCCCTTTTGATTTACTCATTTTCTCGTTATTTTCCCCAAGAATCATTCCCTGATTGAAAAGCTTTTGGAAAGGCTCTTTTGTAGAAACAACGCCAATATCATAAAGGAACTTATGCCAGAATCGTGCATAAAGAAGATGCAATACTGCATGCTCAGCACCGCCGATATAAACATCAACAGGAAGCCATCTCTTTAATTTTTCCGGATCAGCAAGGACCTCATCATTGTGCGGATCAACGTATCTTAAATAATACCAGCAGCTGCCGCCCCATTGTGGCATTGTATTTGTTTCACGGCGTCCTTTTTTGCCAGTAACCGGATCGGTTACATTTACCCAATCTGAAATATTGGCCAATGGTGACTCACCAGTTCCTGAAGGGCGAATTTCCGTTGTTTTAGGAAGAAGAAGCGGCAATTCACTCTCCTGAACAGCCGAAGAGGTACCATCCTCCCAATGAATAATTGGAATTGGCTCTCCCCAGTAGCGCTGACGGCTGAACAGCCAGTCACGAAGGCGGTAGGTAACTTTCTTTTTACCAATACCCTTTTCTTCCAGCCATGAAATCATCTTTTTGATGCCATCTTCTTTATTCGTTCCATTTAAGAACTTGGAGTTTATATGTTCGCCGTCTCCTGTATATGCTTCCTCTTCAATATTTCCTCCCGCTACTACTTCAACGATAGGTAAATCGAATTTTCTTGCAAATTCATAATCTCGTTCATCGTGGCCAGGTACCGCCATAATCGCACCAGTTCCATAACTGACTAGTACATAATCAGCAATCCAGATAGGCATCTTTTCATCGTTTGCCGGATTGATTGCATAGGCGCCGGTAAACACACCAGTCTTTTCTTTTGCAAGGTCAGTACGTTCTAAATCACTTTTCATTTTAACTTTTTGAAGATATTCATTCACTGCCTCACGTTGGGAGGCAGTTGTTATTTTATCCACTAAAGAATGCTCAGGTGCAAGCACTGCATATGTTGCACCAAAGAGTGTATCCGGTCTTGTTGTAAAAACAGTAAAGCTTTCATTGTGGCCATCTATAGCGAATGTTACTTCAGCACCCTCAGAACGGCCAATCCAGTTACGCTGCATATCCTTTAGGCTTTCCGGCCAATCTAGTTCATTCAAATCCTCAAGCAGACGGTCGGCATATTCAGTAATCCTTAAAACCCACTGCTTCATTGGCCTGCGTTCTACCGGGTGGCCTCCACGCTCACTCTTGCCATCTATGACTTCTTCATTTGCCAAAACTGTTCCAAGGGCCGGGCACCAGTTAACTGCCACTTCATCCACATAAGCCAAACCTTTTTCATAAAGCTTTAGGAAAATCCATTGAGTCCACTTATAATACTCAGGGTCAGTTGTCGAAATTTCTCTATCCCAGTCATATGAAAATCCTAGGGATTTAATCTGGCGTCGGAAGGTATCGATATTTTTCTTTGTAAATTGAGCCGGATCATTTCCTGTATCCAATGCATATTGTTCGGCAGGAAGTCCGAACGCATCCCATCCCATTGGATGAAGAACGTTATAACCCTGCATTCTTTTGAATCGGGAAAGAATATCAGTTGCAGTGTAGCCTTCCGGATGGCCTACATGAAGCCCTGCTCCTGATGGATATGGAAACATATCCAAAGCGTAAAATTTTTCTTTTGCGCTATCCTCAGTAGTTTTGAAAGTTTTATTTTCTTCCCAGTATTTTTGCCACTTTTTCTCGATTTTTTGATGCTTAAAATTCATTTCTGGTCCTCCTTATAGTAATTACTAACGGGACGAAGATCCATTTACCCTTTAATAAACTAAAGCAAAATAAAAAATCCCCTCATCCCAAACAGGGACGAGAGGATTATATCTTCCCGCGGTACCACCCACATTAGTGTTTAACACTCACTTCATTCATCCTTAACGCGGAAAACGGCAAATATTACTGATTATTCATACTTGCAACTCATAGGCGAGTTCATGATGTTCCCGTCCGGCTTGCACCAACCGCCAGCTCTCTTTTTCAGGATGAATCACTACTGCTCCTAATCAATGTTTATAACATATTCATTTATTATCTAGTGATATTTTATATAATTTCCCATCCATATGCAAGTTTACATTAGAAAAACTTAGCATTCGCCAAGTCCTTTTGGCGAATGGCCCTAGTTTAGCTTATCACGCTCAAAACGGCACATCCTCGAAAAAGCTATGCTTTTTCTTCGTGCGAGGCAAAGCTGACGTAGCTTTCCTTGTCCTGTGCCTTTCGCCTGACTAGGACTTCCTCGGAAAAGCTAGTGCTTTTCCTTCGTGCGATGATATTGCTGACGAAGCCTTCCTTATCCTGTCCGTCGTGCGTTTAAATGGATATAAATCATTAGCTAAAAAAATGGGTCAGGAAGGAATATTAAGGCTGACCTTATCAACGATCTTTAACTTTTTATCATACATGGCAGTAGTAATGATCGATACTAGAAACAGGATAATCATTGCTAAAAAGAGTACGGACATTCCAAGGTAATCAGCCAGCATACCTCCAGCCAGCGGCCCAATCATTCTGCCCCCTGTAGCCGTACTATTCACAATACCCTGATAAAATCCCTCTCGTCCTTTAGGAGCAAGATCGTTTGCTACTGTAGGGACAGCCGGCCAAATAAACATTTCCCCGATGGTAAGTATAATCATTCCTGTCATAAAACCAGTAAAATCACTTGATTTTGCAGCTACAAGGAAAGAAACTATAAAAATTACCATACCAATGATCATTTGTTTTTTCAGCGATTTCCCAAACTTTTTCAAGAACAAATTTAATAATGGCTGACCAAGTACAATTAAGGCGCCGTTAACAGTCCATAACAAACTATATTGCGTTAGGGATATATGAATTTTCTGGGTATACGATGCTATAGTTGTCTGCCACTGTACATATGCGACCCAGCATAGTAAATAACCAATACATAAAATAATCAAAGCATGCAATTTTCTGTGGTTTTTAACCAAACCATTTTCCTGAATAATAGATGTGTGTTTTGCTGTAACCATATCGATACCCCGGTAGCCAAAAATAGCTATTAACAGGAAAATAACATACATGAGTGTATTTGCTAAAAAGATGAGCTGAAAGGAATACTCTGCAACAATTCCTCCGAGTGCAGCTCCGACTGCTACTCCGAGATTTTGTGCTACATAAATTGCATTAAAAGCTTTTCGCCCGCCTTCTTTCCAGACGGACCCCGCCATGGCATACATCGACGGGAAAACGATACCAGTTCCAAAGCCGACTATAGTTAAAAAGACAATATATTCCGGCCATCCATGCCAGAAGGTCAATCCCACCAGCGCCGCCAGAGTTATACCAATTCCAAGCAGGATGGATTTATATCCTCCAATTTTATCAAAAAGATTTCCGCCAAATAAATTACCAACTACACTCGCAGCCGAATTTAACATAAGAACCACTCCGGCCATTGATAAAGACTTTCCTAAATGATCGTGAATATAGATGGTGTTTAATGGCCATAAAAAAGAAGAGCCAGTAACGTTGACTGCCATCCCAATAATCAAGAGCCATAATGCACGCGGCATAAAAAAACTCCTTTACAAAATTATTAAAACACCTGAAAAAGGTGCTGTTGTTCCATGTCATTTCTCAAAGGTTTAGCTGATTAAGTAAGTGAATTTAAGCAGTCCTTTTTAGAGACGATATTTAAAAATACCAAAGGTAATTTTATTCTTTTTTGTTATGGCATGCAATCTTTTTTCCACTATCCGCTCCGCCATTTCCCTTCCATTTGTTTCCTCTATGCATAATACTCCTAAACGAAAATTAATTTGTGGATAAAAGAACACTTCCTTTTGACTTTTGCGGCTGATAAATTGTCAATCCTATATCGTAGAAATGTCCTTGAGACCGATTATCCTGGACAAAGTTGTCCTGCCTCAAAGAAACGTCAACAGAAGAGGATACTAGAAAATAATTGATTGGCTTTTTTTAATGCTCAAAAAAAGGAGCCCGAAAACGGGTCTCCTTTTACTAGGTTATTCTAGTCATTTAATTTTCAGGAAGATTGGTCTTGTTCCTGATGAAATTTGGATTTAACAGGCTGTCCGCCTGTTTTTTCATACTTTTTCTTAGACTCTTTTACTGGGTCATAATCTCTTCCCAATTCGATATCTTGATTATTAATTCCGTTCCTTGTTTTTTGTTCAGGGTTATTTTGTTTAGAGCGCTTTTTCAAACTGTTTTCCCCCTATCATTACTGCAGTATCATGTTATTTTGGACCTGCTGAAGCTGGAGTCTCATCCTGTGCAGCTGGTCCCGCTGCTGTGCATTAGCACTGTGGGCAAGGTCGCACAATTCGTTATATCTCTCTTCAAGCTGCTGCAGGGCATCTGTATAGCCAACGTTATTGTATTGTTCCTGCAGACTGCTCTCCCTGTACTGGTCCTGGGCATATCGAATAGCATCCTCACATTTTTGCAGGAAATCTTCCATTGATTGTCGGGTTGCCATCTTAAATCCCCTTTCATTGCAGGTATTCTAACTGCTGCTATTTGAAGCAAACTGCTTCATTTCTTATTTTGTTTAAAATTTGTTTTCCTATCACGATAAAAGGCTGATAAATGCTGGGAGAAATAAGGCTGTTTATGGAAGGGAAAGAATTACAATTGGATATGAATGCTACTTCGTGATAAAATTCTTCTTATGTTATTAGCTTGCTGATGCAACGAAATCATAACAGACATTTTCAATATAAAAAGGAGGAATCTGAATGCTTCAGACTAACCCTTTTCCATATGCAGCTGATGATAAAAGATATCACACATGGAATTACCATTTGCGCAATCAATTTGGCCATAAGGTATTTAAAGTAGCCCTTGATGGTGGGTTTGATTGTCCAAATCGTGACGGGACTGTTGCCCACGGCGGATGTACTTTTTGCAGTGCGGCAGGTTCAGGGGATTATGCAGGTAACCGGGCAGACGAATTGGAAAAACAATTCCGTGAAATCAAGGAAAAGATGCATACAAAATGGAAAGACGGTAAATATATGGCCTATTTTCAGGCCTTCACAAATACACATGCTCCGGTAGATGTACTCCGTGAAAAGTATGAAACGGTACTTAGACAGGAAGACGTTGTTGGATTATCCATTGCAACGCGTCCAGATTGTCTGCCGGATGATGTTGTTGAGTATCTTGCAGAGCTTAACAAAAGAACTTATCTATGGGTCGAGTTAGGTCTTCAAACAGTTCATGAAAGAACGGCACTACTGATAAATAGAGCACACGATTTTCAATGTTATGTAGAGGGTGTAGAAAAGCTTCGCAAGCATGGCATCCGTGTTTGCTCTCACATTATCAATGGGCTTCCCTTAGAATCCAACGAAATGATGATGGAAACTGCCCGGGAGGTGGCAAAGCTTGATGTTCAAGGAATAAAAATTCACCTCCTGCATTTGCTAAAAGGAACACCTATGGTTAAGCAATACGAAAAAGGTATGCTTGAGTTCCTTTCATTTGGTAACTATGTCAGCCTGGTCTGCGACCAGCTTGAAATTCTGCCTCCAGAAATGATTGTACACAGAATTACAGGAGATGGCCCAATTGATTTAATGGTTGGACCAATGTGGAGTGTCAATAAGTGGGAAGTCCTTAATGCCATAGATGCTGAAATGAAGCGCCGTGACAGCTGGCAGGGGAAATTTTATAAAGCTGAGGGAGTAAAATAAACCATGAAGCTTGATGGGATATTGCCCTTTGCAAGAACATTGATGTCAAAGGCCCTTACGGACGGCGATATCGCTATAGACGCTACACTTGGCAACGGTCATGATACGGTTTTTATGGCAGAACTTGTAGGAGAGGCAGGAATAGTCTATGGCTTTGATATTCAAGAAGCTGCTATTCTCTCCAGCCAATCAAGATTAAAGGAAAACAACCTTATTAATAGGGTAGTTCTTTTTCAAAAAGGACACGAACATATAAGTGAATTGGTGCCCTCCCATCACCATATCAAAATAAAAGCTGCCATTTTTAATCTAGGCTATTTGCCTGGAGGCAATAAATCGGTTGTGACAAAACCAGATACAACAATCTCAGCAATCAGTCAGCTGTTGGATATCATGGCACCAGAAGGAATTATCATCCTTGTTGTTTACCATGGATACCCTGAAGGTGCTGTTGAGCGGGATGAACTTCTACATTACCTTGAGGGTCTTGATCAGTCAGCCGTTCATGTACTGAAGTACCAGTTTATCAATCAGGCGAATAATCCGCCGTTTATTGTAGCAGTTGAAAAAAGGGCCTGATCCAATTGATCGGGCCCTTTTGCTTTATTTAAAAATAATCCGCGTCAGCCCAGAAGGCACCCATTTTTGTAAGGATCGGTAAGCAAGACCATTTATATAAAAGAAATAACTTGCCCCTCCCCCTGCCTTTATTATTTCTCTAGCTATTGATCTGACATTTTTTTGTTTTCTGACCTTTTCATCAGACAGGTAAACCCCAAGCAGCCCCCTGTTTATGAGCTTATGGAAGTTCTTATGAGGAAGCTTTTCTGTATAGCGGTCAGCTTCGCTTACAAAATGCTTAAGCCGCTGAAAAAGCTGTTTTTGATTGTCGTAATAAA
The DNA here is from genome assembly GCF_058790155.1 of Neobacillus sp. FW104-15D2. NCBI lineage: Bacteria > Bacillati > Bacillota > Bacilli > Caryophanales > Bacillaceae > Neobacillus > Neobacillus sp. FW104-15D2. The sequence goes on from NZ_JBYTCJ010000002.1 coordinate 308,079, forward strand.
AACAAAAATTGAGGTCTCCCCCAATAAGATCCTCTTCCTGATCAATAAAATAATCAAGAAGAATGTGGAGGCCCTGGATATAAGGAAAATAGCCCTTACGGATATTGTCAGCATCTTCTTTACTAAAATCCTCACGCATCGCGTAAGAAATTAGACAAAAAATCCCCAGCGTTGACCCGGAACATGCTGAAAATTCATACCATTCCATTTCAGGGAGATTTATTTTAAATCGGTTAAACCAATTAACCAGCCGTGGGACCCGTTCTTCTTTGATAACATGCTTATTGATCTGTAGATCGCAGTAATACTCACATAGTTCAATAAGGTAATCCTTTATTAAGTCATAATGAGGAAGCTCCCTTATAACAGAACGGCAGGTTTCAGACAATTCAGCCAAATAATTTCCGTCGTTCTGATCTTCCCTATAACGATAATAATTTTTAAATTCACATTCTGGCTTTAACGCATCCTTCATGGAGTCATGTAAGCAGGCAAAATCCACTGGGTCAAGAGAGGTACTCCTGTCACATAGATTATCCAGATAATCACTAATCGTCTGGTAAGCAACAATAAATTTGATTGCTTTTTTATAATCTTCATTAGCCATTAAAGATAAAATCGACCCGCCCTCACAATGGAACGTTTTTGTATCTATGCTTGCAAGGGCTTGTTTTCGCAATTCCGGGTTTGGAATCTGTTCCGCCCTGCTTTTCCAGTATCCAAGCTCCTGATGTGCTGCCGGCAGAATTTTTCGGTACACCCTTGACATTAAGCTAATAGGCTTCATAGAAAAGACAATCTCCTTACTAAGAAAAGTGCAAACGCCCATCTCTGGCGCTGCAGCTAGACAATTATTTTAAAATGGCAGCAGATAATTTAGGGGAATTTCACTCAAGAATATACCCTATTGCCTTTAGCTGACTTTTAACAAAGTCATTGGCATATTCAAATACTTCTTCACGCTCAGGTTCGTTAAAAATCTCATGATAGCATTTGGGCCATTCCTTGAAACGCTTTTCAGAGAGCTGAACCTGGTTAAACCAGTCCTTCACATTATCTTTTTTAACGATTTTATCATCCCCGCCCTGCATAAGAAGCATAGGTACATCCTGGGTTTTTTCAATACTTACAAAAGCTTCCTTCATTGCAGCCGAAAGTTCCCGGTACCACCGTACGGAAACTTTGGTTATATATAAAGTGTCATTAACATCCGCTTCCCGAACATCCATGTTTCTTGTTGCCATGTCAACTGTCAGTCCGGAACTAAGCCTTAAAGATGGCAGGGTAGCATTTAACCCTAATGATAATGCCTTAAGGAGTTTAGAAGGTTCATTAACCAATCCAAGACACGGGGAGGAAAGAATAACCCCTGCGAGGTTCAGCTGTTCCTCCTGAAGAATGCGAATGGTAATCAGGCCTCCCATACTATGACCCAGCAAAAAAACAGGCAGATTATATTGGTAAGCTGCCTGAACCCAATCTTTTACTTCAACGATATATTCATCAAAGGAATCGATATGGCCCCTGCGGGCTCTGGTTGTCATTCCCTGGCCAGGAAGGTCCCCCATTACGACATGAAAGCCTGAGAGGCGCCATTTTTCGATCAGCCAGCCATATCTCCGGTGATGCTCCATTGCTCCATGCACCATGACAATGACAGCTTTTGCTTCTCCTTCAGCTTCCCATTTCCACATGTTTTTTTCACTCCTAAAGATATTTATTCGATCAGGGCGATCTCCCTGTTAAAATTCTTGTTCCACGATAACTGTACTATACCATACTCCACGCAAAGTTCTGTGCCAAAAGCTTTTCGTCTGCAAGTTATTCCGATAAAATTTAATTATATAAATGAAAAGGAGAATGCTCAAATGATATATCCCTACAAAGATAAATATCCGCAAATATCTGATTCTGCATTTGTTGCTGATTATGCCACGATAACAGGAGATGTCATCATAGGCGATGAATCAAGTGTCTGGTTTAATACAGTAATACGGGGAGATGTTGCTCCTACAAAAATAGGCAGGAGAGTGAGCATCCAGGATAATTCAGTTCTTCATCAGAGTCCAAATAACCCCTTAATTATCGAAGATGAAGTTACAATCGGGCACCAGGTGATCCTTCATAGCTGCGTCATTAGAAGAAAAGCCCTTATCGGGATGGGCTCCATTATACTTGATCAAGCTGAAATCGGCGAAGGAGCTTTTATTGGAGCTGGGAGCCTTGTCCCTCAAGGAAAAAAAATCCCTCCTAACACACTTGCGTTTGGAAGGCCGGCTAAAGTAATCCGGGAATTAAATAAAGAAGATATAAAAGATATGGAACGAATCGTAAGAGAATACGCCGAAAAAGGAGCTTTTTATAAATCGCTTAAATAAATAAATCCTCTTAATACCTAGTATGAACGATTAAAGCTTAATACACTCCAATATCTGCCGATATAAATATCAGAACGAAAGAATTAGGTGATTGATATGGATGTGTTATATTTTCTTGCTGCTTTTATAGTTCTGCTATTGGTTATTAAGATGAAAAGAAAATCAGGTGTTTTTCTAAAATCCGCTTTATTATTCTTATTTATTATTCTGGTTCTTGTCCCATCCTTTATTTGGGATAACTTCCAGCCAGCCCATGCTGCAAAGGCAATGAACACTATTAAAAGTATTTTTAGTTATCAAGAAGATAAAACGCAGAAAGTTTTTCAGAATAACACGGACATACCGGTCATTAAGATAAAGGAAAATATTATCCTTGATGCACCCTTTATTTCTCAATTGCCTGAACTGCCCCGCGGGTGTGAGGTGACAAGCCTGGCTATGATGCTAAACGATGCGGGAGTACAAGTAACCAAACTAACTCTTGCTAAAGAAATTAAAAAGGATTCAACAGCTTATAGTATCTCTTCCGGCAAAGTTTTTTTTGGAAACCCTAATGATGGATTTGTTGGAAATATGTTTGATTTAAGAAAACCTGGTCTCGGTGTATATCACAAGCCGATAAGCGAGCTCGCAGAAAAATATCTACCTGGCAGGGTACAAGATTTATCAGGAGCAGATTTTGACGAATTAAAAATTCATCTGTCTGATAATCGCCCTGTTTGGGTAGTAGTTAATACTTCTTATCAGAAGCTTAACGAAAGTCTGTTTCAAACATGGAATACCCCTACTGGTCCTGTAAAAATAACATATAAAGAGCATGCAGTTCTTTTAACTGGGTACGACCGTGAATACGTCTATTTTAATGACCCGCTGACAGGTGTTAAAAATAAAAAAGCACCCATTTCGGATTTCGAAGAATCCTGGGTGCAAATGGGGAGGCAGGCTATAACCTACCTTCCAATTAGTAAATATTAATGCTGATAAGATTTTTCAGCTGAGAAATCATTTTCAAAAGAATAAACCTTTTCTACATAAACCTGATGCCAAACCATGAACATCAGTACTGTCCAGATTTTACGGCTGTTATCAGCTTTACCCTGGCAATGGTCTTCCAGCAGTCTTAAGACATAAGCTTTATTGAACAAATGATCCGTGTTGCTTTCGCGGATTATTTTTTTTGCCCATTCGTTCATTTCATTTTTCAGCCAATGGCGGATTGGAACAGGGAAACCGAGCTTTTTGCGGCTAAGCACGTGGTCTGGAACGATTCCTTCTGCTGCTTTACGTAATATATATTTTGTAGTGCCATTTGCCGTTTTAAGGCTGGTTGGAATTTTGGAGGCTGTTTCAAAAATGACCTTATCCAAAAATGGAACACGAAGCTCAAGTGAATGAGCCATAGTCATTTTATCAGCCTTTAACAGAATATCCCCGCGCATCCATGTATGGATATCAATATACTGCATCCGATCAACCGGATCATATCCACGGCTTTCCTGATATAGTGGTTTGGTGATATCTGTATAATCAAGACCACTGCGATAAACACTCAATAACTCGCGTTTTTCTTCTTCTGTAAACATTTTAGCGTTTCCGATATATCTTTCCTCCATCGGAGTTACGCCGCGTTCAATAAAGCTTTTGCCTTTAGTGCCTTCAGGCATCATTCGGGCAATTCCTTTAAGAAGTCCTTTTCCAACACGTGGAATTTTATTAAATACCTCAAGAGATTGCGGTTCACGGTAAATATTATAGCCGCCAAACAACTCATCTGCGCCCTCACCAGACAAAACAACCGTAACATGTTTGCGAGCTTCCCGTGCAACAAAATAAAGTGGCACACATGCAGGGTCTGCAAGTGGATCGTCCATATGCCACATGATTTTAGGAATTTCATTCATATATTCCTGCGGAGTAATAACATAACTGATGTTTTCAACACCAAGTTTATCCGCTGTTTCTTTCGCTACATCAATTTCACTGAAACCATTGTGTTCAAAACCAACAGAGAAGGTTTTGATAGATGGATGGAATTCTTTAGCGATTGAAGCAATGATAGATGAGTCAATACCTCCGGAAAGGAAAGAACCAACAGGAACATCGCTTCGCATATGCATTTTTACAGAATCGAATAAAACATCTTTGATTTCTTTTATAAAATCAGGCTCTGATTTTTGCACTGGGCTAAACTGAGCTTTCCAATAGCGTTTGATGTCCATTGGCGAGCCAATTTTCTTAGTAAAATAATGCCCCGGCTCCAATTTGTGAATGCCTGCAGACATTGTTTCAGGCTCTGGTACAAATTGATACGTTAAGTAATGCTGAAGAGAGTCATAATTCAAAACATCGTTTTCAAGAGCAAGCAAAATGCTCTTTTTCTCTGAAGCGAAAAATGAACGTTCGCCATCTTCAAAGTAAAAGAATGGTTTTATACCAAACGGATCTCTTGCGCCATATAAGCTTTGTTCTTGTTTATCCCAGATGACAAACGAGAACATCCCGCGTAGTTTTTCAACCGCTTTTTCTTTCAAATGGCTATACAGGGCAATAATAACTTCTGTATCAGAATTGGTGGCAAAGGTTAGTCCTTCCTTGAGAAGTTCTTCACGAAGTTCTACATAGTTGTAAACCTCACCATTAAAAATAATCCAATAGCGTTCGTTTTCATATGTTAGCGGCTGATGTCCGCTTTCGATGTCGATAATACTTAAACGCCTAAAGCCGAACTGGATATGTTCATCATAGTAAAATCCATCATCATCCGGTCCCCGGTGCGTAATTATATCATTCATATTTTTAAATTGCTGTTTCTGTTCGTCACGATAAACTTGGGCTTTGTCGTGTACACAACCAATGAAGCCACACATTATGTACGTCACCTACTCCATTTCTAAACTAATTCAATTTCTATGCTTCTAGAAATTGCACTATCTAATACTACCATTAATAAAAGAAAAATTGCACTCTGAACATAAAAGGAAAAATTTTCTTCACCGTGATAATACTTTTTCACATTATAAAGAAACATTAAATCCCTTTCTACTATATGTCAGTTTAGAAAAACTTGGCATTCGGGAAGTCTTTTTTGGGGAAACCCTATTTTTCTTAACGTACTCAAAACCGCACCTCTCAAAAGCAAAGCTTTTTACCTGGGCGACGCAAGCTGACGAAGCATTCTTGTCCATGCTTCAGAATTTATGAATATAAGTTCTGATGATTAGTTAAATAAAAACGGGAGTTACATTTTAATGTAACTCCCTGTTTTTTCAATAGCTTAAATTATCTTCCCTCAGATTGCTGTTTTAAAGCATCTGCCTTGTCAGTGCGCTCCCATGGAAGATCAACGTCGCTGCGTCCAAAATGCCCATAAGCAGCTGTCTGCTTATAGATTGGGCGGCGTAGGTCTAGCATGTTGATAATTCCTGCTGGACGAAGGTCAAAGTTTTTCTCAACCAGTTCAACTAATACCTCTTCACTTACAGTACCGGTTCCGAAGGTATCAACTGAGATGGAAACAGGTCTTGCAACACCAATAGCATATGCAAGCTGCACTTCTACCTTGTCAGCAAGACCAGCTGCTACGATGTTTTTCGCAACATAACGGGCTGCATAAGCTGCTGAACGGTCAACTTTTGTAGGATCCTTACCAGAAAATGCACCGCCTCCATGACGAGCATAACCACCGTAAGTATCAACGATAATCTTACGGCCTGTAAGACCTGCATCACCCTGTGGTCCGCCGATTACGAAACGGCCAGTTGGGTTAATAAAGTATTTTGTGTTTTCGTCAATCAGTTCACTCGGAACAACAGGATTAATAACATGTTCCTTTAGATTGCGCTGGATTTGTTCAAGCGCGATTTCAGGGTGGTGCTGCGTAGAAATAACGATTGTGTCAATTCTGACAGGCTTATCGTTTTCATCATACTCTACAGTCACCTGTGTTTTGCCATCAGGACGAAGGTAAGGAAGGATTTCTTCTTTACGCACTTCTGTCAGGCGTCGTGCCAATTTGTGTGCCAATGAAATTGGCAGCGGCATTAATTCTTTTGTTTCGTTACATGCAAAACCGAACATTAAGCCCTGGTCACCAGCGCCGATTGCTTCGATTTCTTCGTCGGACATTTTGCCTTCACGAGCTTCCAGCGCCTGGTCAACACCCATTGCGATGTCGGCAGACTGCTCATCAATGGAAGTTAACACTGCACATGTTTCGGAGTCAAAGCCGTATTTGGCACGATTATAACCTATGTTCTTAATGGTTTCGCGCACAATTTTAGGAATGTCTACATAAGTGGAAGTAGTAATTTCTCCTGCCACAAGCACAAGACCTGTAGTTACGGAAGTTTCCGCAGCTACCCTTGCGTTTGCATCCTTTGCTAAAATAGCATCTAAAATAGAATCAGAAATTTGGTCACAGATTTTATCTGGATGACCTTCAGTTACTGATTCAGAAGTGAACAAACGACGTTTTGCTGACAACTGAATTCCTCCTATAAATGGGATATATCGAGGTTTATTAAGGTTACAGGAATACTTCTTGAACCTCTGACAGTGATACGGTACTCATTCCCTTAGTAGTATGAAATAAACAAAGGATTTTTATGAGAATCTGTTTTGATAAAAGGCAAAATAAAAAACCTTCCTAGTTTGAGGAAAGGTTTAAAAGCAGAATGTTCCGCGCCTTTCACTCTTATCGTTCAAGGTCAAAGCCTTGCGTCAGATTAGCACCTTCGCTATGTAAAAAAGCCAAATGAAGGCTTTCATCTTGTATAGCAGGTTGCTGGGTTTCATAGGGCCTGTCCCTCCACCAGCTCGGGATAAGAGAGTATCCGTTCAATGAACAATCATAACGTTGATGTCGCAGAGTGTCAATATTTTTCTCTTGATTTTTCTAAGCCTAAAAATCAGATTGAACAGCTGCCATCCTTACACTTTTTCCCAAAGAATTTATAGCGATTTTTGGCCGTCCACCGATAAGCCGGGGCACCTACTTTATCCATAAAGGGGACGTAAAGAATGATACCAGGTAAAAAAGTAAGCGGAAAATGGATAAGTAATTTTCTGAATGCATAAAACCCCTTTAAAACCCTTCCTGATGGCAGCAGTAAATGCATTTCCTTTCTGAGGTCAGCACCTTTGAATTGTTTTTCTCCGCCTTGCTTTTCATATTCCTGCAGGGATGTCCATTGTACTTTATTGAGCCAGTCAAGCTTTTCGAACCATTTTTTAGTTTCCTGGCATAAGGAACATTTTGCATCATATAAAGGAATCATTTTCATAAAAAAGGCCCCTCCTTTTTTTGCAGTCCAACTTGTGAATATTTTAACAAACTTTTCGTTTATTTGGATATTTCTTTGCCGGGAAAGAATATAGTAAAATAATCATAATTCATATAAATTTGCTTAATGTTTTGATATTAGTATAGATTAATTGAGTAAATGTGTTATACTATTTGGGAGATATTTAAAAATTATAAAAATAGGACCAAGATGTATTTACCCTTTTAAAATTCATTTAGTCCATAAAACCGGTAAAGGAAGGTATTCATTGTATGAATTCTGTTCACATTCCCTATCAATTAGCTCAATTGCTGGCCGAAAATCATATTCAAATCCAGTTATCTGTACCACAACTTGTTGAAAAAGTATTAAACAGAAATGAAGGACTGCTGACTTCCACAGGCGCTGTCTGTGTTTCTACCGGTAAGTACACCGGACGTTCTCCGAAAGATAAATATATTGTAGAGGAAGCCTCAGTAAAAGATAAAATTGACTGGGAATCGAACCAGGCTATTTCGGAGGAAACCTTTTCTAAATTATATAATAAAGTTCTTACTTTTTTAAAAGAAAAGGATGAGGTATTCGTATTCAAAGGCTTTGCTGGTGCAGATAAGAAATCTCAGCTCCCTATTCAGGTTATAAATGAGTATGCTTGGCATAATCTGTTTGTTCATCAGTTATTTATCCGTCCAAATGAAGAGGATTTGCTTGAACACCACCCAGAGTTTACTGTTATTTCAGCCCCTAACTTCAAGGCTGACCCTGCCGTAGACGGCACGAGCTCTGAAACCTTCATTATTATTTCTTTTGAAAAGAAAACGGTTTTGATTGGCGGAACAGAATATGCGGGCGAAATGAAAAAGTCCATATTTTCGGTTATGAATTATCTTTTGCCAGAAAACAATATTCTTTCTATGCACTGTTCCTCCAACGTTGGCATTGAAGGTGATGTAGCCCTGTTCTTCGGGCTTTCGGGTACAGGAAAAACCACCCTTTCTGCAGATCCCAACCGCCGCCTGATCGGGGATGATGAGCATGGCTGGTCCCCTAACGGAGTGTTCAATATTGAAGGCGGATGCTATGCAAAATGTATCAATCTTACACGTGAAAAAGAGCCTCAAATTTTTGATGCCATCCGTTTTGGTGCTGTTCTTGAAAATGTAGTTGTAAACAGCGAATCCCGGGCAGCGGATTATGATGACGGAACTCATACAGAAAATACACGTGCAGCCTATCCTATTCAAGCAATTGATAACATTGTTGATCCAAGCATAGCAGGCCATCCTAATACTATAGTATTTTTAACGGCAGATGCATTTGGAGTGCTTCCTCCAATTGCAAAATTAACAAAGGAACAAGCGATGTACCATTTCCTGAGTGGCTATACTTCTAAGCTTGCTGGAACTGAGCGCGGAATTACTTCACCGCAGGCAACCTTTTCAACCTGCTTCGGTGCTCCATTCCTACCGCTGCCTGCAACCAAGTATGCTGAAATGCTGGGCGAGAAAATTCTGGAGCATAATTCTAATGTATTTTTGGTCAATACTGGCTGGACTGGCGGAGAATATGGAACTGGCAGCAGGATGAAGCTATCTTACACCAGAGCAATGGTTCAAGCCGCCCTTGAAGGTGAGCTTAATAATGTTGAAACAGTGAAGGATGATATCTTCGGTCTCCATGTTCCATTACATGTTGCAGGTGTGCCAGATGAGGTCCTGCAGCCTCAAAAAACATGGTCTGATAAGAACTCTTATGAATTAAAAGCAAAGGAATTGGCTGAAAAATTCCGTGAAAACTTTAAAAAGTTCTCCAACGTTGCGGAGGAAATCGCTGAAAAAGGCGGTCCGGCAATATAATCAAAACGAAAACACCCCATTCGGAAAAAAATCGGATGGGGTGTTTTTGTTTATGTCCCTTACTTCAATTAATGAAAAATGAGAAGATCGGACTGCTTTAAGGCGGAAATTCTCCATCTGCCGCTCCTTTTCAAACAGCAGGTCACCTTTATACATTCATTACAAGAGCTATACGATTCGTTGTTGACTTATCTTAGAGAGAATTGGAAGGGAGAATTAGCCATGTATCTGGATTATTAAAATAACTTTGAAAACGTTAAATTACTTTTAGCTTAAAACAAAGAAAAAAGCAGGAAAAATAGCTCCTGCTTAATTCGTTGAGTTTAATGATACCAATTGATAGGTAACAACTGTGGTATTTCCCTGCCATTCAACCCTTTGGATAATCCCCGTACCGCTTGTATCACTTTCAATCGTCTTTTTAACTTCAATCGGAATATTAATTGGGTAAAGCCTATAGCCTTCTTTTTCAAGAGAGAATAGGTTTTCTTCGAGTCTTTTCTCCCTTCCCTTTGTTACAATCATCGTATTCATTTCAAAAGGCATTCCCATTTATAATCGCTCCCCGCTTTATAATTACTCGTTTGCCGGTAAGTGTAGGTTAATTTTATTTTAGCATTTTTGTGCTTGCGATTTCATCCACAATGTAAGGTCACGAACAACTTTTCTATTCACAGCAGGCGGAAAGTAATGCGTAAACTCCTCAAAGTACCAGCTTTCAACCCTTTTTTCTAATTCCTTAAGCCTCTTTTCCAGCCTGTAAGAATGTTCGGCCGAAACATTCAAGTCTTTTGCACCGTGGATAATCAAAACCGGAGGTTCAAGCCTGTCCAGTTCATAAAGGGGTGTGCGGTTTTTATAACGTTCAGGATATTTTACTGGCGTCCCGCCGATGACCCTCTTCATCATTCTTCGTAAATCTTCCCTTTCAAAATAGGTGAGTTCCATATCACTGACCCCTCCCCAGGTTACAACGGAAGATGCCTCTGGAAACGCAATCCCTGTCATCAAGGCCATAACGCCTCCCCGGGAAAATCCAAAGATATGAATGCTTTCTATTCCTGGCCAATCTTTCAGCAATATGAAAGAAGAGAAGGCATCTTCCCTGTCATCACCTGCAAAGTCCTCGTTGCCTTCTCCGCCCTGGTTTCCTCGATAAAAGGGAGCAAAAACGGTAAATCCTTCAGAAGCGAATTGAGCAATACGGGATGGCCTTACCTTTCCTACACCTTTAATTCCTCCTCTTAGATAAAGAAAGCCCTCCCTGCTTCCCCCTTTTGGTTCAGCGAGCATTCCTTTTACCTTAAGGCCGTTGGAATAGTATGTAATAATCCTAAGATTAATTTGAGGGTTAGGAGAAGGAAAACGATAGCTTTCTATTATGGACCCATTCTTCTTATCCAAATAACCGCCTCCCTGGTGGTGTTTTTTATAAAACTTAATGTGCATAGGCATTCACACATTTTTATCTATTTCATACGATATTCTAGGCAAAAAATGGAGCCCAGATTTATCTGTATAAAGGAGGTACAAAGCATGAAGAAATGGCTAAAATTCAGTTTTTCCCTTTTAATGATTAGTATTCTTATTTTCACTTTGGCAGCATGCAGCGATAGTAAGAAAGAAGTAATGAAGCTTGAAAAGGTAAGAGTTGCAGAAGTTACTCGTTCCATATTTTATGCACCAGAGTACGTTGCTCTTGAGAAAGGTTTTTTCAAGAATGAGGGCCTTGATGTAAAGTTAACCACCACATGGGGCGGTGACAAAACGATGACCGCCTTGCTCTCCGGCGGGACTGATATAGCCCTGGTAGGTTCTGAGACCTCAATTTATGTATATGCCCAAGGTTCTAAGGATCCTGTGATTAACTTTGCACAGCTGACACAAACAGATGGCACCTTCCTAGTTTCCAGAAAGAAAGTTGACAATTTTTCCTGGGATCAATTAAAGGGAACCACTTTCCTTGGCCAGCGGAAAGGCGGCATGCCGCAAATGGTTGGTGAGTTTGTGCTAAAACAGCATGGTATTGATCCAAAAGCAGATCTAAACCTTATTCAAAATATCGACTTTGCGAATGTAGCAAATGCCTTTGCATCAGGTACAGGTGACTATGTTCAATTATTTGAACCAACTGCAAGTATTTTTGAAAAGGAAGGCAAAGGACATATTGTAGCCTCCTTCGGAACAGAATCCGGTCATGTTCCATATACCACTTTTATGGCCAAACAAAGCTATATGAAAAAAAATAAAGCAAATGTCGAAAAGTTTACTCGTGCAGTTTACAAAGCTCAGCAGTGGGTGAAATCACATAGTGCAGAAGAAATCGCCAAAGCCATCCAGCCTTATTTCACGGATACTGACATTTCCATCATTACTACTGTTGTAGACCGGTACAAGAGCCAGGGAACCTATGCAACCGATCCAATCCTCGACAATGAAGAATGGAATAACCTGCAAAATATTATGAAAGAAGCAGGAGAGCTTCCTAAGGAAATTAGCCATAAAACACTTGTGAACACGGCAATCGCGGAAAAAGTAAAAAAATAAATTATCGAGGAGGCCGTTTAATGAGCTTCTTAGAGATCGACCAAATTCATCACACCTATTTTTCCAAATCCAATGCTACTACGGCCCTCTCCGACATTTCGCTTGATGTAGAGGAAGGAGAATTTATTTCCTTCCTTGGTCCAAGCGGCTGCGGAAAAACGACACTCTTGTCTATAATAGCCGGTCTTATTGAACCAACAAGCGGCAGTGTTCTGCTTGAGGGCCAGCCAGTCACTCCTTCAGACAGACAAATCGGCTATATGCTTCAACAGGATTATTTATTTCCTTGGAGAACCATTGAAGAAAATATTTTATTGGGATTAAAACTATCTAAAAAGTTAAATTCCAGCAGTAAAGCTGCTGCCCTCAGCCTTCTTTCCCAAATGGGGCTTCCAGAGGTTCGAAACCAGCTTCCCAAGCAGCTGTCCGGAGGAATGCGGCAGCGGGTTGCCCTTGTAAGGACTCTCGCAACTGAGCCTAAGCTTCTTATGCTAGATGAACCTTTTTCTGCTCTGGATTATCAGACTAAGCTTAGACTCGAAGATTTAGTCTCCAGCACATTAAAGTCATTTGGAAAAACCGCAATACTGGTTACACATGATATTGGAGAAGCCATTTCAATGAGTGATCGGGTATATCTATTTTCATCAAGTCCAGGAAGGCTTCACAGAATTTTTGACATTCCTGAGGAGCTAAGAAAGCTTACACCATTTAATACAAGAAACCATGAGACTTACCAAAAAATATTTCAAACAATATGGAAGGAGCTTGAGTCCCTTGAGTAAGGAAAAAATCAACATTAAACTCCTCCATGAAAAGTTTATTCATTCTCAAATAATCGAAAAACGCTGGGTTAGGTTTTCGCAGTTCCTAATTTTCCTTTTTTTCTTTGGTGGCTGGGAAGTAACCAGTTCTAAACAATGGGTTGACCCGCTTATTTTCAGCTCTCCTTCTAAAATAGGAATTCTATTAATTGATAAAATCCAGGACGGCACTTTATTAAGCAACCTCGGAGTTACCCTAACAGAAACCGTACTTGGTTTTATTCTCGGTACACTACTAGGAACTATTTTGGCAGCCATTCTCTGGTGGTCGCCTATTTTATCAAAGGTACTCGATCCCTATCTGGTTATTTTAAATGCCATGCCCAAGGTGGCTCTCGGACCTATTCTCATTGTGGCCCTTGGTCCAGGATTTACCTCTATTATTGCAATGGGCGCTATTATTTCGGTTATTATAACTGCCATCGTCGTTTACACTTCCTTTAGGGAAGTAGATCCTAATTATGTTAAAGTTCTTCAGACCTTTGGTGCCAGCCGATCTCAGTGCTTCAAGGAAGCAATCCTTCCTGCCAGTTTTCCCACTATTATTTCAACATTAAAAGTGAATGTGGGATTATCCTGGGTTGGGGTTATAGTAGGCGAATTCCTTGTTTCCTCTAAAGGGCTTGGCTATATGATCATAAATGGATTCCAGGTATTTAATTTCACACTCGTTTTTTTATCCTTGCTGGTCATTGCGGTTTTTGCTACCATTATGTATCAAATTGTTGCTTACATCGAGAAAAAACTTTTAAAAGAATAAAAGCGTAAATCACTACAATTCCAGTGTTTTTATGCTTTTTACTTCAAATTTTTTTCAATATATTGCAGGCATTCCCCCACAACCTGATCTTTCATAATAAAACTATATTCTGATTGAAACCGAAGCTTCTTTAAATCTCCTTTTATAATCTTGGGTCCATCCGTTTCCATATAACCAGGTTTTTGTTCAATATTTTCGACTTTGGCCCAATAAACAGCTTTTACAAATGATTCTGCTTGGTTCATAACCATGTATTCAGCAATTTTCACCAAACTGGATAGAGAAGCTCCCGTTTCTTCGTAAACTTCCCTGTGCGCTGCTTCTTCTAGTGTTTCATCAGGCTCCACTTTTCCGCCAGGAAACTCCAAACCTCTTTCCTTATGCCTGGTTAGCAGCCATCCATTGTCAATTTGGGGTATTACTAATACATGTTTTGTATCCTTGTTAAATATTCCTTCTTCAAAGGTTAAAAAAACATTATTATTGAAGTAGTCATAGAACTCCTTGATCATAGTCCTCAATTCCCATTCATTTATTTTAATGTAAATTATTATAAATGATTGTACTACTTTGGTCTAAAAAGTTGTGAGCCTAACTCTCTCTCCATTAGAAAAACTTTGCATTCGCCAAGTCCTTTTGGCGGATGCCCTAGTTTTGCTAATCAAGCTCAAAACGGCATATCCTCGAAAAAGCTATATTTTTCTTGGTGCGATGTTGCTACAGGAGGTGGACAATTTTAATATAAAAATTATATAATTTTCATCTATCAAAAAAACCCTTATCCGTACAGGATAAGGATTTCCCCTTAAAGTGATGGAGGAAGAATGTTCATCGACTCTATATGTGTCTTTGCTTCTTCATCGCCCAAATCATAAAGCATCTGAAATATTTTTTGTGAGGTGCTGTCATAAGCATCATTTTCACGGTCATAATGATATTGTACAACCGGAACATGGGACCGAAAAAAGTTTTGCCAGTCAGTAGAATAGTTTTGATCAAAATATTCCCGAAGCTGGATAATTTCTTCATCGGTGGCATTGATTTTATAGTTCCACGTTGAACTTGTTTCACTCTGGGAAATCTCTCCCGTACCTACATCAATGAAATAGGTCTTTTTTTGCTGATCCATGACTTTCCCCCTTTAACTTGTTATTTATCGTTTCCCACAATATTTAAAAATTTATTCTTTTTGTTTTCATTTTATGGAACTTAACAACAGCCTCATTACATAAAATGAATAAACAAAAATCTTCCAAAAGGAATAAAATTCTATGGAAGGGGTATTGAATAATTAAGAGTAAAATTGTATTGAGGAGGTGAACATGATGAAATTAGTTGATGAACTATACGAGATGTACCGCAATAAATTGACCGGAGATGAAGAAGATATCGATATGCTGGCATTTGCTTTTTTGGAGGAAATGTCCCACGAAGACCTGCTTGGTTTAATTCAGGAGATGGATAAACAGGAATTATACGATCTTATGGGGATATATTTAATCGAGAGCCTTAAGGGGAAATTTGCCCAGGAAGATTTCCGTCAGCACCGCACCCCTACCTACTATCCAAGAAATATTCATTGACCATACATACCAGTGAACCAAAGAAGCTGTGGCTCAACAGCTTCTTTTTTTTGTTAAGAAAATATAAAGTTTTACCTTTTAAATTGTCTAGTTCCAGCGCACAGCGAGTTTTCATCTTCTTTTTAAAAAAAGGGCCTATGCCGCCGCATAGGTCCCTTTTTGTATAAGTAACGCTTTTTTTATCCTAAAAAGGCTTTAAGCATCCAAACATGCTTACCAAGGCTTTCATTAATTCCTGTGAACATGTCAGCTGTTACTGGATCTCCTTCATCTTCTGCTAGGGAGATGGTTTCTTTAATTTCCCCTACTAATTGGGAAAAGTCATTAACAACCGCCTGTACCATTTCCTGCTCACTCTGTTCTGTACCATCAGCCTCTTTAATGGTAGCTGTATTAAGACACTCTTTTAATGTAGACACTGGTTTTTCACCTTTAATTAATAATCTTTCAGCCATTTCATCCAGGTGAAGTGTCACTTCATCATAAAGCTCTTCAAATTTTTTATGAAGCTCAAAAAAATGATGGCCCTTTACAAACCAGTGATAATGATGAAGTTTTTCATACATCACAGTAAAGTTGGCAACTTGAACATTTACGGAATCAACTAATTTATTTGGCATATACATCCCTCCGGGTAATATTTTACCCATCCCTTAAAAATTAAAACTCACATTTATTCATGACCATGTTAGAATGGATACGGAAGGGGGAAAAAATATGATAACAATTATGGTAGTCGGGATTATTATTGTCATTGTCGTACTCCTGCTTAGCGTTCTTACCACTTCGAAGGCCTATACTTTTAAACATACAGTGGATCCCCTTGAAGGCAATCCACACTTAAACACCGAAAAAGAAGAGAAAAAGTCTGAAAGCAGATAAATAAAAAGATTCCTATCCAAGTGGATAGGAATCTTTTTATTAATGTATTTAGATCCTGAAGGACGCTTAGACTTTTCTTATGCAAATACCTGTTTCAGGTCTTCTTTGCTTTGTTCTAGCCAAAAACGCATTAAGCGTTTAGCACCTTCTAAATCATGAAGCTTAGCCTGGCCGCATTGTTTTTCATTTGCAGCAGGAATTTCTGTGATTTCAACAGCTGCTTTCATAGTGTCTTCAAGAAGGTCAATGATTTCCTCGACAGTCGGCTCGCCGCTTACAACGAGATAATAGCCTGTCTGGCAGCCCATTGGAGAAATATCAATGATATCAAAATGATCATATTTCTCTGAATGCTCCCGAATATTAAAAGCAAGCAAATGCTCAAGTGTATGGATGGTGTCAGGCTTCATCGCCTGTTTGTTAGGCTGGCAAAAACGAATATCAAATTTATTAACAACACCGTCACTGCCGACTTTATGAACACCACAATGGCGAACATACGGAGCCTTAACGGCATTATGGTCCAATTCAAAGCTTTCTACTGAAGGCATGCGTATCACTCCTTTATAAATCTTTCTTTATTATAACGCTAACGGTGGTCTATTTCATCCATAAAATCTGAATTGAATAATTTAGACTCTAAAGTCTGTTTGTGGTATGTTGGACTCAAATAAACCTTCTCAGTTTTAAAAGGAGTTCTTACAGATGTTAAAGAAAGCTTTTATTGGATTAATACGTTTTTACCAGGTTGCCATATCACCTTTAAAGCCCCCATCCTGCCGATTCTATCCTACATGCTCACAGTATGGTCTTGAAGCGGTTAAAAGGTTCGGGGCAATTAAAGGCGGCTGGCTGACATTGCTGCGCATTTTAAAATGCCATCCTTTCCATCCCGGCGGTATAGATTATGTTCCGGAAAAGTGGTCAAAAATAAAATAATGCTTTGCTTACTTGTTGTAGCCGTCTACAACAAGATCAAGCTTCCCTGTAGAAGGGTCAATGACCAGCCCATGAACTACTACATCATTCGGCATTAGAGGATGATTTTTAATAATATCCACACTGTGTTTTACGCTGTCTTCCACTTTATCAAACCCCTGCAGCCATTGAGAAACATCTATCCCCGAATACGATAATGTATGCAGAGTCTCTTCACTGACTCCTCTTTGGAGCATTTTGTCAACCATAGGATCCGCTTTAAGTCCACTCATTCCGCAGTCACGATGGCCAATTACCATTACTTCATCAGCTTGAAGCTCATAAACTGCGACAAGGATACTCCGCATAATACTCCCAAAAGGATGGGTAACTAGCGCACCCGCGTTTTTAATTGTTTTAACATCGCCATTGCTAAAATTCATTGCTTTTGGCAACAATTCTAGCAGACGGGTATCCATACAGGTCAAAACGACCATTTTCTTTTTTGGAAACTTTGTTGTTTGATACTTTTCGTATTCCTTTTTTTCGACGAATTCATGATTATAGTCCAGAATCTCATTCAATAATTTTTTCTCAGTCATCTTATCTCATTCCTTTCTATGTCTTAGGATATAAAACTTTAGCTAGGAAATACAAATCTTTTACTTGCTTCAGGGTTATTTTTTTTGTAAGATACATAAAGTAAATCGTAATCATTCCTACTTATTTTTTAAAACCCTTATTATTGAGGAGACTAATATGAAAAACTTATCGCTCGTTTTTTCCCTCGTACTGGCCTTTGGCCTTATCTTGTCTGGATGTTCAGGGAGTAACGGTTCTTCAGAAAAAAAGAAAAATGTCTTATCCGTCTACACCACCGTTTTTCCCCTTCAATACTTTTCAGAAAGAATTGGCGGAAAATATGTTAAGGTCGACACTATATATCCTCCTGGGTCAGATGAGCATACCTTTGAACCTTCTCAAAAGAATATGATGAATTTAGCAGATGCAGACTTATTCATCTATATAGGACTAGGGCTTGAGGGCTTTGTTGAAAAGGCAAAGGAAACCTTAAAAAACGAAAATGTTACTATGCTTGCTGCTGCCGCAAACCTTAAACTGCCAAAAAACCAGGAAAATGCTGATGAAGAAGATGGGCATAGCGATGTTAACCCGCATGTTTGGCTGGATCCGGTTTACTCAAAAGAAATGGCTGCTTCCATTAAGGACGCCATGATAAAGAAGATGCCAGGGAAAAAGGATTATTTTAACCAAAACTATAATAAACTTGCAGCCGAATTAGACCAGCTGAACCAGGATTTTAAAAAAACAGCAGACAATGCCGTGCATAAAGAATTTATCGTTACCCACGCAGCTTTTGGCTACTGGGAAACCAGGTATGGAATTAAGCAGATCAGTATAGCCGGACTCTCAACAGCAAATGAACCATCTCAGAAAAAACTCGAAGGAATTGTTTCAGCAGTTGAAAAAGAACACCTGAAATATATACTATTTGAACAAAATGTTAATTCCAAGCTTGGTGAAATTGTTGAAAAAGAAACAGGAATTAAAGCCCTGCCTATTCATAATCTTGCTATTCTCACCAATAAAAACATTAAAGATAAAGAGACATATATTACGCTTATGAAAAAAAATCTGGATACATTAAAAATTGCACTTAACAATTAAGGCTCCCTTTTCTGGGGGCTTTTATTTTTGTTCGGCTGCGTGGGAAGTTTTACATAATCTCATTCCCTTATGTTAACACTATTGGCAAAGAGTACATTTTAAGAAAGGAACATGTAAATGAGTGATTTATTACTGGCAAGATCGCTATTTGGTACAACAATGGCATTTCATATTATTTTCGCGACAATTGGTGTTGGACTGCCTTTGATGATTTTGACAGCTGAACTGCTGTACCAAAAAACAAAAGACCAGGAATATGCCGTAATGGCCAAGCGCTGGACAAAGGTTTTTGCTGTTCAACTGGGAGTTGGAATACCAACTGGAACCATTGCAGGTATGCAATTGTCGTTATTATGGCCTGGATTTATGGCTGTCATTGGAAAAGTAATGGCGCTGCCATTCCAGATCGAGATATACGCTTTTTTTATTGAAGCACTGTTCATGTCCATCTATGTCTATGCGGCTGAACGCATTCGCCCCTGGATGAGAATTGTCAGCCTTATATCAGTTGCCATAGGAGCATTGGCTTCTGCTGTTTTAATTACAAATGTCCATGCTTTCCAGGGAACACCGGATGGCTTTCGAATTGTAAATGGCAGGATCGTTGATGTCCATCCATGGAAAGCATTTTTCAATCCGAGCTTTTTAGTTACCTCAGGGCATGTTGCTCTCTCTGCTTATATCGTTGGAGCCTTTATCATCGCTTCTGTTTCCGCGTTCAAAATGCTGAAAAATGATTTTGGTTCAAGGGTCTATAAATTTCATCAAAAGGCCCTAATGGTTAGTTTAGTAATCGGAGGAGTATTTTCACTTCTTACTGCATTAAATGGCCACGAATCAGCACAATATTTACATCGTTACCAGCCGGAAAAGCTTGCAGCAGCAGAAGGATTATTTGAAACGCAGACTCATGCCCCACTGACTATTGGGGGTCTGACCGATAAGGGAACTCAGTCTGTTAAATGGGGCTTGGAAGTACCTTGGGCATTAAGCTTTTTAGCGGGGAACAGTTTTGATACGAAGGTAAAAGGCTTAAATGATTTTCCGGAAAGTGATTGGCCTCCTCTATTTGCGCACACACTATTTAATGCAATGGTTGGAGTTGGTTCCCTGCTGATTGTAATAGCTTTTGGAGGATTGCTTTGGAGAAAAGTCCTCAAAAAGGACCGATTTCCAAAATGGCTTATTTGGGTTTATGTAGCTTCAGGGCCTTTGGCGGTTATGGGCATTGAATTTGGTTGGATTTTTGCTTGCACAGGACGGCAGCCATGGACGATCTACCATATGCTTACGACTGCCCAATCTGTTACAACTTCCACTAATATTGGCACGTTGTTTGTATTATTTGTTCTTGTTTATGCCATATTGGCCTTTTCCGTTATTTTTGTTCTGTTTCATTACTTCAAGAAAAACACAGTTGCTGATGACCTTAACAGGGCAGAGCAAAAAGGAGTTCCCTTATTTGGGTCAAATTCCTAAGGAGGAGTCGCAATGTCTGACGTATATTTGGCCGTCACCATTCTATGGGGGTTTGTTTTCATATATGCGGTGATGGCCACAATGGATTTTGGAGCAGGGTTTTGGTCAATGATTTATATTAATCATGCCAAAACAAAAGCAACTACGGTTGCCAATAGATATTTATCACCTACTTGGGAGGTTACAAATACCTTTATTGTAGCCCTTGTAGTTGCGGTTTATAGTATGTTTCCAAAAGGGGCATATACGCTTGGTACTGTTCTTTTAATTCCCGGAAGCCTGATTCTGATTTTATTAGCGATTCGAAGTGCCTTTTTGGTTTTTTCACATTTTGTGGAGGAATATGAAAAAATTCTAGTTTATATTTCTGGCATAACCGGTATCCTAATTCCCGGATTATTAATTAGCGTTTTGCCAATTACTCATGGGAATTATGTTTATGTAATCGGAGGAAAAGAAACCCTTGATTTAGCCGGGCTTTTTTCAAGTCCAAATGAATATGCCTTTTTTGGCTTCGCAATTAGCAGTACATTATTTTTATCCTCTTTACTTTTAGCAGATTATTCCAAGGCTTCAGAAGAGCTTGATGCTTATAAGGTCTACCGAAGAGATGCCATTATTTTAGGGCCTATTTCATTATTAATGGCTGTCTTTATCATGCTCACCCTGAGAACTGAATCTAGCTGGCTTTACAATAAAATGATGGATAATTTTCCGTTTCTTTTACTATCCTTGCTTTTTTTCCTTATAGGAGGTCTAGGTCTGTTCCTCCCATCGGGAAAAGTTAAAGGAAAACCAAGACTTGCAGTTATCGCTGTTACTCTGCAATATTTAGCCGCAAGTTACGTATACGGAAGAGCTCATTTACCTTATATCGTTTATCCTTACGTGACGGTACACTCAGCATTTACAGATCCTTCTTCATTTCATGCAGTCTTTATCATGTATATCGCTGGCTTTGTTATTCTCTTTCCGGGATTTATCTATTTTTGGAGCCTGTTTATGAATGACAAACGCTACTTGCGCAGAAAAAGGGCAGACCAATCTCCAGAATAGACTGTATCTGGCAGGGATATTTAAAGACCAATTTTCCGAAGCTATTAATGTATCCTTTTAAAGGGGTGATACAAATGGCCAAGGATGTATTATGTGAAGTCAATAACTGTACTTACTGGGCAAATGGAAACAAATGCAGCGCAGACCAAATCTATGTTGTCAGCCATACCGGAAGTACAGCAGATGACCAAAAGGAAACCGACTGCAAAACCTTCGAACCACAAATATAAAAAGTAAAATGCACACGTGAAATTTCGTGTGCATTTTTTACGTTGCCCAGTGGAGATCATTTACGGAATTAGTACTTATAAGGGCTTGCCCCTTAGCCCTTCTCTAAGATGTCTTGGAGAAAAACTTCATAGATCCCTGGCTGTGATGGTTCGTCTATAGATCTTCGACTGACAGAGGCCGTTTAATTTTTATAGATCTTTTTTAAAACGGTCACTTCCTGAAGCCTTTTTTGATTTATATCAAATCCAATTCCCGCTTCTTGAGGAACTTTAATATATCCGTTTTCAACAATAACCTCCGGCAATATTATATCTTCCTCCCAGAATCTGCTAGAAGAAGATATATCGCCAGGAATCGTAAATCCAGGCAGAGAGGCAAGAGCTATATTATGGGCTCTTGATATTCCAAATTCAATCATTCCTCCAGCCCATACATCAATTTCTTTTTCCAGACAATAATCGTGTATACGTTTAGCCTCAGTCAGCCCGCCCACGCGGCCCATTTTAATATTAATAATTTTACAGCTGCCGAGTTCTATCGCCACCCTCGCATCTTCAAGAGAATGGATGCTTTCATCGAGACAAATAGGCGTGCGAATTGACTTCTGCAAGCAGGCATGGTCGATTATATCATCAAAACCCAACGGCTGTTCGATCATCATTAGATTGTACTCATCCAAAGCCTTTAATCGCTCTACATCCGAAAGACTATAGGCTGAATTGGCGTCCGCCATCAACGGAAGATCAGGATATTGGCGCCGTATTTCTGAGATCAGCTCAACATCCCTGCCTGGCTGAATTTTCACTTTGAATCTGCGATAGCCTTCTGCCAAATTAGTCTCTATTTGAGAGAGTGCCTCAGCGATACTTGCCGTTGCAACCACAACACCTGAGGGTATGCTATCACTAGTGCCTCCAAGAAGCCTTGATAGCGGCTGTT
This sequence comes from Neobacillus sp. FW104-15D2, assembly GCF_058790155.1. NCBI lineage: Bacteria > Bacillati > Bacillota > Bacilli > Caryophanales > Bacillaceae > Neobacillus > Neobacillus sp. FW104-15D2. Next base: position 330,503 of record NZ_JBYTCJ010000002.1, read on the forward strand.
CACTTCTTTTAGCATACAAATCCCAAACTGCTGTTTCAAGGGCAGACTTCGCCATATGATTTCCTCTGATGGGCTCCAGGATGCTTAACAGTTCTTTAGGATGGCTGATTTCTTTGTTAAGAATAAGAGGAATTAGAAAATCCTCTATTACATGAAGTGAGGTTTTAACGGTTTCCTCTGTATACCAGGGAGAAGAGAAGGCAACGCCCTCACCAAAGCCTCTGATGGCATCCTCATCAATGACCTCAATAATGATGCCTTCTCTCTCCGATACAGTGCCTAAATGGGTGGTAAAAGGAGCTTTAAGCGGCATTTGAATAACATACAAAATAATTGAAGAAATCTTCATTATTTCTCCCTTCCGGCTTCCCACAGCTCTCTTAATTTTCTTCTTAAAAGTTTTTTAGCTGCGTTGCGCGGAAGTTCTTCAATTGTATGAATTTCTTTTGGAACTTTATATCTTGCCATTCGGATGGAACAAAACTCAATTAACTCCTCTTCAGTCACATCAGCACTTTCTCTTATGACAACGTAAGCTGCTGGTACCTGGCCCCATTTCTCATCAGGTATACCGATAACCCCGGCTTCCGTCACTCCAGAATGACCCAAGAGTATTCCCTCTAGTTCCGCGGGATAAATATTTTCTCCCCCAGAAATAATTAAATCATCACGGCGGTCCAAGACAAATAAAAATCCTTCTTCGTCCAGATATCCTATATCCCCGGTATGAAGCCAGCCATTCCTGAACTTTTCTTTTGTTGCATCTTCCCTATACAAATAACCTGGCGTTACATTTGGCCCTTTTACAATAATTTCTCCTGCTTCTCCTGGCTGAGCATTTTTTCCTTCGGTCGTAAGAATATTTATTTGTGAAGGAAATAGAGTTTTTCCTGCTGATCCCAGTTTGGCAAGACTGTACTCAGGAGCGAGGGTAACAATCTGAGAAGAAGTTTCCGTCATTCCATACGACTGAAAAACGGGGATACCAAAGTCGGCACAAGTCTCAAGCAGCGGAAGGGGAGCTGGTCCTCCGCCAAGCAGCATACAGCGAAAATGTGCTGGAAGATGTTCACCATTGAGGTAATCCGTTATCCTCGTAAGCATTGTTGAGACCACCGACATGATGGTGACCCTTTTCTGTTCTATATCACTTAGCGTTTTTAAAACATCAAAGCTTTCATGAAGGACGATGCTCATTCCATATATAACACTCCGCATAAGAATAGAAAAACCGCTTATATGGAAGATAGGAACCGCACAAAGCCAACAATCGGAGTCCATAACTCCTAGATTCAAAGCAGACCCTGTTGCACTCCACCAGTGGTTTCCATACGTTTGTATAACGCCCTTTGGGTTGCCTGTTGTTCCCGATGTATACATAATGGTGCAAATGTCGGCTAAATCAATCTCTTCCTCTGCCTTAAAGATTTCAGCTGATTTACTCCAAAGTTCTTCTTTAGTGACTATATTGCATTGACCAAGTTGGCTCCGTTTAAGGCTTTCTGTTACAGAAAAAGAAGCATCGGCAATGACAATGTCAGTTTTAGAATCTTTCAGCTGCCATTCCAATTCTCTCGCAGAAAGCCTGTTATTAAGCATCACCGCGCGGGCCCCGATTAATTGCAGGGCAAATAAAATAAATACTGTATCAATATGATTTGTCAGCAGAATTCCAGTAAAGCTCTTCTTCTTTACTCCGAAAGCTGTAAGCCTGCCTGCAGTTTCAAAGGATTTGTCATATAAATCTTTAAATGACAGAGCCTGTCCATCAAAATATAAAGCTATTCTGTCAGGTGTAAGAAACGCTCTTTTTTTCAAAAAGTTTGGCATCAATTCTTGATTCATTTGATTTATCACCATCACATAATTTAATCATTTAACTGTTATGGACCTTGCGGGCGAAATTCCGTAGTTTACGCGCGATTTATGGATCTTGCGCGCAGAATTCCTATCTCAATGCGCCGACTTATGGATCTTATGCGCAGAATTCCTATGTCTACGCGCCGACTTATGGATCTTATGCACGGAATTCCTATCTCTATGCGCCGATTTATGGATCTTATGCGCTGAATTCCTATGTATATGCGCCGATTTTTATTTTATAGGCAAAAACAGCTCGATGGAAAATCCACCAAGCTGTTTGTTGTTGCCTATCGCACTTGCATTTTTCATTAAGGAAAACGAGGGAATTGGCCAAAGTCTGGTTTGCGTTTTTCCTTGAACGCATCCCTTCCCTCTTTTGCCTCATCCGTTGTGTAATAAAGCAGTGTTGCGTCTCCGGCAAACTGCTGGATACCAGCCAATCCATCAGTATCTGCATTAAATGCAGCTTTAAGGAATCGGATAGCTGTTGGGCTCTTTTCAAGGATTTCTTCACACCATTTAATGGTTTCCTCTTCAACCTGATCAAGAGGAACAACGGTGTTAACAAGACCCATATCAAGAGCTTCCTGCGCATCATACTGGCGGCAAAGGAACCAAATTTCACGAGCCTTTTTATGGCCTACGATTCTTGCTAGATAACCAGAGCCGTATCCTGCATCAAAGCTTCCAACTTTAGGTCCTGTCTGTCCAAAGCGAGCATTATCTGCTGCAATGGTCAAATCACAAACGACATGGAGAACATGTCCCCCGCCAATTGCATAGCCCTTTACCATAGCAATAACCGGCTTAGGAATAACCCGGATTAAACGCTGAAGGTCAAGAACATTCAAACGAGGAATCTCGTCTTCACCAACATAGCCGCCGTGACCGCGTACTCTTTGGTCACCGCCTGAACAGAACGCTTTATCTCCAGCTCCTGTCAGCACAATCACACCTACACTCGCATCATCTCGTGCATAGGCAAAAGCATCGATTAATTCCATAACTGTTTTTGGACGGAAAGCATTGTGAACTTCCGGACGATTAATGGTGACCTTTGCAATTCCATTATAAGTCTCATAAAGTATATCTTCATATTTTCTTTCTGCAACCCATTCAACTGTCAAAATGAACTCCTCCTTTATTATGTATTCGACAAAACTCACTAACTATTGTACCAAACTTTTCCGATTTCTCCACATGAATTGCATGCCCGCTTTCTAAAACAGTAACCCAGCGTGCATTTTTCAGCTCTTTTTGCATTTTTTCAGCAATCATACAAAACTTCTTATCAAGAGAACCGGTCAGTAAAAGGACTTCGCAGGATATATCCTTTAAACTTTCCCACCACGAAGGCTGGGAACCTGTCCCCATTCCCCGCAGGCTGTTCGCAAGTCCTGTTGGGCTGTTAAAAAGCCGCTGTTCTCTGACAGCCTCCTGTGCCTCCTTTGGAATCCCCTTCATTGTTTTAAAAAGGGGGATATTTCCCCAGCGTTCGATAAACGGAGGCACGCCTTCTTCTATAATAAAGTTGGCAAGTTCGCCATCTTTCATACAACGTTCTACTCTTTCCTGCGAGGAAGCAAGACCAGGAGATGCACTTTCCAAGATTAATTTCCTTACCTTTTCAGGATAGAGAACAGCAAAAGTCAATGCCAGGCGTCCCCCCATTGAATAGCCAAGAACATCGGCACTTTCAATACCCAACTGATCTAAAAGGGAATTTAAATCCCTGGCGGCAGAATGGATATCATACCGCTTGTAGTCTTCTGGTGATTCCGTTTCACCATGACCAATAATATCTGGCATAATCAGACGAGAATGCTGGCCCCAATTATTGCAAAAAGGAGTCCACGTTGAACAGCTTCCCGTAAAACCATGCAGGGCCAGCAGTGGAAATCCCGATCCGCATTGTTCTACATGATAATGAATACCTTCAACTAAAAGGTTCATTTTTGTTCTCCATTTACCCATTTAGATATTTCCCGGGAAACAGAATTCCACATTTCTCGATGTTCGTCCCTGCTTTTGTCCCTATTTGTCACTATTTCAAACACATTAAGCCCCTTCCGAGGAGATAGCTCACGAAACGCAGCAGTGAAATGGTCCCAATCTTCGCTTCTGCTAAAATTACCGTTATACATCCGTACCACATGCTCAAAATCAAGATCAATAGGAGTGCCAAAGAGAAGTTCATAGTTTCTTGGCAAAGAGGCCTGTGGCAGGAAGGAGAAAATGCCGCCGCCGTTATTATTCACAATAATAATATTTAAGTCAATGTCGTAGAGCTTTGCAGCCAATAAACCATTTAAATCATGGAAAAAGGTCAAATCACCTAATATAAGGTACATTGGTCCTGAATATAGGGCTGCTCCAAGAGCTGTTGAAATGGTTCCATCAATACCGTTTGCTCCTCTGTTGGCAAACACCTTAATTTGCCTTTGGTTATTATGGAAATAACTGTCCAGATCACGGATTGGCATACTATTGCCTACAAATACAGATGCCTTTTCAGGAAGAAGATCGGCAAGCTGATAAAAAAGCCGGCTTTCACTTGAACCTGAAAAATCCTTTACCATAGAGATGGACGCCTTGGTTAATTCATTTACTTTTTTCCAGTCATTCAGATAACTATGGTTTTGTTTTTTATTAATAAGAGATGATACTTTTTTGCAAAAGCGGCTTTCCTCACAATAAATCATGTCAGTGGACAGTGCGGCTGGGTCGCGCCATCCTCCTCCGCCATCAACAACAAATTGGACAGCGGAATGATTTTCTTTTATGAAGATGGAAAGTGCCTTTGACACCGGCATGGCACCGAATCGAAGAATGACATCAGGCTTTAGAGCTGTTTTTGCATCTTCAGTACGTAAAAAAGAATCATATGTATCAATAATGTTTTCATCGTTATGCGTTCCTGACCTTAATTGGGATAAAGGATCAGCCAAAATAGGAAAGTTCAGAGTATCAGAAAGACGTGTAACTTCTCCGGCAAATTCCGGGCTTGAGATTTGTCCACATATAATGATCCCCTTTTCCTCCTTATTTAGGAGATTTGCTATTTCTTCAAATTGGCTATCGTCAATAGTCCACTCACTGTGATGAATATTTACATAACGGTCTTTCCTCTCTTCAAGACGGAAAAGAGTCTCTTGATTTAGGTCTGGAATCAACGGCTCACGGAAAGGGAAATTAAGGTGAACCGGCCCCGCTGGACCTTTAATGGCAGTAGCTGCAGCACGAGCACAGGTTGTTCTGACATAACGAAGCATGTCATTGGTTTTTTCCGGAGGAGACATCTCCGCAAACCACTTTACATGCTTACCGTATAAATTAATTTGATCCATTGCCTGTGGTGCACCCACATCGCGCAGCTCATGCGGACGGTCTGCGGTAATAACAATTAAAGGGACACGTGAAAGATTTGCCTCTGCCACTGCTGGAAAGTAATTGGCTGCTGCTGTTCCGGATGTACATAATATTGCTACAGCCCTTTCAGTCGCTTTGGCAATTCCTAATGCTAAAAAGGCAGCTGAACGCTCGTCAACATGAATATGAATTTTTAATCCAGGATGCTCTGCCATGACAAGCGCCATGGGAGTAGAACGTGACCCAGGGCTTATGACGACATCGGTTACTCCTGTATTAACAAGTTCAGCCACAAAGGCTGCTGTATAGGCGGTTAAAGATTCCTGATGATTCATGATTGATTTCCTCCAAGCGCATTAAGCATAGGCCTAAACTTTAAGCTTGTTTCTAAAAACTCACTTTCAGGATCAGAATCAGATACAACTCCGCATCCAGCAAATAGGGAGGCTTCCTTTCCCTGCAAAAGGGCTGAACGGATAGCTACCGCAAATTCCCCATTTCCCTTATAATCCATCCAGCCAAGAGGCGCTGCATAAAATCCTCGGTCAAGCTCCTCAACACTTCTGATCTTTTCCACTGCTTCGTACTTTGGGAGACCTCCAAGTGCAGGAGTAGGATGAAGCCTTTCAACCATTTGTATAAGTGATGCATCTTCTTTCGATATACCCACAACAGGTGTATAAAGATGCTGAATATCCCTGATTTTCAATAATTGAGGCTGATCCGGCATTTCTACCCTTTTACATGTTTCCTCAAGTGCTTCTCTGATCATTTCAACAACATAATGATGCTCAATAAGATTTTTTTGATCGCTTAATAACTGGTCACCGAGGGCTCTGTCCTCTTCCTCGGTTTTCCCGCGTCGAATTGAGCCGGCGAGACAGGTAGAAAAAATGTTTTTTCCCTGTTTTTTTACTAATCTTTCTGGCGATGCTCCAATAAAGCTGTCCCCATTAGACTCAAAAGAGAAAATGAAGCTTTCATGCTGCGCTTTATTTAAATGGGATAAAGCTGCTTCCGGTTCAGCCGGTTCCTCAAAAAACAATCTTAATTCCCTTGCAAGTACTACTTTTTTTAATGACCCTTTTTCTAAATCAGGCAAAATTTCAGCCACCGTTTCTTTCCAGGACTCCGGTGAAATTTCTTTCATGTCGCTTAAATGGGGCAGCTCTGAACTCATTGATAGAGGTATAGAGTTGAGCAGCTCCTCACGTTCTTGCATAACTTTATGATAAAGGGACAAATCATCATGCTGTGTACACACAACATTTGTTGTCAAATAAGTTTTTCCTTTAATTACACTTAACATGTATTTAGAAAGATGGAACAATGCATCTCCATACTTGGACCACAGCCCGGACTTTTCTTTGCTGGGATCGAAGGAAAATCCGCCAAACATAAGCGGACCAACACCATTTTCCTTATAAGGATTATCAATCAACGCATTTTCAATAAAGCGCTTCCACGCTTTTTCAACATGAAAAAAGCGGTCAGTAGCCTGATCCGACTGAAATTGGTTTATTATTCCGTTCCCTGCAAGGTATATTTCATCCGAAGGGTCTTTCCAAAAAAACCGTTCCCCATAAAAACGTTCTTTTCCTGTATAATAAAATAGTAAAGGATCGATTGGGGCTATTTGTCGAACCTCACTTACCAAAATAGGCCTTCCATCGTTTTTCGCCCGGTCAATGGCAAGCAAAATTCCTTCCTTAAGTTCTGATTCTTGAATGGTAACCAAAAAAATCCCTCCAAAACAGCCAAAACGCTGTTATCCATTCATTTTAAGCTTATTTTAAGATACTACTCCAATTGTAACTATGTCAATAACTCCGATTACACTATTCCCCAGTTCATTCCTTATTATATATTAAAAAACCTGGCATTCTTTGTCTATTTGGCGGATGATCTAGTTTTGCTTATGCATTCAGAATTTAAAGATTTAAATTCGAATGAGCTAAAAAACTTTAAGATTTACCTCTTTTATTTTTCCACTATGAAGCCTTTTTCAAACAAAAAGGAATTACCTTCCATGGTATATAGGAAAAAAGTATTTGACACTGGGATATCCTTTCCATAAACTTAGTTTTGGAGTACAAAAATACACAATAAATGCAAGAAAATATAGATAATTAAAGGGAGAGAACGTTAATGCAGTCACATTTACAGAACAGTTCATCACCTGTTGTGGAAGCGAACCGCGGATTTCAAGTTTGGTGGCAATTAATGCGCCCGCATACCTTGACTGCCGCTTTTGTTCCCGTATTGCTGGGTACTGCTCTTGCATGGAGACATGGAAAAATTCATTTTGGAGTTTTTATTGCGATGCTTGTGGCAAGTCTGTTAATCCAGGCAGCTACTAATATGTTTAATGAGTATTTTGATTTTAAGCGCGGACTGGATAATGAGAATTCAGTAGGTATAGGCGGGGCAATTGTTCGTGACGGAATAAAGCCACAAACTGTTATTAGACTCGCTTTTAGTTTTTACGGATTGGCCCTTTTATTAGGAATATACATTTGTCAAAACAGCAGCTGGTGGCTCGCTTTAGTGGGCTTGGTATGCATGGCTGCGGGCTACTTTTATACTGGCGGTCCACTTCCCATTGCCTACACACCATTTGGAGAGCTTGTTGCAGGATTTTTTATGGGGCTCCTGATTATACTGATTTCTTTCTTTATTCAGACAGGTTTCGTTGACAAAACTAGTGTCTTGGTTTCAATACCAGTTATGGTTCTGGTTGATCTAATTTTATTATCCAACAACATTCGTGACCTTGACGGTGACAAAGAAAATGGGCGTAAAACACTTGCTATCCTTCTCGGAAGAAGAGGAGCCATTAATCTTTTGGGAGCTTCATTTACCCTCTCTTATCTTTGGGTATTGGCACTTATTTTTAATGGAACGGCTTCCCCCTGGGCAGCACTCGTTTTGCTTAGTATCCCAAAAGCAATTAAGGCAACAAAAGGGTTTATCGGTAAAACAATGCCATTACAAATGATGCCTGCAATGAAAGCTACTGCTCAAACAAATACTATCTTCGGATTTTTACTCACAGTTGGCCTTTTCATTGGTCACTTCTTTTCATAATAAGTATTAGAGGTTATCCCATAAAAACGGGACAACCTCTTTTTTTTTGGCATTGATTTTTCACTGCCGGCGCTCGCTTTCCCCAGGTGTCGTGCCTTTTGCTTCAATCAAATTAAGGAAAGGCAACAATGAGCCTTATTTTTAATATACCCCTGCAGGTTTTCAAATAAATTAGTAAAAAAATTTGGCTAATTTTATGAAAAAACCTTACTCAATTTCTGTTTTTTATTAAAAATGATATTATTTTTGCTCACTTTGATACCAAATGACTATCAGCACAGCCATTTAATCACTTTTTAGAGGAAAAATACCCCTTCTATAAAAGTTTTATGCCCTACTTTCCTAAACATATGCACGACTTTAGCCGGTGAATGCACGAATTTTCCAGGTAAATGCACGATTTTGCCCGGTGAATGCACGAATTTAGCCGGTGAATGCAAGGCTTCGCCGATGATGTATAAAAGTATGTGTAAGCAAAAAAGTAGACAAAAAAAATAAGACAAAGTACTCTCGGTTTGTCCAGAAC